>JAMFSL010000173.1 GCA_026225275.1 Puia dinghuensis
CAGGCTCGAGTTGTAATACCTGGAGTATTTGTATTCCTCTTTTTCCTTTGACAATATTTCGTTGGATATGGCAGGGATTTCGCCGATATCCCTCGCCAGCAGCCCGGTCGCGGCGCCAAAGCCCAGCAGGGCAGGGGAGTTGACATACTGATCGCCGATATTATATTCTACCTTGTCATGATCTTCCGGCGACTGAAATGCCAGATTTTCGATTTCCGTTACCTGTTGCCGGTCGTTGAACCGGAGGGAAAATTGGGGTGTGATGACTGATGACAGCCTCTTATCTGCCGACAGAAGCGGCAGGAGGTAGATGACGTCATCCAGCCCGATGCTCACGGATAAGATCCGCCAACCGTGTCGCCGGGCATCCGCCACTATCTTATCCAGCACCTCTTTCCGGATGACGGATATGGAGACGATCTCTTCCAGCCGGGTGACCATGCAATAGAATTCATTTGGATTGGCATTCGGCAGCATCATTTCTATTGGCCTGTCGGTCAGATCCCGCAGGGCGAAATATTTCTGCAACACGCCTCTTCCATTGACCGTGATGGCCAGCGGCGCCGCGGCGCCGGCTCTTTGCATCAACTGCTCATACGACGATAAGAAATGAAATTCCTTTTCCTTACGGATATTGTTCTTGTCCAGCCGCAGAAGCGCTCCGCTGAAGAGCAGGTCCCCGCCGGAAAGCAGAGATATCTCTACTCCCGTACATTTGGTCACCTTCAGTATCCTGTCGCTGATTTTTTTAAACATGGCTTAATTATAAGAGATTTTAGGACGAACGAAGACAACGGATACTACTTTGGTTAGTGTCTTCGACCGCTGGCTAAAGAGCCATTTCAGGACCGGGATCCGGGAAAGGATGGGAATCCCCGAGGCCGTCTCATCCCGCTCGGTCCTTTCGAGACCTCCCAGAAGCACCATTTCCTCGTCTCTGATCCGGATGATGGATTTATATTTGCTGGTGGACGTTTCGGGCGGACCCGGAGCGCCGTCCGCCGAGGTAAAATCGGTAATATTCACGGTGATGGTCAGCGTTACCTGGTCATCACCCGACACGATCGGAAGGATGTCGATGGCCATATTAGCCTCTACCGGAATGTATTGCTGGGTGACGACGGTCTGGGTCGATAATGATCCAAGAACATTCTGCGTTTGATTCGTGTAATACCTGGTGCTGCCGATGCTCAGACTGGCAGTATGGCCATTCAGGGTCGATAGTTTGGGCGTTTGATGAACGTCTACGTTGTTCTTGCTTTCGAGGGCGCTGATGTTGACATAAAAGCTTGGAGCTACTTTCCCCAGGTTGAAGGTATTGTTCAGGCCGATATTGCTGAGGAATTGATTGATATCCCTGTTGCCAAAGGTAAAATTCAGCCCACCGCTGCCCAGGATGCTGCCACCGGGCGCAACCGAATCCGAGGTGCCCGCCGAAAGGCCTGCGCTGACGGTCCTTGTTTTTGTGATGTCTATGAGGATCACTTCCAGGGTAATCATCGGCACTACTTTATCGATCTGCTTCACGAATGCCTCTATTTCCGTCATCTGGGGCTGTGATCCGGACAAAAGGAAACTGTTCAGTTCACGGAATTCCTTGATTTCGACCCCTTGTCTGAGTTCAGGCGGTATAACGGAAATCAGGGAATCGACTGACCGGTATTGCAGCTGGATCAGCTTCATGGCCCTTATACCTTCGTCCTTTCTATCCCCGATCATGTAGACGCCCCTGTCGACATTGTAGGTATATTTGGAGTCCTGGAGAATAAAGCCCAATACCCTTTCGAAGGGCATATTTTTGGCATTGGCCGATATGTTGCCGACCATGTCGGAATAAACGAAGTAATTGATGCCGGCCTGTTCCGCAATATTCTTGATGACATCCTTGATCGGGGCGTTGATCACATTCAGGTTGACTATTTTGTTGCCTGCCTTGTCATTGTTGACTTGCACGGTGGAACTGCCGGAGGACTTGGAAATCGTGCGGATAGAATAATTCGAATTGGGGGGTGGATTTTCCGTGGTGACGAGTTCTTCATTTTCCTTCAGTGGCTCCAATTCGAACACACTGTCGTTGGTTGAATTCAGCTTGAAGGAATTCGTGATAGCCAGCTTTTCCAAAGCGCCGCCGACTGGCATGTCCTGGATATAGCCGCTGATTTTTTTATTGGATAATTCCGGCAGCACAATAATATTCTGACCTGTAAGACGGGTTATTCTTTTGGTGACATTGATAAGGGTATCATCCTTCAGATCCATCGTCAGATGTCCGGTCGAAGCATTGTACTGTACCATGAGCTCTTTGGGCGGCGGCGGAACATTAGCCAGGGGGTCCCGGAACGGGCTGATCGTAATAATGCTACCCACGAAAGTAAAGTCCAGATTGTATTGCCGGGCCAGGAAGACAAGGATGCTGACCACCGACTCATCGGAAAAATAGTTGGTGATATGCTGCGTCAGGGAAGGATCGATGTTCAGGTTCAGGTTATGGGTGACGGCCAGGCCTTGCAGGAATTCCTGAAGGGAGCCGTTGGACACGGAGACATCGGCTGTTTCCTTGAGACCGGGTACCGCTACCGATAGCTGTCGCAATCGCTGATCGATCACCTGAAACCGGTCGGGCTGCGGTTGTGTCTGGCTGAAAGACCGGGCAGCCGGCCATAATGCAAAGACGACTAATGCAATGAGGGCGCCGGCAATGGATCGGATATCGAGGCTCTTCATGGTGGTTTATGGTTAATTGGCCAGTAAAGAATAAATCTCTTCAAGGCTGGTAAGTCCTTGCTCAAACAATTCGAAAGCATTTTCCGCTAAAGTCTTTATACCCTTTCGGGCCAGTAAATCGCCGACGGACAAATTGCGGGCTTTGATCTGTTCGGCCAGCTCTTCATCCATCGGTATGACTTCGTATACGGCCTTTCGGCCTTTAAAGCCCGTATTATAACATTCCTGGCAGCCTTTGGCCACATAGTGGACCGGCACTGGCCTGAAGGACCTCAACCGGGTCGGAAACTGCCCCGGCTCAAATTCTCTTTTAGCCTTGCAGGCCGGGCACAGCAGGCGCACGAGCCGTTGTGCCACTGTCGTCTCCAGTGTATCGGCCAGCAAAAAAGCCGGAATGTCCATATCGATCAGCCGGGAGATCGTACCCCATGCTGAATTGGTATGAATGGTGGAAAGGACCAGATGGCCAGTCAAGGCCATTCGGACCGCCATATTGGCCGTATCAGTATCCCGGATCTCACCCAGCATGATGATATTCGGGTCCTGCCGGAGGAAATTCCTGAGCGTGGCGGCAAAGGTCAGACCGATACTTTCTTTTACCTGGACCTGGTTGACGCCTTCGAGCGTATACTCGATGGGATCCTCTATGGTCAGAATATTACGGGTATCGGTATTCAATAATTTTAGCGTGGCGTACAGGGTGGTTGTCTTCCCGGATCCGGTAGGGCCGCTGATGAGGATAATTCCCTGTTTTTTCTTCAGCCCTTCCAGGTAATTGTCCAGGTCGAAGGCGGAAAAGCCCAGTGTATGGATATCGATATTCGTGGCGTCATTGCTGAGAAGCCGGAGCACCACTTTCTCCCCATGAAGCGTCGGCAGGACGGAAACCCGGATATCGAATTTGTGGCCGCCATGTTCAAAATAGATCCTTCCGTCCTGCGGCAGTCTTTTCTCGGCGATATCGAGATTGGAGACGATCTTGATCTTATTGATAAGGGACGGGTATTGTTTTTTTTCCAGGATATACCGTTGTACGAGCACACCATCGATGCGGATCCGTACCCGGCACTTTTCCTCGTAGATCTCGACATGAATATCGCTGCTTTTGAGATTGCGGGCTTCCGCGATAAGGTGGGTGAGGAAGGATTCGGCATCCCCTGTGTAATAATCGTTTTGCAACCGGCTATCCTGGCGGTCGTTCGGATAATACTTTTCCAGCGCATTTTGCAGGAGGGATGCCGGTTGCTTCTTCAGGGTTACCTTTTTTCCCGTCAGCAATTCCAGCTCATCCGCAAGGCTCTCATAAAAATGTCCTTCGTCTACATAAAAGGCAAGGGCGCCATCAGGCCTATCCGAGGGAATAATGCGATAGTGCCAGGCCTGTCGGCCGGAAATGAGTGGGATGGTTACAGGATCTACGATAAGGTTGTCAACGGTCATTGTCATGTCAGTTTCGGTAATATCCAAATGTCATCGGTCAGCGGATGTTTTAATATGTCATAAAGGGGTAGTACAAGGATCAGAAACCCGGCTTGCAATCCGGCCAGCGGCACGGTCTTGAAATCTCCGGAGAAGAAATGCCATCTCCGGATAAAAATATAGAGCAACAGGGAAAATAAAAGACTGAGCATGTAGAACAGGATAAAGTTAACAGGGGAGAAGAAACAACAGGTTGCCAGCAGGAACAGCAGATCTCCCTTTCCGATAGAATGATCGATGACGGTCGTATTTCGCCCATTTCTAAGGAAAAGCCACAATTTCAACAAGAGGTACTGCAGGACCAGGAAACCGCAATTGATAGCAATATAATACAGTAACAAACCGGGCGAGCGCAATTCGGAGAAGGTAAGCGCTCCACCGGACAAAGCCAGTAAAGGAAAGAGGTACCAGCTTACGGATCGTGTCTTTAAATCCTGGTAAGCGATGGCGAATAAAATGATGCCGGCGAAGGCGAGAGCGATTATAGGCATTTAATCAGGTGTGGTTTCAAGCAGGTTTTTATTTTCATCGATTTCCCAGACATTGAACGTTCCGTTCCCATTGAAATCCACGACCGAAGTGGCCCTGGCTTTGAAACCAGTATTATTGGCATCGATAATTTCTATCCGGTAATTGGCTTGCCCTCCATCCGTTGTCAGCTTTTGCTGTTCAAAAGACAGTTCCGTCAAATCCTTGCTGTATTTCGATTTTTCGTAATAATAGTTTTTTTCGAGGGTATAAACGTGCTGGAGTTGGATCTTGGCTTCCGTTGCTTTGGCTTTGGTAATCAGTGGCATTAAATTGGGAAGCGCCAGGAGAATGAGGATTCCGATTATGATGAGGACCACCAGCATTTCGGTGAGGGTAAACGCTTTCAGCTTATAATGGAATAAGGGTCTTTCTTTCATAAGCGACACATTGAGAATTATCGGTTTAGCAACTTGCGGACGACGCAGCGTCTAAGGGTAGACACTTACTCCGATTCTGTCAGCAATATATTGGTAATTTCAATCCTAAGGAAAATTTCCGGAAAAATTTATGGCAAAATAAAATTCCGTTCAAATCAGATATTGGAATTTTCAAATATACATACGGGTAAGTTATAGAAAAATAATTTTCAAATACTGATTTTTTTCAAGATTTTATTTTTATGTTTGATGAGATTTATTTGCTGTTTAAAGCCAACCTATAACCCTTAACCTGTTATGACTATCTTTCACGACTATCGTCCACCTTCAAGGACTTCACACCGAGTTATTTATTTTCTCTATCTATACTTTCCGGATTGTCGGCTGCTGTATTTGGTTTGTCGACGTTGACTGCGGACCAGCCGGAAATTAATCTCTATCCCTATTTATACGAACTTACCGGACTGAGGAAGAAAGGCATTATTTTATTGCTTTAAACTTTATCGCTATGCTGCAAGGCAAAAAAACCCGCAGGATGGTAGCGGCTACGCTATTGACCATCCTTTTGACTGACACCTTCGCACCGGCAGTTTCCTATGCGCTGACATCGGGGCCCACGCAGCCTGAAGCGACGAGCTTCGAGCCGGTGGATACGACGGACATGGTCAATTTGCAGACCGGCGATCTTACCTATAACATTCCGCTGCTCGAGGTTCCCGGTCCTGAAGGCGGGTATCCGTTATCGCTATCCTATCATGCGGGGATCCAGACGAATGAGGATGCCAGTTGGGTGGGGCTGGGCTGGACACTGAACCCCGGAGCGATCAGCCGGAGCGTCAACGGACTGCCGGATGACTGGGACAGGCTGCAGGGCAATACGCATACCTATTGGGAAGGCGGTGTTTCGTCCAACTATTCGGTGGGATTGACCGTCGGGGTAGCCAACACTCCGGTGAGCGTCAGTTTCGGTCTGTCGGAGTCCTACGATACGTATAAGGGGTTCAGCGTCGGGTATAGTGCAAGTGTGGGACCGCTGAGTCTTACCTGGCAACCCTATAGCAAAGCGACGTTGTCATTGAGCTACCAGAGCCAACTTAGTCCTGACATTCCCTATACTCAAACTGGCAGTACTTCAGTGGGCTTGTCGATCAGTACCAATTTCAGTTCGGTGAATGTCGGGATCAATGGCGGTTTGGGGGTGATGGGCGAGAAGATCAGCGGCTCGCTGTCCAGCGATGGTAAATCAACGAGTGGTGTGAGTGGCGGTGGCGCGCCTTTTTTTATGCATAGCTCCACGGCATCCAAAGTCCAGACGTCCACCTGGGGTTTAAATAACTTCAATATCAACTTGGGGTTAGTGGACCTCAGGTTATCGTACAGTCAAGAGCGCTATTGGACGAACGAGATTACGACGACCTATTGCAATGGCAGTCTTTATGATTATAATAACTACGGGACGAGTATCGTGTATGACAATTACTCGCTGCTGGACGATCCGTCGATGTACAATATCGAACAGTATCCCGATCCGACCGTCATGCAGGGTGGGGCGTTGCCGGACTTTGACGATTACAGCGTCATGGCGCAGGGTCTGGGGGGCAGTATCCGGCCCTATTTATACCAGGGACAGCTGATGGGCCAGGAACAGTTGAACGCCAGCGGCCAGGTGCAGAATCAATACTATACCAACGAGGATCCCGGGATAGCGACGGGCTTCAGGTTCGTCGATGATTTTTCGAATGCTTTTGTGCAGCAGCCGTATGCGCCTTATTCGGCGGCCCAGATGACGACGAACCTGGCCTCTGACCTGACTACGCCGCCATTTGCCACGAGCGCCTTATTCGGCAGCACCTCGGCTTCGGGCGGTTATGCCAATGGGCCGCAGACGAATAATTATGGGGCCACCTATCCGGCCGGTGCGATTGGCAACTTTAACCAGGTAGCGCTGGCGGGCTCCCGGCATGTGGATGTCGGGGTTAAGACCAATCCTTCGAATATCTACTCGAATAACCCGGGTAATACCCCGGTGAACCGGTATGTCGAGGGAATGATCTCGGGTTTTGCGATCACCAACGAGTCTGGGGTGACCTATAATTACGGGTTACCGGCCTACTCGTACAATGAGGAGAATTATCAGGAAAAGATAAAGACGCCACAAAACGAGTCAGTATATTTTAACCGGTCTACTAAGGCCAATCCGTATGCCTATACGTGGTACCTGACGACGATCACGGGCAGCGACTATGTGGACCGGAACAACAATCAGATAGCCGATGAAGGAGACTGGGGATATTGGGTGAACTTCGAGTACGGGAAGTGGTCGAATGAATACGCTTGGCGCAATCCGTCGCAGGGACTGGCACGGGATGAAGATCAGCAGTTCCAGGATGTGTCCATGGGCTACCGGGAAGTGTATTACCTGAATGCGATACGGACGCGGTCCTATATTGCGCTGTTCGAGAAGGACGTGCGCAATGACGCCAAAGGCGCCTCGCCTCAGATTTTTTGTAAGAATGGCGGCAGCCAGAACCAGGATTATACCTATCCGCAGGGGGTGTACGATGAAAATAGCAGCCAGAGCCTACAGCTCAGCCATATCTATGTACTGAATATCGCGGATGCGAATACCGTTCCCGTGAATGCCGGATCGGTTCCTTCCCTTACTCCACCGGGCCGAACGTATATATCCTGTCTGGCTTATAACCCCTGTCCTGATTGTGAGTTGGGCGACAATGTGCTGGAGAGCCGGGACGTGGATGCGGTGGGACGGGCCTACCTGGAATCGAAGTCGATCCGGGTGATCGATTTTACCTATGACTATTCCCTCTGCCCGAATACGACCAATAGTTATAATACACTGAATACCGTTACGCCGGGTCCGCTGACGGGTAAGCTGACGTTGAAGGCGCTGACGATGCGGGGCAAGGGCGGGGCGTCGAGCCTGCCTTCGATGCAGTTCAGCTATGAGCTGCCGCCGGATATGGCGAAGAGTGCGACAGGCACGGTGTCGCCGACCAGTTTTGTCACCTCGACGACGGTATTCCAGGTCGGGGATATGCTGCAGTCGAACGGAACGTATTACGGGCAGGTGACGAACTTTGACGGGGCGAGCACCTATACGCTGGCCAATTCGTCGCTGCCGGCCGGGTCGTCGGGCGTCAGCCTCACGCTGACCACGACGAAGAATCCGCCGTATTACATGGATGCCTATGACATGTGGGGTTTGTACAAGGGGGATTACAACGAGACCGCGATCACGGCGGACGAGAACCTGGGGCGGTATACGAGCGCAGCGTCTGCGCCCGGGACGGACGCCTGGAGCCTGCATGCGATAACGACGCAGCTGGGTGACAATATCGAGCTCAATTACCAGCCGGACAGCTATCATACCGTTGTGATGGATAATACCTATTCGCTGACGATGCAGAATGTCAGCGTCGTATCAGGAACGGGCGGAGCGACCAACGGAACGATCTCCTTTACACTGGCCAACCTGGGTTCATCGACCAATCCGGGTGCGACGATCGGGATCGGTACGATATTCCCGCAGGTCACCCTGCTGCTGGACGCCACTTCTGTTCAGGGCAATTATATCAAGGTGCCGACGCCGATCACGACGCTGACGATCACCGGCATTGCGACGGGAGGCGCCAATGGTACGGTTTATACAGGCACATTGGGAGCGCCGATCACCTATTCTACTTTCGACGGTCAGATCTGGACGGGTAATCTTTGGGTGGACCAGACCAATACGGACTATTACGGCGGGGGTATGCGGGTGGGTTCGATAGTGATCAAACATACCTTCGATAACAGCGTCTCGACGATATCCTATAATTACAACAACCCTGTGACGGGCTACAGCAGCGGGGAGACCTCTTATCTGCCGGTCACGCTGGACGCCTACGATGCGACGGCGGTGAACACCATTCCTGCGGGCAGGAGCTACCTGACGACAGGTGTCTTTCAAAACTGGTACCAGCGGGTTTTGTACAAGAATGTGAACACACTTTACCCGATAGTGCGGGAGCTGCCGTCGCCGGGGGTGATGTATCAATACGTGACGGAGACCGACCAGTACTCGAACCCGGACGAGCCATCGGCGAGGAATGTGATGGGGTCGATGCAATACCAGTTCGAAGTATTCAACAGCAATATGGTGGGCAGGGAAGTGGTAGACCCCAACAACCCGATTGTGGGAACGTATACGTCGAGCCTGGTGGAGACGGAGCGCAACTGGGTGCTGCGGAAGTTTACCACCTGTATCGGGAATGTGAAGTCGATCACGCAATATGACGCGCTGGGGAATATCCTGAAGCAGACGACCAATCATTACCTGCACGATGGATTGGAGAGCCTGGACTTCCATGATTTCCTCACCCAGTACAATGCATTGCTGCAGCCGTATAATTACCAGGGGTTGATCGAGGAACGGTATTCGGAGATCAAGGATGTGCAGGGTTTGGATCCATCTGCGCAATTGTCGGGAGAAGAGACAGAAACGAACGAAATATATGGCAATATGGTGACGATGCTGGCGCGGGAGGACTATCCGTGTATCCAGACGAGTCAGACGGTGACGGATTATGCAACGGGGGTGACGACGAGCACGAGCAACCTGGCCTTTGATTTTTACAGCGGTTCGCCGCTGCAGACGCTGGCGACGGATGCGTATGGCAATAATTTTATGACGACTGTGATACCTGCCTATCAGCTGACGACAGGCGCCACCAGCAACCCAGCCAATCAATCCGTCTATCCTGCCCTTGGTCTGAAGATCAATGCGGATGCGAACAAGAATATGCTGGTACAGCCGGGAGAGACCTATATCTATAAAGTGGATGCCAATAAAAACCCACTGGAGCTGGTATCGGCCGATGTCACTACGTATAGTAACGGGTTTTCAGCGATGGATGTGGATGGCAGCCTGCATGTTCAGAATGGAACAGCGGATGCCGGTGGTCCGACGGGCAATGTGTGGCGGTCGCAAAGCGCCTTTAGCTGGCAGCCGACGGCTCATACCAGTGATGGGCTGACATTGCCGGCGAACTTTGTGGACTATAACTGGGGGACGGGTGCGACCCAGGACAGCCGGTGGGTGAACACCTCGACGGTCACGCTGTATGACACCTATTCCAAGTCGCTGGAGGCGCAGGATGTCAACAAGAACTATTCGGCGACGCATATGAGCTATGGGGAGAACAAGGTGATCCTGACGGGGAGCCCGGCCAACTATTACGAGATGGCCTACAGTGGGGCGGAGGATGCAGCGATTACCCAGCCGAGCACCTCATTTATCCAGGCGTCGGCAGGTACGGTGGCTACGGGAACGGGAGTAGCGCATACGGGAGCGCAGAGCCTGTTGCTGAACGGGGGTAGTACGACAGGGTTTTTGTATTCAGTACCGGTAGTAGCCAGCGGGACGGGCGGGGTGATTGCGGGGCGGAGCTATACGGCGGCGGCATGGGTAAAACCGGTGAGCGGGACGGCCTCGAATGTAAGTTTGTACTACAGTGTGGGTGGGACGACGCTGGGTCAGTCGGTGTCATCGGCCAGCAGCACGAAGGCGGCCGGGGGCTGGATACTGATCACGCTGACGATCAATGGGAGCAGCCTGACGGCGGGGTCAACGTTGAAGGTGTGGTGTGAGAATGATCATGCAACGGCTGCGGCTTATGTGGATGATATGCGGTTCCAGCCGATCAATTCAAGTACGACGGCGTATGTATATGATCCGTTCAGCGGGGAGCTGACCTACACCCTGGACAACAGTAACCTCTATACCCGATACCAGTATGATGGTGGAGGCCGGCTGATCGATGTGTATAAGGAAAAGCTCAATAGCCCGCAATTCTCTAACCAGGAGTTTAAATCCAACCAGTACCAGTATAATTATGGCGCTAAGAAGTTCGGTAATGACCCGATCAATGAGACTCTTGCAAAGAACAATTGCCCGTTGAACGGGACGACTCCCAGCAGCGTGCCGGTAGTAATCCCCGGTAGCACCTACACCAGCTTTGTCTCGCCGGGTGATGCAGACGCGATAGCCGCCGTTTATGCCCAGGACTATGCCAATACCCATGGAACCTGCGTCTGTTACCCCAAGTTTACATTTGCCTCCCAGTTTACAAATGGCATGGGTAGTATTACATTATCGGGGAATAATGTTGCTACTTTCTCCTTGTCGTTCACTTACCCCACGGGCGCTACGTATGTCGATCTGGGGACTATCAGCCCCGCATGTGCGCTTCCGGCGACCAATATGTCGGTTCCATACGCCGCCGGGAACGGTGCGACATACACTGTAACTATTTATTCCACCGGCGACGTGCAGGTGGGACAGTCGGGCGGCACCGCTACTACCAACTCGGTCATTATAAATAGTGCATACGGCCTCACCACTCCCCTGGGATATAATAATTATGCGCAGACCCAGTCATTTACCGAACAATGTCCTGCAGGAGAAGGAGGACCTACTATTTCCTATACTATACCGGCCTATACGATTTGGGCGGATAACACGCAGGACGCCAATGCCATGGCCACTTCCGAATTGCAAAGTCAGGGCCAGGCCGCAGCCAATGCGCAGAATAGATGCATCGTTGAGAGCACCTGTCCGTTCACCCTGGCCAGCGGCCTGATGGGGAACGGGGCTCCGTCATTTGTCGACGCCGGCGGAGTCGTGACTTTTTCCTTTGGGTTCACTCAACCCTCGGCAAATTGGACGGGAGGCGTTGTAGGAACCGTTTCCGGGGCATGCGTGCCCTCCAGTCCGGTAACGATCGCCACTACCAATAAGAGTACGGGGGCCAATTTCCAGATAACCATATCCACCACAGGTGTGGTAACGGCTACCCAGGAAGGACCGCCTGCGGGAAATGCTTCAACCAACATTTCATTAGGTGGTAGTTACACGCAGTAGACAATAAACCGTTAATCATAAACCGAATCGTATGAATCAAATACTCCGGGGCCTGAAACCACTGTTATTAACCTTGCTGGTTCTGAGTGGTCATTTCATAGGCCTGGCATCGCCGGGCGGAGCGCCCCACTATCCGGGCGGATATGACAGTCCCGGCAGCCGGGGTTTCCGGATAGTGGCTGAAGACGGCAGTTGTCCGGTCCGGTTACCACTGCCCGTGGTACCGGTAACCTCGGTATATGATTCGCGGAATACTTCAATAGCGGTGTACCAGGCTTCGTTAAGCATTACCTTCGAGTCGGGCTTTGCCACGGCGCCAGGAGACGCCTTCATTGCCGAGATCGTTCCGGGGACATCCGGTGTTCCGCAGGCAACTAATCTAACGGGAACGCCGGACGCGAATATCAACTGGATCCAGTCGAGCGCCTTTGACGAGAACGGCAACCTGATCGGGGACAGCCGGAAGTATTATGACAATGCGGGGCAGTCGCTGCAAACCCAGGGCAAGGTTTTTTACCGGGCGAATGTCAGTACGACCTACACCCATGTGCTGGCGAGCCAGCCGATCAAGGACGCCTATGGACGGCCTGCGGCTTCTACAATGCTGGCGCCCATCAATTATGCGGATTTCAGCTACCAGCCGAACTTCCTGCAATACAATGGAACAAGTGTGGACTATAGCCATGAAAACTTTGACCTATACAACAATGGTTCTACGAATACGGATAAGACCAATAGTCCCGATCCGCTGTATTCAGCGGGCGCTACGCTTACGCCGGGGACGCTTGCCTGGTATTATAGTCCGTTAAATAGCTGGGAGCCTTATACGCCTGTGACGGCCTATCCTTATGTCCGCCAGAGCTATTATCAGGACGGGACGGGCAATACGAAAAAGAGTGCCGTATCGGGTGAGCAGCTGATCATGGGGACGGGACGGGAGGCCAGCGGCTACCAGCTGCCGGTGGCCGACGAGCTGGATTTTTATGTGCAGGTACGCAACCAGTTATTTTCGACGACGCAGGTGGGTGCATTGCCAGCGAGCCTGCAAAGCCAGTCGACACAGACGATCTCCCATGATCGGAATGGATTTGAAGTAATGGCGATCCAGGATGTTGCCGGTCACACGCTGATGACGGCGCGGCAGGGGACAGGATTGGCAGTCAGCAATACGGTCACGGTAGGGGCGACGGGATCGGGTCTGACGACGATGTATTATTTTAAGCTGCTGTCGGCAGGGGCGGTGAATGTAACGGGTGGGAGTTTTACGCTGTACGACATGAACACGGAGCTGCCGGTGCCAGGCTTCATCAGCGGCAATACGCTGGCGACAGGCTATTATAAACTGGTTAATACGGGCACTGCGTCTTTGACACTGAACTATGCCAACAGCTATATGGATGTGAGCTATAGCTTCTATGATCAGAAGGGTCAATTGGTGGCCAGAATAGCGCCCAATGGGACAAAAAGCCTATATGGATCACCAGGACTTTCCTCTTATTCAAGTATCACTGCAGTACCTTTTGCCTATCAAAACACCTATGATCCACGAGGCCGGCTGATTAGCAGTCAGGATCCGGATGGGGGGCTTTCCCAAATAATCTACCGCAATGACGGGGCGGTCCGTTTCTCACAGAATGCGGTGCAGGCGGGGGCAGGTACCTACAGCTATACGAATTATGATCCGTATGGACGGGTGATAGAAAGCGGTCAATACCTGCAGACCGACGGTATAACTTTTGGCAGTGCGCCCATGACAGCCATTTTGGAAAATACCACCCCTACCGGCGGATTGGTGGCAGGCACTAAAACGGATGTGATGACCAATCAGTTCGATCTTCCGGACATTACCTATTCCAGCAATACCGGCAACAATGCCATCTGGGCCAATTATGTACAGGACCCCTTCAACCTCGCCGGAGCGGTCAGTGTGACAAGAAGATACAGCAGTGTTGTCAACAACAGTCCCAGCACTACTTACCTGGTGAGCGCCACCTGGTATAATTATGATGTATATGGAAATCAGCTGTGGCAGATTCAGTATATTAGCGGGATGGGCGCCGGGATCGCCGATATCAATAGCTATAAAACGACGGATTATACTTATGACCCGATGAATAACCTGACGAAAAAAATTTTTCAGGCACATACACCCGCAGAAACATTTGTACATTATTTTAACTATGACCCGGCTAATTATCAATTATGGCATGTCTATACCAATACCGTCGATAATCCCGCAACGGAGACGCTGCAAGCCACCTATTATTATTACCTTCACGGTGGACTGAAGCGGGTGGAAGTCGGCGGCAATCTGCAGGGCATCGATTATACTTATACGTTGCAGGGATCGTTGAAAGCCATCAATAACAGCAACAGTGCCCAGGATCCAGGTGGAGATGCCCCCACCACCAACGGCTTTGGAGCAGATGCATTCGGTGAGGAACTGGACTATTTCACGGGTGATTACGCTAATAGCCGGACGGGAATCGCGGCCGTTACCGGTGTGACTGCCCCGGCGCCCACCGCAGACAGCTATGCCGGCAATATCAAAGCCATGAGCTGGTTCAGCATTAAGCCGCCATCAGTGGGGGGGAGCCCGGCACCTAATGCATACGCTTACCAGTACGATCCTAAGTACCGGTTCATAGGGGCAGCCTGGGGTGCTGTTACATTCAGTGGCACGATGACACCGGCGACGTTCGCTCCAACACAGACTTTTGGTGAAACGGTCGGCAATACGACCACGACGCCTTACGACGGGAATGGGAATATACAATTTTTGCAAAGAACGGGCGCCACTGCCAGTCAGGTGACGGATGCCTTCAGCTATCAGTATGGGAGCGGTAATAACCAGTTAACGGCTGTGGCAAACACGCTATCTCCGGGACAGAATTATGCTGCTTATCAGTACGATGCCAATGGGCGTGTTGTGAAAGAGACGACCGCCAGCGGCGCTGTCCTTAATCTCAGTTATGATGCAGAAGACAAATTAACAACAGTTACCCAGGGAGCGGCATTGACTCCGGTGGTCTCTTTTACTTATGATGAGGAGGGAAGAAGGATCAGGAAACTATCCTATAATAGTTCCGGCCAGTTGATGCAAGTGACTTTTTATGTAGGCGATGTGATTTATACCCAGTCTGTAACCAATGGAACGACTTACGGCGCCGTGACGGCAACAGAATACCTGATCAGGGGATTGGACCGGATAGGGGAATACCTGCCGACAGTATCGCCAGCGATATATGCATATGAATTAAAAGATCACCTGGGCAATGTCCGCGCGGTGGTGGCCCAGAGCAGCACAAGCTATACGGTTCGGACATCGGCGGACTATTATCCCTTTGGCGGGGTGATCAACCCAGGTGGGACGACGTATCGGTTCGACTACCAGGGGCAATTCTCGGAGAAGGATCCGGAAACAGGCTGGAATGCCTTTGCGCTTAGAATGTACGACAGCAGGATCGGCCGGTGGCTGCAATATGATCAGGCGGGGCAGTTTTATAGTCCCTATCTTGGGATGGGAGACAACCCGGTCAGTGGGATAGACTCAACCGGGGGATTTGATACATGGTTCGGAGCATTTCTATATAATGCATTTAGTGATAATGGCTATGGAGATATTGTTAATAATGGTAAGGAATGGCTGGTTAACGACATTGAAGGCGATCACACTGTCACAGCATCTAAGTGGGCCGGAAATCATAATCTTGCGTATAATATCTGGAACAGTCCTGTTATCAGGTCGAAAACCCCCGATTTTTTGAATATAGGAGTAGGCTGGAATGCTTTTGCCATTATAGGAAATAGTACGAGTGGGGAAATCAATTTTGTATTGCACGGGCCGGGAGCTTCCTGGAAACCAATTTTAACAACCACAGTCGGTGTCGGTGGTGGTTATTCAATTGATGCAACATTTAATATCGGAGTTGCCTCCTATACCGGTGACGCAGAGAATATTACCCGGCAAATGGTCGGAACTAATTCTTTTAAAGGAGAAAATCCAACTGTTTGGGGTGGTGGGGGCGTGGCAGCCGGTGGAAGGATTGGGGTAACCGGAAGCGTTACCAAGTTGAATGGTAGTCCCGAGGTAATCGCAGGGGCACAGTTAAATATTGGCGCGGGATTGCCGGCAGGGGCCTTGCCTTTTAATGGTGCATTTGGGACCAGCAATACTTTTATAATAAAAGATTGGAACTAATAACTATTAATAAAAAATGAAAAAAAAGAACAGCGGCATTTTTATCGGTTTTGGGGTGGCGGTATTTTTTTATTATCTGTATTCTTTTTTTGACAAAAATGGAAATCGACAGCCTGAAAATGATTTCAATAATTTTAATTCCTCGAATATAAAAGGTGTTATAGTCGATATTGGCGAAGCGCATCATATGAATGGGTTTAAAGTTAATACGAGCGCAGCTGAATTTATTTTCCATCCCAAAATACAAAGCGAAAATGACTTTGATGCATTGGCTAGGATCGATGACAGCATTATTAAGCCAGCATTTTCCGATACGCTGATTTTAAAAAAGAGCCAAACCGGAAAAGTCTATAAAATCCTCTTTTTTTCACCACTGAAAAATTAAACTTACATAAAACCTTAGATTATGTTGCGCTCCCTCTCCCGCTCGTTCATTCTTCCATATCTCTGCTTTTTATGCCCGGTTGTGATGTTGAGTACAGAAATAAATGCTCAGCAAAATTATTTGAATTCGACCGGCAATGTAGGGATCGGCATCGCCCCCACGAGCTATACATTGGATGTGAACGGAACCCTGCTTACAACCGGTCTGAGCTCATTGGCCAGTTCATTCCGGGTTTATTCAGGGGCCGCCGACGGGGTTGCCACTTACAGTGATATCAGAACGAACCTTGGAACCGGGAATATGGTCCTCAGCCCACCGGGCAATGCCATTTATTTTAATTATGATCATGGCACCGGAGGTGTTATCTTCTGCAACGGGAATGGTGCTATAGTCGCGACCGTTTCTTCAACCGGGGCCGCCACTTTTAACAGTAGTGTCGGCATCGGAACAAGCAATACTTATACCTATAGTCTTGCAGTTAATGGCTCGGCTATTTTCACCCAGGTGGTCGTCAAACCCTTTTCAGCATGGCCGGATTACGTGTTCCAACCGGCCTACCAGCTTCCTTCGCTGTATAGCGTGTCCCAGTATATACAGGCAAATCATCATTTGCCGGAGATGCCCTCGGCGGACAGCGTGGAAAAGAACGGCCTGGACCTGGGGAGCGCCCAGGCGAAGCTGTTAAAGAAGATAGAGGAACTGACTCTGTATATGATCGATGCCGATCGTCATGCCCGGGAACAGGATACCATTATTGCCGGGCAGCAGGCATTACTCGTGCAAATGAAAGAATTGTTGAAAACCCAGCAGCATGAAATCTAGGCAATGAGGCAATAGTGGCAGGATATAAGCTCCGAACTTTCCAAAGCCCTGATAATGGTATTAATGGGAAACTGGCCCGAAATAAACGGCTGCTTTTTGCTGTTTGCCGGATATTTCTTATTTTCCTCCCTTTAACTATCACATGACTCAACCCACCTCCTCCCGATCGCTTGCTCTCGACACTTTCCGGGGAATGACTGTCTGCTTTATGATCATCGTAAACAGTTCCCTCAGTGTATCCTTTTCGCAGCTTCAGCATTCCGCATGGCATGGCTTTACGCCGACCGACCTGGTTTTTCCGTCGTTCCTGTTCGCCGTCGGGAATGCCATGACCTTTGCCATGAAGAAATTCGAAACGATGAGCCAGGGCGCGGTGATCGGAAAAATCCTGAAAAGAACAGTGATCATTTTTTTGATCGGCTATCTTATCTATTGGTTCCCTTTCTTTCATATCGGAGATGACGGGCATTGGGCACTCAATCCTATCTCGCATACGAGGATCCTTGGGGTGCTGGAACGGATCGCGCTTTGTTATGGGATAGCATCACTGTTGATCTACTATTGTTCGACCCGTACGGTGTATGTGATTGCTGCATTATTGCTGATCGGTTATTGGGTGCTGCTGCTGCTTTTTCCCATGCCGGGGATGGATCCGTTCAGCATGACCGGTAACGCGGGCTACCGGCTCGACCTGTGGATCCTGGGTGAGAATCACATGTATCATGGATCCGAAAACGGAAGCGTCGCTTTTGATCCCGAAGGTATTCTCAGCACGTTACCGGCGATCGTCAATGTGATCGCAGGCTATTATGTAGGCGTCTTTGTCAGCCGCAAGGGAAAGACCTATGAGGGGCTGACGAAATTATTGCTATGGGGTTGCGGATTCCTTGCGCTGGCCTGGTTTTGGAACCTTGTTTTTCCCATCAACAAGAAGATCTGGACGAGCTCTTATGTGATGCTCACGGTTGGCATCGATATCGTATTGTTGTCTTTTCTGATTTATATCATCGAGATGAGGGAGAAGACAAAATGGACCCCTTTCTTTGCCATATTTGGAAAAAATACCCTGTTCGTGTATATCGTATCGGAACTGCTGATGCCTATTTTATCGCTGATACCTGTTGGTCAGGGCAGAAATGTGGGTGACGCGTTTGCTGACGGTATCCTGACCATCATTCCGGGGCCTTTTGGCGCTTTACTTTTTGCGGTGCTTTACATGTTGATCTGCTGGAGCGTGGGTTTCTTCCTCGATAAAAAGAAGATCTATATCCGCGTATAAGTTGCCATTTATCGCTTAAATTGCGGGCAAAATAAAGCGGGCGCACATGTACAAAGCGGTATTTCTCGACATGGACGGCACATTGTTGCATAGCGATCATTCAGTGAGTGAGCCTACTAAAGAGACCATCCGGGCGTTGACCGGCAAAGGCATATGGGTAATCCTTGTTTCCGCGCGGCCGCTGAATGCGGTCCTTCCCACCTTTCATGAGATCGGAATTCCGGATGTGTTCCCTATCATTACGCTGAATGGCAGCTATATCGTCGAAAAGGAGCAGCCGATCTTTCAGGCGACGATCGATCTTGCTACCACGGTAGCCGTAGCGGACCAGGTACGTCCCTTTAAAGCCACGATAGCCTATTACCTGCAAAGGGAATGGTATGCTGAAGTCAACGACGCATGGACGGAGCACGAGCAGAAGATCATGGACGTACAAATCAAAGTCGCGCCGCTGGCAGAGTTGGTAAAGGAATGGTCGGCCCGGGGAATAGCACCTAACAAGATGATGGTGATGAGCGAACCGCCGGCCATAGCAGAGATCCAAAAGCATCTTCGGTCTCTTTATGACGGCAAGCTGAATATTTATCCTTCCAAGCCCACCTATCTTGAAGTGATGGATCTTAAGGGATCCAAATCCAACTCTGTCAAATTCGTCAGTGAACGCCTCGGGCTCGACAGGACTGAGATTATCGCCATGGGGGATAATTATAATGACATCGAGATGATCAAATATGCGGGGATGGGCGTGGCGATGGGCAACGCGCCGGATGAAATAAAGGCCATTGCGGATTACGTCACCGACACAAATAACAATGATGGCGTACAGAAAGCCCTGGTGAAATTCTTTAATCTGTAAAGTGGAAGCCTCAAATAATCTCGTAGAGGCGGGCCAGGTTGATCAGTTCAACCGTGTTGGAGATCTTTAGTTTATCGAGGATACGAGTCTTATGCGTGCCTACGGTCGATTTATGAAGACTCAACGTATTGGCGATCTCGGATACAGAACTTCCTTTCAACATTTGCAATACCACTTCGAATTCCCGGTCCGACAAGTCTTCAAAGGGGTTGTCTTTGATCTTCCTGGTCAATTCACCAGATAGGATCTCAGCCAGGTTATCGCTGATATACCGTTTGCCGCCAAGTACTTTTTGGATAGCATACTTGATTTCCGATTCTTTCGAATACTTATTGAGGTAACCGTGAGCGCCGATCTTCAGAAAGCGTTTGGCGAAAAAGACTTCCTGATTCATGGTGAAAATAATGATTTTCAGTCCGGGATATTCTTTCAACAGGTAAGAGGTAAGGCTGAAAGATTCCGTGTGCGGCATATTGATATCCAGTATCAGCAGATCGAAGCTGGCGGATTTCATTTTTTTAATCACCGCTTCTCCATCTTCGGCTTCGTCAATCGTTATGTCACGAATACAACTGTTAATCAACAGTTTAAGTCCTGCTCTAACGATGGAGTGGTCATCTGCGATTAAAATGTTCTGCATTTTCTTGGTTTGAAGGGTGGGACAGTTGCCCCAAATATAAACGATATTAGCTATATTGGGAATACGCCGTACGTCTTTATTTATTTTGGGCGAGGGCGCGCAGAAAAAATGACCCAATGAGCGAAAAATACTTATCGGGCCTTGGCAAGAATACCTTCCTTATACTTACGGACGGTCTCAAGTAATTTCTTATACCGGGGGATGGCGATATTCATGAGCATAATGTCTAATGAGACGGCCATGAAAATGATTAATAGCCATTTATACCAAATATTCCTGCTAAAAGAATCGTAAGCCGGCGGGGCTAACCTGGCCACCAACTGTTCGAAAAGGACCAGCAGACCAAAGGCGGTAACAGCACTCAACAGTTTAAAGGAGATGATGTATTTGTCAACGATGATTTCCAGTTTGGACAGGAAGGGGATCAGGGGCAATGCCAACAGGGTGGGGTAATCGGCGAACAGCAGCAGCCTGAGGTGAAAATAAATGGCATAGGATAGCAGGAGGAAAAATGCCGAGTGAAGATAAAGATCATTCCCCTCTCCGAGCCATTGGAGGCGCAGTAACCAGGTATTGAACAACCAGAGGACAGAAAAAACAACAATCCTCGTCAGCAGCTTCTTCCGGAGGTAAAAAGCATTGGATAAGGGATTTTTGACGACTATTTTTTCCAGGTCGGACGACAGGATGGGACGTTCTTCCATCGAAGTCTCCGGAAAACTGTTCCATTGCTGCTGTAACTTCTTTAACTCCATACCAGTTTTTCCTTTATATACGGGATTAAACTCTTTTTAAGGATTTCCTTTTCCTCCCTTTGGGCGGATTGATGACGATTGTACTTCCCCGAGGGTATGCCGGTCAGGTCGACCAACTGCTCAGACGGTACTTTCTCGAATTCCAGGAACAGGCGGAATTTATCGTAATCGGAAACACTGACCATAGAGTCATGGAGTGCCACCATAGCTCGTTGATAATCAGTTGATTTGAAATCAATGGATTCGGCGGATCCAACTGCTGCATCCTGGGTGATCATATGCAACGCGGCCATATTAATACAGGCGCGTAGCAGCAGAGCCTCCTTATTGGCGGACGTGCCACAAAACCGGATGTTTTGAGATGCGGCGGCGATGATGTCGGTAAAAAGCGATTGATGTTCTTTATAGGTGTGGGCGAACAGACGACAGATCGAGTATACTTTTTTGTGCTGGTGCTTTAGTAACGACCGGATGTCGGTATTAAAGCCTCTTCTTGGGGGATTGCTCATGGGTATGGATTTTCAATAATAGGAACGGAATAACGACGTAAATATTCCAAAAAAAGGGTGACTTCTATACTCAATTACTACATTTCGACAGCGCAAAAGGACAAGAGATAGTTGATAGATAAGTGTTTACACTGCGCTTCCATTAGCTAAAAAACTACACCCAATTCATTTTTTTACTATATAAAGACGGGGGCCTTATTAATACCTTGTCAGCGCGAACAAATTTTACTCAATGAGTTATGTATCTCTTGAAAATTCAGAACCATTTCTGAAGTGTTTTGAGGTGATGGCAGAAGACAAGTCTTGTATTGTATCAGATTCGGTTCTCTATTTTTCAGGAAAAACTGGTAAAGGCTTTATGACGGTAGCCAGCATTGCTGCGGGCATCGAGGTGATGGCCCTGAATGTTACCATGTTGGCTGAAGATCTGGTTTTCAATTTTTTACCCTCCAGGGACGAGTCTTCTTATATCCTTCACTTTGACGAGATCGATATTCCCGGCAATGGGGATAACGATGTAGCTGTCTCTCAGGGCTCACCTTCGACTGAATGGCCGCACTCGTCGGTCTCCATTTCTGACATTACCTATGGGAAGGTGGTGAACTATCCCAAGGATAGGGTCATCCGTTCGCTGATCGTTCGGGTTCGTAAATCGAGCCTCGAGCAGCTCATCCAGGATTTCGACGCGGGCACCATCAATGCCATCCTCGAATCAGCAGGCCATGAGCATTCCATTACCTGGCCTATTACGTTCAAATATCGCCTTTTGTTGAATGACTTTATGTCAGAAATCATTCAACATCCTTTTCCTGAGCTGTTTACCATTCGGAATATCTCCATTCTTATCGAATACCTGCTGCAGCAGTTTTTTGTCATGGATAAGCTTGGCAAGGAGGGAAATGTCCTTAGCATACAGGATACCCACAGTCTTTCCCGGGTAGAACAGCATCTTTGCCTGCATTATAAAAAGGAGTTTCCGGGTATCGAGAAATTGTCCCGTATTTCGGCTATGAGTCCGACCAGCCTGAAGACCAAATTCAAAAAATATTATGGCGAGACCCTTTTCGGTTATTACCAGAAGAACAAGCTGGAACATGCCCGGAAATTGCTGGATAACAAAGTGCCCGTAAAGGTAGTGGCTACGGAAATCGGCTATTCGAATCCCTCACATTTTACGCTGGCCTTTAAGAAGGAATACGGATTTTCTCCCTGGCATTATCTCAACCCCCATTGAGATGCCCCCCTTTGCATTAACACTAACCCCTGAATAAATAACTATGAAACTCCAAGATCCTGTCCAGCAAAAGACTGCCATGTCCATCCATTGGCAACATCTACCCATCGGCCTGAAGACCGCGGCCATCAGAGCATCCACCGACCAACTTGATCTCGTGCTGCCGGAAGTAGACGAAGAAGGGCTGATCCTGACATTTGTCAATTATAAAGGAGCATTACTGGTCCGGTCCGGGCACCGACCCGACGTAGAAGGCCAGCCTGCCAGCCCCGGAATGGGCTTGTTATCTGTGGCGGACCGGCCGCTGGTATTCCAATCCACCGAACCTATTCAGTTTTCCGCGCTGGCCTTGTTTATTCCGGCGACATGGATCGGGGTCTTTCTGAAAAGGAATACCCAATTCGCCAAGATCGAACAGATGTTGGCGACGGAGGAGAATATCATCACCAGCCGGCTCGGCAGACGACAAATGGCTCTTTTCTCTGCTGCACTGACTGATTTTGAGAGCATGGAAAAAAATCAGCTGAGGATCCAGAACAATGTGTTGAGCCTGCTGGAATATTTTCTTTGCAATCGTCACCGCAGCGTACTGGGGGTCAGTTCTGTTTCGGATATCGATAATGAAGACGACCTGAGTCTGATCAGAGAGGTGGAATCTTATATCTCCGAATATTACTGCTCGGATACTTTTACCGTGGATTCCATTTTGAAAAAAACGTATACCAGTTATCACCGGCTGAATTTCCTTTTCAAATCGATACATGGAATGACCATTTCCGAATACATCCGTAACAAGCGGATCGAGAAATCGAAGGAAATGATTGCAGATAATGCGAAGTCCATCAGCCAGATCGCATATGAGATCGGTTATTCCAGCATCAGTAATTATATTCTTGCTTTCAAGAAAATCTACCAGATCACGCCTGGTAAATATAAGAAGCAGATGGACAACATGGCTTAGAAGGGAAGGGGCATTCACAGATCCGGGCCCGAAGGCTAATGGCCGACCGGTAGCCTGAGCGTCACTGTTGTCCCTTTTTGTTCTATGCTTTCTACCGTCAATATCCCGCCCAGCCGCTGGGTAAGATCGAAGATGAATTTATGACCCAGCTGGCTGCCACTGCTGAAATTCTCGACGTTGTCATTGCCCAGAAAGGCCGCAACATGCTTTGGATTCATTCCCTTTCCGGTATCTGAAATAACAATCAGCATCTGTTGGCCTTCTTTGACCGCCAGGATACGGATGGCGCCACCATTGGTATATTTATTCGCGTTGTCCGTCAGGTTACGAATGATCGTGATCAGCATATGCGGGTCGGTGTACATTTGCAGGTCTTCGTCTGCTTCATACGAAATGCTGTTGCCTTTTTGCTGGATCTGCTCGTGAAAGAAATCGTAGATCTCCTGCAGCAACGGGCGGATGTGAATGAGCCGCGGGCTGATGTTAAAGTTATCTTTCTGACTGGTTACCCACAGCAAAAAATCCTCGGAAAAATGGTTGATATCCTGAGCGCCTTTTTTGACCCAGTAGGTCCGGTCCTTTATTTCTGCAGCAGAAAGATTGGCCTGGTTGTCATGCAGGTCTCCGGCCAGTATGGTCAGGAATCGCAAGGGCGAACGCAGGTCGTGGATGACCAGGGAGATCAGCTTTTCACGCTGGGCATTCGTTTTTAACAATGCCTGTTCGGATTTTTGCAGTTTGGCAACGGTCTCTTCGAGCCGGACTACCGTTCCCCTCAACTTTTCCGCCTTGACCCGGATCTCTTTTTTCTTTTCGATCAGTTTGAGCCGCAGTTGTACCAACAGGATCAGTAAGAGCAGGATAATCGCTGCTATGATCAGCTTGAAAGATGTCGTCTGGTAAAAGAGCGGCAGGGCAATAATTGGCCATTCGCGATACTCATAATTATCTTTTCCGAACCCATTCACTTTGCGGACCCGTAAGGTATAGTTGTGCGGCGCCAGCCTGTAGAGATTGATGACGCCGTCTTCGGGAATCTCTTTCCATTCTCCGTTGAGACCGGCCAGGTTATATTGTAAATAAAGATTATTCCGGTTGCCCAGGTAGGGGCAGGAAACCTCTACCGAGAGGCCGTTATAGCCTGCGGGGAGGGTGATTGTGTCTGATCGCCCGGTGGGATGGCCATCGATTTCGATATGGGTCATGTCGATGGTTCCGTGTGGAAATTCCGTCAACAGGGAATCCGGGTAGAAGCAGACCATTCCTTTCATCGACAGCAGCGTCACGAGTCCGCCCGGAGTAATCAGTCCGCAGGAATTGAAGCCGCCGTTGAATTCGTTGGTCAGCAATCCATCCTGTCTTCCGTAATAGTAATAATACAACTGGCTGCTGCCACCGTTACACCATGCGTCGATATCCGCCAAGGGTACCTTGAACAGCCCTTTGTTGCAGGAGATCCAGATAGTCGATCGACTGTCTTCCAGGAAACAATGGGCAGTGATCAGAAATCCATTCTTGTCCAGGGGCATTTTAAACCACCGGGAATGATAGAAATAGTAATAGCCTTGCCCGTAAGTGCCCAGCAGGATGGACCCGTCTTTGCACCGGTGCAGGGCCCTTACATGAGCGCCTGCCAGTTCAGGCACCGGATGTGCTGTGCCGCTATCCGGATTGTATTCCATGAGCCCCTTGTCCGATGCCAGCCAGATACGATGAGGTCCAACGGACAGAAGGCTTTCGTTGACCCCCTGATTGGGAGGCTGGGTAAAAAGGCGGCTGAAGCTATCGCGCCCTCCCCCCACAGACTTTAACTGCCAGAGAGATCGCTCCGTGAGGCAATAAAGGTGTCCATCCGGATCTTCCGTGTAGTCTACGATGTTGGCATCCAGGGGCGGCCATACTTTGACGGTACCGAGGTTGGCATTCAACAGGCGGGGACAATTGTTAGCGGCCCCCCAAACCTGTTTTTTCCGGTCAGGGTAGAGGCATCGTTGCAATATCGGTAAGCTGTCTTTTACTGGCTGACACTGCCCATCGGGCCGGAATATGAACTTGTCTGTCAGAATATTTCCATCGTCGGACAGGGCCATTGGACCAAAAAGGTAACGGTCCATTTGCTGCCGGAGCCTGGTCGACCAGGGACCGGCGCCGAAGCTATTGCGGCGAAGAAGATAAAAACCCTCGGTGCGGGTGGCGATCAGCAGCAGATCGAACCCCGGGTTATATTCGACCGCCGAGATGTTGGGGACAAAGTCAAGATTGACCAGGAAAAGAGCCATCAATCTGCCATCCTTTGCGGGGAAGAGGCGGTATAAATTGTTGCCGGCCAGCAGGTGGTTTGTTTGACCACAGGTGTAAAGATGAAAGCGTTGACTGATATCCGTCGTCGTGGTTGCGCTACGGTGAAAATCACCTTCTATCGGACTGCCATTTCGTATTTTGCGGCCGTCTTCATATACAGCGGTGACCATGGCTCCGTCAATAAGATACAGCCACTTGTCCTGCAACAGGTATTGAGTCGATCGGCCAGCCACACTGGTCAGGGCATTCAAAGCCTTCCCGTCAAAATAATACAGGCTGTCTTTGTAAACGAGGTAAACCTTGCCTGTATCGGCAACATAGAAATTTTCATTATTATCAAAAAGATATCTGAAAATCAGTTTGCGCTGGTCAGCCTCGGGAAGGGAAGGCGCATTCTGTAAAAATGAACTGAAATCGAACAATTGTTTCCTTGCATTAAGCAGGTAGCGCGCTTTGTATGCTGACGTATTGACGGGACTTAAGCCCTGGTTGTTATTAACCGGATAACGATACAAATGATGATCATCCGTCTGAAAATAAATGACTCCCTTGTCATTTTTTCCCAGGTACAGGACATTGGATTCCATGATCGGCTTGTCATCAGGATAATATAATTTGAAGGAACTACCATTAAAGCGGACCAGGCCCACCTGTGATGCGAGCCACAAATAGCCGTCCTTATCAAACAGGAGATCGTTAATACTGTTTTGCGGTAACCCGTTTTCATCAGTAAAGTGCTGTACGGAGTAACCGTTGGCCGATCCGGGCTGAGTCAGGGCAGGTGTAACAGGAAAGAAAAGGACAATAGAAATCAGAAACCTGATAAACTTGTTTATCATGCCTTAACCTTAAAAGTTAAATATAGTAGAAAAAAGACGAATGATCCGGACAGAATGACCGTTTTTTTATATTAGTATTTTTCAAATGCTTAACCGACGGAATCACTGTTAGGTAAGTTTTATTGTAGCGTTTGTCTTCATGCGTTGTATTTTTATTATTTTGAGCATGGGCGGGAAGGGGGGAGGGGGTACTTTTATGAGAACAAAATCAATATTCTATGAAGACTTTCCACACACTTGTCAGGCCTTATTTTGTCATACCCCCTTGTAGCACATCGGATCAGAAGACTTGCATCATCTAATTACTGCTATCGCATTAATTATTGCAGGTTAATATCTGTTCATTAAATGGTCAATTTATGCCAGTATTTGATGTCTCTATCAATATTGTTGTGCTTCTGCCGATGCTGGTTATTGCTGCATTATTAGGTTTTTTTTTCAGAAGCGTGCAAATCAGCCGCAAAAATCGACAGATAGCCAGACTGGAAAAGGAAATGATGCAGGCTTATGCCGAATTGCTGGATACACAGAAAGATTACGCCGAACTGAAAGGCAGGTTAAAGGAAGACGATAGCCTGGTCATTTCCATCAAGGAGAACAAGAGTCAGGAGTCAGCCACACAGCCATTATCCGGTAGCAATAAGGTCCGGAAGAATGGATCGGCGAGCTGATCCGCGCTTTTATGTGTTTTACTGCAGTCAGCCATAGGGCCTGGCGGCCGATTGTCCTATTGAGTAGGCATTGGGGCGGTATTGAGTATGGATTGTCGCCTTATATTAGTTTTTTTACTACTGAATCACGCGGAAAGCCAGTAAATCTTTTTGCTATGTCGTACCCTTTAAACAGCCTGGGAAAGGCCATTTTTCCAGGTATCTGCGCCATCCTGCCAGCCATTGGCATCAGAGGAGCACCAGCCTTAAATTATTTTCATTCCGCCGTCTCCACCCCTCATATTTTGGTTAATTCTACGTTATACAAGGGGGATACCGTATTGTATTATCCTATTGCTGGCTTTATCGGCCACGGAAAGAATGGCGATCTGATCATTTCCGTTCCTTCGGCGTCAATTGGGCGATATTCAATAAGGTTCTATGAGGGGGATCACTATTTCTTATTTGAGATTAAGAAGATTCCCGATCCCATGCTGATCATAGAGAAGAGCAATTTTCAACATGCGGGCACTTTCCGGTATGAAGTTTACCAGGATAATGCTCTTATCGAAAAGGGCAGTTTCAGCATCAAAAACGATGCGGTCAAATGAAATCAACTATCCTATCACTAAAATCCTAAACCAATGAAACTCTTTACCAACCTTCTATGTAAGGTTGCCCTATCATCCATGGTGATGACAGCACCGGCGATGATAACGAGCCATTCTGATGCCGGCGGGTCGCTGCCGGATAAAGAGGCTGACATGCCTTTTTATTCGTCCATGGTCATAAAAAATTTTATCGACCATCTGACCGTTGAGCCTATAAGGGCCTACCACACCGCAAAGGAATCTGCCGTCGCCTCAGCCACGTATATACTGAAAAAAACGATTGCCCCTGCTATGCCGGTTGCCGTCACCGTCACCGTTGCTGCTGCAACGGTGGGAAAAAACGCCGTTCTGGTCATGGGCGCGGCTTCGAAATCGTTGGAACTCCGGCGTGTTATCAATGAATCTGCGCTCATATACAGCCATATGGATCTCGAAAAGGAAGGATTAAGTGAAAAAGCATTTGAATATGCCTGGAGGGGATATCATAATCTGGTGAAAGAGGGGACTATCAGAAATACAAGCGTATTGTCCATCTGTGATTTCAGCCAATCTTCCTGTGCGAAGCGGCTGTATGTGTTGGATTTGCAGCATCAAAAGCTGCTTTACCGGACCTATGTCGCCCACGGCCAGAATTCCGGTAGTGAATATGCAGAGTCGTTTTCCAATGAGCAGGACTCTTATAAAAGCAGCCTGGGATTTTATGTGACGCAAAAGACTTATTTCGGTCGAAATGGCTTATCCCTTCACCTTAACGGAGTGGACAAAGGCTATAATGATAAAGCTTTGAAAAGAAATATAGTATTGCATGGGTCGACTTATGTCGGCGATCGATACCTGCAAGACTTTGGTACGCTGGGTACAAGTCTCGGTTGTCCGGCCATTCCTGCAGCGATTAGCGGTAGGATCATTCGGAAAGTGAAGGATGGAAGCTGCTTCTTCATCTATCACCCGACTTCGGAATACCTGGATCATTCGGCGGTCATTAACAATTAACTTTAAAACCCTTAACAACATGGTGAGAACTTCCCTGGCAGAGAGACAACATCGGTCAAAAGCGATTACGCTCAAAGGAGGAATAGTTCTTTTCTTTTGTTTCCTGATAGGCCTTGCCGCAATACTATTGCTGTTGTACTCCTTACTGTAAAGTTAATGCATAGCAACTGTCGCAAAGTTGCATATTGGACCTGTTCTCAGGACTGATGCATCCCAGAGGCTGATCGAAAGATCAGCCATTTTTTTTGGCCAAAGGGAGCGGGCACTTTGCGCCAGCGGGAGGGTGGGATTTCTTAGACCAGCGGTATCCAGACCGTTACCCGGGTACCCTTGTCTTTTTCACTCCGGATGTACAGGTTGCCCCGGAGGATCTTCATCAGGTCTTTGATGATCAGATAGCCCAATCCATTCCCTTTTCGATTGTCCACATTGGCCGAAGAAATAATAAAATGGTCGGCCATAATGCTATTGATCTGTTCGGGGGCCATTCCAACGCCCGTGTCCTCGATGAGAAGGGCGACCCCTTCCTTGCCGGAAGTGCTGCTGACGCGTACATATCCTTCCGAGGTGAAATTGATGCCATTGAGGATCAGGTTATAAATAACAATCTTGACCGGTTCTATGTATTGGAAAAGGATCAGTTGCTCATCTATATCGTTGATCAGTCGAATTTGCTTTTGCCTGGCCATGGCGTTAAAAATGCCGGTCAACTGGATGACCAGATCATGCAGGTTGAAGCTTTCTCTTGCCATGCGACGGTCTTCATTCTTGTATTTGATCCAGTTGAGGATATTGGTAGACAGCAATTCCAGCTCTTTGGAGGTGGTGGCCATTTCTCCAATGGCTTCCTGCTGCAATTCTTCCGTCAGGCCATGCCTTTTCTCGATGAGATTTTTGCCGGTCAGGTGCAGAAACCGCAGCGGCGTGATGAGGTCATGGCTGATGATCGAGATCAGCCTCGTTTTGATAGTATCGGTCTTTTCCAGTTCTTCATTCTTGGCCTGTAATTCCCGGGTCTTTTCGGCAATCTGCTGTTCCAGCCTGTTCTGCCGGATCCTGAATTGACGGGTGCGCAGCCGGACGATGCCGATCACCAGGGTAGTGAAAAGGCAAAGACCCAATATCCAGCTCCATAATTGCTGATACCAGTGTGGTTGAATAGAGAAATCATATTCCGTATAGTTGTAGTTGCCAATACCGAATCCGGCCGCCTTGCGCAGGATCAACCGGTAATTACCCGACATCAGATTGCTGAAATGCAATTTAGGGGCAGGCCCTGCTTCCAGGGACTGCCAATCTTTGAAATAGGGGTCCAGCCGGTATTCGATGTGCAGGTTTTCCTTATCGGCCCAGGCAGGAAATCCCAGGTCGAAGGTCAGTTCGCGGGTGCTGCAAGGCAGGTCTGCCCTGACCAGGGAGCTGACATTGATGGCCTGGCTGTCGGCGGTGAAACCATCGATATAGACCTGTCCTTCCGGCAGCCTGGATACGGGTTGTGCGGGATTGACCCAGACCAGCCCATCCATGGTCGGGAAAGATAGCACGCTATCGTTCAGCCGCAACGCACATGGGGTGCATCCCCCGTTCAGCTCGGTGATATCCATCCCATCTCTGCGGCCATAGTAGTGATAATACACAGACGTGATATTGCTGTCGAAGGCTGCGGCCATGTCCTCTGGCCGTGCCCGGAAAAGCCCTTTGTTGGTACTGATCCAGCAATAGCCCAGCTTGTCGGCGACAAAACAATGCGCATACCGGAGATAACCGTTCCTGTCCACCGGGATGGACCTGATCTTCCCATCCTTATAAAGGAAAATCCCCCGGCCATACGTGCCGATAAACAGAAAACCCTTGTATTTCCAGAGGGCCCTGACGCAGATGCCCGGTATATATAACAGGGTGTCAACGGCAAAGGTCCGGGTATTATATCGTAGCAGGCCGTTGCAGCTGGCGATCGCCAGCTGGTCCGGACTCATTTCCAGCATGGAAAAAGGGGCATTTCGGTTGACGTCTGCCAATGGATACCGATACCGGTAGTCGATCCTGTTATCATGAAGTTCACCGATGCCGATGGCATTGGCTACATAGAGCCGGCTGCCAGACTGCGCAAAGCCGTCGGTAATGGAGCCCGCTCCCGGAAGAATGGTTGTCGTCCGATGGGTCTTGTAATTGTAGGAAAAGATACTGTCGTCACGACTATACCACAACACGCTGTCCGGTGTAGTCAAAACAAAATTATTGAAGGGGCGATGGACCACCGGCAGTTCAGCCGGGCTGACATGTGTATCCGGCAACACATCTCCTGTGCTGGTGAGGATGGCTGACCCCTGCGGCCGCCGGAGGCTTGCCGCAGGCGATGCTGGTAATGCAACCTGGCTATAGTAAGCGGTAGGGGATTCCGGAGATGGCATGGCTGCTTTCACCGGCTTTATTTCGTTTCTCCGGATGACGATGATCCCTTTAGAGGCGGTACCGATAAAAACAGTCCTGTTGACGGAATCGTAAGCCAGGTAAGCTAAGAAGGCATCTGTCGGAATAGACTGGCAGATCAGCCGGGCGACGAGTTGCTGACCATCGTAATCCAGTGACCAGGCCCGGGTTCCGCTGACTACGATAGGGTGACTCATGCTGTTATCCCAGAATAATTTTTGTGGTCTATCCTGGTCCATTCCTTTCAATTCTACGGCAGTTTGCTGTCCGGTGGAAGGATCCAGGTGATAGAATTCCTTTTTGCCGCTGAACACCCATGTTTGCCCGGCCAGGTAAAAGGGCTTCGATGCCGGCTTGAGGGCAGCGACGAAAACAGGAGACGGATAACCGATCCGGTAATCATAGAGGGTATCGAAGCGGGTGAGGATGATCCGGCTGTCGCTCAACGGGATCAGGGATTCCGACCAGAAGCTGAATCCGAAACCAGCAGGTTGCTGCATAGATGTTTGCCGGAACAATTTTCCTGATGCGATGAGACCCGTCAGCTGAAAGGTGCTCGGCCGGGTATCGATGGTCACGCGTTCCATGAATTGAAGCCGGTTCCGCATGATAAAGAAGAGGTCTCCAGCTTCATCCGAGGTGTAGATCCTTCCATCCCTGCTTTTAAGCAGGAAAAGCATTCTTTCGGAAAATAATTGTGGGGTATTGGCCTTCGAGAAAGTGACAAAATCAACCCCGTTGTAGCGGGTTATCCCGGCCTCCGTCGCGATCCACAGGAAGCCCGTCCGGTCATCCCATTGTACCCCTTTGATGCCATTGGAAGGAAGCCCATTGTCTGTAGTAAATCTTTCAACAAGGTAAGCAGGCTGGGCGGGAAGGATAAGATGCCAGCCCAGCAACAGGGCAGACAGACCAATTATCTTAATAATTGACATTGTACAAGGTAGCCAATTCTATTAATTCTTTGAGGTTTGTGGTGAGGGTTTTCTCGAATATCCGGTTTTTTACCGTAGAAACGGTGTTCATCTTTACATTCAGCGTTTGAGCGATCTCTTTGGTGCCTAAGCCTTTCAACACGTAATGAAGGATCTCCAGTTCGCGGGGGGCAAGGGCGGAGAAAGGGTTGTTCGGATACCTTGTAGCCGGATCATCCCGCAAATACTGTTCATTCAACAGGAAACGCTGCAAAAGACGGATCGTCTCTTCTTCCGGCGTCGTCTTGGGAAGATAGTGATCTATCCCATACTGGCGCAGCGCCTTACCATACACTTCCGCCGGCTGCATGGAAAACACCATTATCCTTAAATCAGGATAGAGCTTGCGGATGGTAGGAAGGATTTCCAGCGTACTGCCGTCCGACAGGATAATATCCAGCACCATATGGGAATATTTCTTTTTTGACAGATCCTTCATCAATTCGTTGCAACTGGTCACTTCAGATACAGCTGTAAAACCCAGATGCAATTGTAATAGCAGCTTCAAACCTTTTCGGATCATGCTGTGATCGTCAGCCAGTAATATTTGTGGTTGCATTATTGGGCTAATGTTCAACAATAAAAAAGAACCTGCTGTAGAATTAATTCTACTTAGTGTTGGACCAAAGCTATTAATTTGCTTAGTGTAAAGATCAGCCACCCCCAAATGGTGATCCGGATCAATTAAAAGCACGACCTCCTAAATTTAGACCTGAGTCCTGCAATATCCTGCAATTTTAGCTGTGACCTATACCAGACCTGTCATCCTTATGGTTCGACCATAACAACCTTTTTTAAACTTAATCTTTTGTTATGTCAGGTTTCAGATTGAGATTCAACGGTTTAACAAATATTCCTTACACTGCTGCTATCCAGGAATCCCAGCCTTTCGACCAGTCGTTTGAAGTGGAATACCTTTTCGACCGGCAATGGAACTGGATCGTTGTCAAGCCTATTCTTGTTCATTCTGTCGTTATTTTTCTGATCAATTTCCCTGATGGCAACGGCGAATCCATGGCGCTGGTGTATAATGAAAAAGATACCTGGTCTGATATAGAGAAGGAGTCGACCGGTGAAGCGACAGCCATCGGGGTGGCCATCGAGAATTACTACTCTAACCGTTATCTGCCTGTACCTCCTTCGCATTTGCTCAATTGATCTCATTAACCGGCAACAGCTGTTTCACTATGCCTGAATTCGACGATGTATTCAATGATATAGGGGAGCAGGATCTTCCCGTCCTGCATTTGCAATTGGGATCCCCTGAAGCTTTCAAGGTGCTTTTTTTCCAGTATTACCCGGAATTGCTTTCGTTTGCACTCATGTGTCTGCAAGATCAGGATCATCTGGTTGCGCATCGTGTGACATTGGAAGCCTTCTTCCTGTTGTGGGAGCGACACACCGAATTCGACAGGGAGAAGACGATCAAAGCCTTCCTTTATCTCGCTGTGCGCAACAAATGCCTGCATGAGGCGCGATCCCGTACCCATACCAATGCCCTGCCTGTTACTCCTCCATCTTCCCTGCCCCAGGATATACTAAGCGATATTTTTGCCTACATTGACCGGTCGAATTTTTTTGCCTATTGAAGGGGATAGCCTAGTTTTATAACAATGACCTATCCGACAATCTTGCGGAGTGCCGGTCCTACCGACCTGGAAAAGGCGGTCGCTGACAATCATAAAGAGCTGTTCAGGCAGGAGTCGCTTGCGTTGGGTGGCGATTTGATCACCGATGGCGGCCTTTGCTGGACAACGGGTACTCCTGAGAGCAGTTCCATGATCGCCTTTCCTGATTTGACTACAGAAAGCGCATCTGGCCCGCTAGACCGTCTGGTATCTTTTTATCTTGGTCATCCGCCGCGGGGTTCGGGCTGCTGGTCTCTGGACCCACCCCGCCCGTCGGACCTGGGTGTTCGCCTGTTGGCCCGAGGCTGGCAGCCTGGTTGGCGCCCACACTGGATGGGCCTGGACCTCGAACAACTGCAGACTCATCATCCTTTCCCCAAAGGCCTCAGCATTGTCCGGGACAACGATCGTTCGCTGACCTCCGTCACTCATTTGCCTTATGCCCGGGTAGTCATTCCTGTGCCTTCCGGCGCTGCCTTCCCCGGACAATGGATGCGTTTCATCGCATCGTTTCGCGGCAAGGTTGTCGGGCAAAGTGTTGTTTTCATGACCACCGGACCAATGGGAGTGGCGGGCATCTACCATGTGGGTGTGGTACCGGGCGCCCGCGGTAAGGGTATCGGTAAGGCTGTCACTCTGGCCGCCTGTCTCTATGCTCAGCAAAAAGGGTATCGGTATGCGGTATTGAATTCAACACAGGAGGGCAGGCATGCCTATGAGCAATTAGGCTTTTCATCGGTCGGTCAGGGATGGACCTGGTGGCTGATGATCGACAAACTGCTGGCTCATCCGCCGGGGATTCAGGCCGTCAGGCTGGCGGAGGCTATTGGCCTTGGTGATGCAGCAGAGCTCGATCGGTCAGGGGCTATCTATACACCCGAGGAGCTTAACCAGCCGCTGACCAATGGAATGACCCTGATGCAACTGGCCGTGCATTGCCGGCAAGGGCCGGCGGCAGAATGGCTGCTCAATGGAGGCGCTGATTATACTGCGTTGGACGCATGGGATCTTGGTTGGAAGGATCGCGCCCGGCAACTACTGCGGCGCAAGCCCGGCCATATCGACCGGCTCTATGGCGAAGGGGCAACAACCCTGCTGCATATTGCCGCGGAGCGTAATGACGGCGAATTAGCTGAACTCGCGCTGTCGGCCAACCCCGACCTGCAAGTGAGGGATAAGACTTTTAAGGCTACCCCGCTGGAATGGGCAAAACATTTCGGCCATGCAGATATCATCCGGCTGATCCACACCAGGGATCGAAAAGGCTGAGAACACATTAAAGTGGATGGACGGTTAGCCGTGTAATGGAATTATAGCGTACTTTTTGGCTTTTTATAATCTACTGCGCATGAGAAAATTGCTATTCGGTTACTGCTGCTTGCCTGTCCGGGGTTTTGCCGTCATTTTAATCTTCGTGACTGCTTATCCCGTTGACTCCCGTGGGCAGGATACTTCTTTATTTCATAATCTGCGCTGGCGGATGATTGGCCCGCACCGTGGTGGTCGTACCGTCGGCGGGTGCGGAGTGCCCCAGCAGCCCAATGTATTTTACATTGGCGTTAATAATGGCGGAGTCTGGAAAACGACCGATTTCGGCAGGACCTGGGATCCGATATTCGACGATCAGCCTACGGGCTCGATCGGTGATGTCGCGGTAGCGCCTTCCGATCCGAATATCGTATATGTAGCCAGCGGGGAGGGGATCCAGCGGCCCGATCTCTCGGTAGGCGATGGTGTTTACCGGTCTTCCGATGCCGGCAAGACCTGGACCCATCTGGGGCTGGCGGAGGGCCAGCAGATAGGCGGCCTGGCGATAGATCCGCATGATCCCAACCGGGTCTTTGCCGCAGTGCTGGGCCATCCTTACGGACCCAATATTGAAAGAGGCGTATATCGTAGCATTGACGGCGGCAAGACCTGGGAGAAAGTCCTGTATAAAGATGAAAATACGGGTGCGGTGGAGGTGAGCATCGACCCGGTCAATCCACAGATCGTATATGCCGACCTTTGGGCCGGACGCCAGGGACCCTGGGAGAACGGTGCATGGAACGGCCCTAACAGCGGCCTGTTCAAATCTACTGATGGCGGAACGACCTGGCGGCAACTCACCGCGGGACTGCCTACTCCTGCAGAGGGACTTTCGCGGATCGGGTTCTGCATTGCGCCTTCCGATCCCAGTCGCCTTTACGCCACTGTTGCATCAGGACCTTCCACCGGCGGTATCTACCGAAGCGATGATGCCGGTGAATCCTGGAAGAAATTGAATAGTGATAACCGGTTTTGGGGCCGCGGTGACGATTTCGCGGAAGTCAAAGCTGATCCTGCCAACAAAGACATCGTCTATACGGCAGATGTGGTGGTCTGGAAATCCACGGATGGGGGCATGTCCTGGAATGCTTTCAAAGGGGCGCCGGGCGGCGATGACTACCACCGGCTGTGGATCAATCCCGATCATCCGGAGATCATGCTGGTTGCTTGCGACCAGGGCGCTATTGTCACCGTCAACGGGGGACATACCTTCTCTTCCTGGTATAATCAGCCGACGGCGCAGTTCTATCATGTCGCTACAGATAACGCTTTTCCGTATAATGTTTACGGCGGGCAGCAGGAGAGCGGATCCATTGGTATCGCCTCACGTGGCAATGATGGGGCGATCACCTTCCGGGAATGGCATCCGGTCGGTGTGGAGGAATACGGGTACGTCGCGCCCGACCCGTTGGATCCGAATATTATTTATGGGGGTAAGGTCACCCGCTATGACAAGCGAACGGGGCAGGTACAAAATATTGCACCCGAAGCGGTGCAAAGCGGTCAATACCGCTTTCTCCGGACTGCTCCTTTACTGTTCTCGCCGACAGATCCGCATACACTTTACTTTGCAGGCAACGTGTTATTTAAGACCGGCAACGGCGGCCATTCCTGGCAGGTAATTAGTCCGGACCTTAGCCGGGAATCCTGGGCTGTTCCGGCTAGTGTAGGTGTTTACAATACGGATGCCGTGACGAAGATGGCGCGGCGGGGTGTGATCTATACCGTTGCTCCTTCACCGGTAGATCCCCTGACGATCTGGGCGGGTACCGACGACGGGCTCATTCATATCACCAGGGACGGTGGAAAGACCTGGAAGAATATAACACCGCCCGGCATCGCGGACTGGACTAAAATATCCCTCATCGAAGCCGGTCACTACGATGCGGGTACGGCCTATGCGGCTGTCAACGGCATCCGGATCGACGATATGCACCCGCATATCTATAAGACGCATAATGGCGGTGTATCCTGGACTGAAATAGATGCCGGCCTGCCGATTGATCCTATCAACGTGGTCAGGGAAGATCCGAAACGCAAAGGCCTGCTGCTGGCCGGTTCCGAGCGCAACGTATGGATATCCTTCGATGATGGTGAGCATTGGACATCCCTTCGGTTGAATATGCCTGCTACATCCATTCGTGACCTTGTCTTCAAGGATGCCGATGTAGTAGTAGGTACCCATGGGCGATCCTTCTGGATCCTGGATGATATTGCGCTATTGCGTGAAATGAGTGCGGCGACTGCCGCACAGGACGCAGTCCTATATAAACCCGATCCGGCGATCCGGATACGCTGGGACATGAATTCCGATACACCGCTGCCGGGTGACGAACCGGCCGGTGAAAATCCGCCTGATGGAGCGGTGATCGATTATTACCTCAAAGGGGACGCAGCAGGTCCGGTAGCGCTCGAAATTGCCGATGCTGCGGGAAGAGTGCTTCGCCGTTATTCCAGCACCGATACGCTATATGATATACCCGATGTCAATATTCCGACGTACTGGATCCGGCCTCAGCAGATCCTGTCCGCCAAAGGAGGCCCTCACCGGATGACCTGGGACCTGCACGAGCAACCGCTGAATGTCCCCGCATCTTATCCCATCAGTGCGGTGGTCGGCAACACTTCGCCTTCCGCCAGTTCACCATGGGTGGTACCCGGCGCTTATACGGTAAGGCTGATGGTTAACGGCAAGACGTACACGCAAACAATGACGGTAAAAATGGACCCACGGGTAAAAACAACCCTAACGGTTTTGCAGCAGCAGCATGATCTGGCCTTGCAGGCTTACAGAGGGAGAGACAGCGCCATGCATGCTTACAACCAGGTGCATGCGCTTCGGGCCGCTATCGCGGTACTGCTGAACAAAAGTGGCGGCGCGGTGACCGGTGCATTAAAGGAGCTGGATGCAAAGGCGGCGGTTCTGGAAGGAGCCGGCCGGCGGGGCGGAAGGGGCGCACCTGCAGGCGCCAGTGCGCAGCAAAAAGCCTTCTCCCAGCTGCAGGGCGAGTATGCGGCTGTTTTCACCATCCTGGAAGAGGCCGACCTGGAACCGACTGTACAGGCCGTGGCGGCTTTGCGTGCCACGGAACAGGCTGCACGGCAGACCACGGATGCGTGGATCGCGCTGAAGCAAAAAGATCTGGCGGCATTAAATGCGCAGCTAAAGGCTGCAGGTCTCGACACCTTAACCATCCAAGAATAAACAGCACACAGATATGAAGTCTCTTCTTTCCTTTGTCCTGGCGCTTTCACTGACGCCAGTACTACTGACACCAATATTACTGACAGCGCAGAAAAAATCACACAGCTTGCCAACCGACGCATCCGCCGGAAGTCCGGCCGATTCGATGTATTACGTTCCTTTAAAATTCAGGCTGGTCGGTCCATTCCGCGGCGGGCGCGCCGATGTGGTGACGGGCAGTCTCCATAACAAGAGTACTTTCTACTTCGGAGCTACCGGCGGCGGCTTATGGAAAACCATCGACGGCGGCAGCAACTGGAAGAATATCTCCGATGGCTATTTTGGCGGCGGAGTAGGCGCTGTGGCGGTGGCGCCTAGCGACGAAACCATCCTCTATGCTGGAGAGGGGGAGAATACGTTGCGAAATAACGTCTCCGAAAACCTCGGCGGTATCTGGCGCAGCGATAACGGTGGCCGGACCTGGGTCAACCTGGGATTGAAGGACAGCCGGCATATCGAACGTATCGTGATCCATCCTAAAAATCCAGATATTGTGTGGGTGGCGGTCATGGGTCATCTCTTTGGACCCAATACGGAAAGAGGGGTATACAAAACGACCGATGGCGGCAAAAACTGGCGGCGTGTGCTGTACAACGGCGACCAGGTGGCCTGTTCGGATCTGGCCATGGAGCCGGGGAATCCGGCGGTCCTCTATGCGGGCATGTGGCACATCAAACGGACGCCATACAGCCTCGAGAGCGGTGGAGAAGGCAGCGGCCTTTTCAAGAGTACCGATGGCGGGGAGACATGGTCGAATATCAGCGCACATAAAGGATTGCCGAAAGGTATCTGGGGGGCGGTCAACTTCACTATTTGTCCCAGCGACCCGGATAAGCTGTATGCGCTCATCGAAAATGAAAACGGGGGATTGTTCACCAGCGAAAATGCGGGTCTTACCTGGACAAAGATCAGCAGCGACAACGACATCAAGCAGCGTGCATGGTATTTCAATAAGGTATATGTGGATCCGAAGAATGATAACCTCGTCTACTGCCTGAATGTGGAGATGAACCGGAGCGTCGACGGCGGCAAGACTTTTACGCATATGGAGACGCCGCACAGCGACCACCACGACCTCTGGCTGGACCCTGAGGATGGGAACAGGCTGATCCTGGCTGATGACGGCGGGGCGCAGGTCAGCTATGACGGCGGCAACAACTGGAGCTCGAACAATAACCAGCCCACGGCGCAGATCTACCGGGTGTCAACGGACAGCGCCTATCCCTATCATATCCTGGGCGCACAGCAGGACAATTCCAGCGTCCGCATCAAGAGCAGGACGGCGGGCGCGGGGATCACGGACCGCGATTGGGAGCCTACCGCAGGTTTTGAAAGTGGCTATATCATCGCAGACCCGCTGGATCCGGATGTCGTCTATGGGGGTAACTATGACGGCTACCTGGGGCGGCTGAATCATCGTACCGGAGAGAACAGGACCATCGACGTCTGGCCGGACAACCCGACGGGATATGGGGCGGATTCGCTTAAATACCGGTTTCAGTGGAACTATCCGATCTTCTTTTCTCCGAACAATCCCAAACGTCTTTATGCCGGCGGCAACGAGCTTTTCGTGACGGAAAACGAAGGCCAGAGCTGGCAGGCCATCAGCCCCGACCTCACGACAAATGACAAGTCCAAACAAGGGCCCAGCGGCGGCCCGATCACAAAGGACAATACTTCGGCCGAATATTACTGTACCATCTATACGGCTGCCGAGTCTCCTTATGAAAAAGACCTGTTGTGGACGGGCAGCGACGACGGGCTGGTACATGTGAGCAGGGACGGCGGTCAGCACTGGGAGAACGTAACGCCCCCGCAGGCGGGTCAGTGGACGCTTTGGAACTCCATCGACCCCGACCCCTTCAGAAAGGGAAGCGCCTACATCGTAGGTACGAGGTTCAAGCTCGACGATTTCAGGCCATATATCTTCAAAACCGAAGATTATGGCAAGACCTGGAAGCTGATCACGAATGGTATCGATCCCATGCACTTTGCGCGGGTCGTCCGGGCAGACAGGAAACGTCCCGGACTTCTATATGCCGGAACGGAGTATGGGATGTATATCAGCTACGACGATGGCGGGCATTGGAAAAAATTCCAGCAAAACCTGCCGATCGTCCCGGTGACCGATCTGACCATCAAAGACAATGGATTGGTGGTGGCCACACAGGGAAGAGCGTTTTGGGTGCTCGATGATCTCAGCCTGCTGCAGCAGAAGTCCGATGAAGCTTTCCGGGACAGCCTGCATGTCTTTCCCGTCAATGATGCCTGGCTGATGGAAGGCGGCGGCCGCCGCGGTCGCCGGAACAGGGACGCGCTGGCCAATGCCGGTCAGAACCCGCCCAATGGAGTAGTCTTTCATTACTGGCTGCAATCGCCGGGGGATTCGGCCCGGGTTTCCGTGACTATTTTCGATAAGGCTAATAAACCGATCCGCACCTTCAGTACCCGTTCGAAGGAACCCGATACAAAAATGGATGTCGACTCCGGCATGAACACCTTCGTCTGGGATATGTTGTATCCGGGTGGGGAAAAGATCCCGGGCATGTTGCTCTGGACCGGCGGGGTAGGAACCCCCAAGGCCGCTCCCGGGAAATACAATGCCCGATTTCATTATGGACATGATTCCGCGGATGTTTCCTTTGTCATCAAGGGCGACCCGCATTCAAAAATGACCGAGGCGGATGATGACAGCCAGACGGCGTTCCTGCTGGCGATCCGGGACAAATATAATGATGTTCAAAAGGCTATTTTGCGTCTTCGCAAGACCCGCACGCAGTTGCAGGACCTGACTGCCCGCCTGGACAGCACCGGGAAACCCATCAGGTCGATGGCTGAAAATATCCAGCATAAGCTGACGGCCATAGAAGAGGCCCTGTACCAGACTAAATCGAAAAGCTCCGAGGACATGCTCAACTATCCCATCCGGCTGAATGATAAATTGTCGGGGGTGTACAATACCGCGTCCGGCAGCAACCAGGTCCCCAACAAGCAGGTCCGGGAAGTATTTGCCGATCTAAGCGCCAAGGCGGACGTGCAGCTGGACAAACTGAAGGCGGTCTATCAAACCGATATTCCGGCGCTGAATAAGTTAATCTATGAAAAACAGGTGCCGGTGATCGATGTAAAAGAATGATAACCGATCAAAAGCATTTTTATGGATATAAATTGGCTTGATCTTTCTTCCACGCTCGGTCTTATCGCGACAGCCGTGCTGACTTTTAACTTTCTGCTCGGCATTTTGCTGAGCACTGCCTACCGGCGATCGCCTTTATGGAAGAAGCTGCCCGCCTGGCTGAAAAAGGTCAGCCTGGACGATCTTCATAACTGGACAGCCTATGTCGCGCTGGCGCTGGTCCTGGCGCATCCGTTGCTGCTGCTGGCTGACCCGTCTTTACGGTATCGTGTAACCGATATATTATTGCCCATCCATGCCCCGCACCAGGCCTTCTGGACGCTATTCGGCGCCCTTGCCCTCTATGCGCTGATCGCTGTGATCGTCACCACGCAAAAGCGGGTAAAGAACAGGCTGGAATTCCGGACATGGAAAAATATCCATCTCATTTCGTATGGCACCGCTCTTTTATTCATCATACACGGTGTGGTGATGGACCCTGAGCTGAAGGACCGGCCGGTGGATTGGCTGGATGGGGAAAAATTACTATCCGAACTCTGCGGTATCGTTCTGATCGCGGCCACTGTGATCCGGTACCGGCACTTCCGGCGGCAACAACGCAGATTGGCGGAGAGATGACGCGGCGACCCTTATGGCAGCACTGTTTGCCTGATTTTAACCAATGTTGCACCGATTTGAACGTGTAACATTTTTGTTCGCGTTCCTATGGTAAATTTCATTCAAATTGTATCATATATGCGGCAAAAAATATATGTGCTGATAATGGCATTTACCGGCTGGATGGGTGCCGAAAAGGTTACGGCGCAGTCGATCGACAGTAGCCTGTTCAATCAGCTTCATTTTCGTTTTATCGGTCCCGATGGTAACCGGGCCATTGCCGTGGCGGGTGTGCCGGGTGATCGTAATATTTCCTATGTGGGGGCTGCATCGGGCGGCATCTTTAAAACCGACGATGGCGGGGTGAGCTGGCGTCCAATCTTCGACAGTATGGATAATTCATCCATCGGTGCATTGGCGGTCGCGCCTTCGGATCCCAAACAGGTATGGGCGGGTACCGGTGAAAGCTTTCTGATCCGGCCGGCCGAGGCGATGGGTAATGGCGTATATAAATCCACGAATGCCGGTCATAGCTGGAAGAATATGGGCTTACAGGCGACGGGACGTATCAGCAGGATGATCGTCGATCCTTCCGATCCGGATATCGTCTATGTCGCGGCGTTAGGTAATTCACACGCGCCCCAGCAGGAGCGTGGTGTTTATAAGACCACCGACGGCGGGAAGACATGGCAGCGGGTCTTCTTTGTCGATTCTCTGACCGGTTGTTCCGATCTGGCGATGGACCCGCAACATCCCGGTACTTTGTTCGCCGCCATGTGGCAGATCACCTTCAATACCTGGCAGCTGCACAGCGGTGGCCCCGGCAGCGGTATCTTCAAGACCACGGATGGCGGAAAAACCTGGAGCCGGCTGACCAATGGTCTGCCTGGCGGCCCGACACACCCCGTCGGAAAGACATCCGTCGATGTAGCCTATAGTAATCCCAATATCGTATATGTGCTGGTGGAAGACAAGGACCCGGCATTGTACCGTTCGGAGGATGGCGGGACATCCTGGAAGAAAATGTTCACCAGTCATTCCATGGCGCAGCGCGCTTCTTATTATACACGTGTCCGGGTCTCGACGGGCAATCCTGATGATGTATTCACTATTTGCGTGACGGTGATGGAATCGAAGAATGGTGGTAAATCATTCAACGGAAAAGAGCAGAATGGGAACTATGATCCGGGCGGCGATACGCATGATATGTGGTTCGACCCAAAGAATCCGGCGCGCTGTATGGTGGCCCATGACGGTTGTATGAACATGACCTACAATGGTGGCAAGACCTGGCAGAACGTCAATCTGCCCATCGCCCAGATGTATCATGTTTCCACGGACAACCAGGTACCTTATTTTGTCTATGGCAATAAGCAGGACGGCAGCTCCTACCGCGGTCCGAGCAACAGCCTGCAGGGAGGTATCCCGCTGGGATTGTGGACGACCGTCGGCGGCTGCGAAAGCGGTTATGCGCAACCCGATCCGGTAGATAACAATATCATCTGGTCCGGCTGTTATGATGGCGGTGTGGACAGGACGGATTTGCGTACCGGCAATGTCAGGGACGTGCGGGCCTGGCCGGAAGCGGGGTATGGATATCCGCCGGCCGAGATGAAATACCGCTGGCACTGGAATTTTCCGATGGCCGTCTCGCAGCATAACCATGAAAAGGTCTATATCGGCAGTCAATATGTCCATGTCACCACCAATGGAGGTCAGTCCTGGACGGTTATCAGCCCGGATCTGACAACGAATGACAAGTCGCATCAGCAAAGCTCCGGCGGTATCAGCACCGATAACCTGTTCACCTTCGATGGCTGTACGCTGTACGTGATTGCCGAATCTCCCGTCAGGGAAGGAGTCCTCTGGACGGGTAGCAATGATGGTTTGGTCCATGTCACCCGTGATGACGGCAAACATTGGGACAATGTAACGGCCAATATTCCCGGCATGCCGAAATGGTCGACCATCCGGGCCATCGATCCTTCACCGTTCGATGAGGGTACGGCCTATATTTCTGCGGACGCGCAATTCATCGGGGATTTCGCCCCGTATATCTATAAGACTTCCGACTTTGGCAAGAGCTGGACGCTGATCAGCCAAAGCTTTCCCCGCGGCAATTCATCTTTTGTCCATCAGATCAGGGCAGATCCCGGAAAGAAAGGCTTGCTTTGGGCAGGTACCGACAACGGGCTGTATTTTTCTCCGGACGATGGCGCTCAATGGATCCATCTCAAGAATAACCTTCCGCCCGTGCCCATTTATGGGATCGTCATCCAGCGAAATTTCAGGGACCTGGTGCTCGGTACCTATGGCCGGGGCTTTTATATCCTGGATGACGTAACGCCGATCCGCAATTTCTCTGCGGAAGTTCAGCAATCGGAGGCCTATCTCTTTCCGATGCGACAGGCTTACCGTTTTAGGCAGAAGCTTAGTATTCATGGCGAGCGATCCTCTTCCACGGGACAGAATCCTCCCTATGGGGCCGATATCAATTATTATCTGAAGGACACAGTCCGGGATACGATACAAGTACTCGTACAGGATGCCGCCGGCAATATCGTACAGACGCTCCCGGCGTCTAATAAGCGGGGCATCAACCGTGTCTGGTGGGATCTGGGACTGCAGCCTTATATCCTGCCGCCAATGCGTACCCGGCCGGAGGACGCCGATTGGGTCAAGCTGGATTCGAATGGACAGCGGTCCATGGTGATCTATGACCTGGACATCGGTCCCGGGCTGGCTCCCACCAAGGTGCTGCCCGGCAGCTATACCGTGGTACTGAAGATCGGCAACCGGGAATGGAAACAGCCGGTGGAGGTGCTGAGGGATCCGAATACCATCGGATCGGACGATGATATTCGGCAGCAATACGCTTTTGGTACATCTGTCTACTCCTCTATCCAAAGCTGTCTTCATATGATCGATACGCTGGAGATCCTGCGGGGAAGAATGTTGACTGTTTTGGCGTCGACCACCGATGTCCGTCGTAAGAAGCAATTGCTGACCTGGGAGAAACAGCTGACCTCTGTGGAAGCCCAGCTGCATAATATCCAGCAGACCGGCGCCAGGGAGGATATTTTCCGTGATCCGGCTCAGCTGCTGGAACGGTTCCTGACCATCTCGAAGGAAAGTATTTCCGGCGGCTCGGATTTCAGGCCCACCGATCAGCACCAGGAAGTATATCAGCTGCTAAGTGGCCGGCTGGCGGAAACCAAGGCAAAATATGAGGCTGCCCTGAATAATTATCCGGCGCCTAAGCGTGGCGGTGACCTGCCAAAGGAAAAGCTGGATATACGCAATAATAAGAACTAATACTGCTCATATTACCTTAAGGATAATGAACATGAATGTGATAATGAAAGGGTTCGTGATATTGTTGTTGGTTTTCGCGGGTGTTTTTTCGGCGCGGGCACAGGATAGTGCGACTGCTACCACGACCGCTACACCTTCGGTCAGTATGATGAACAGTCGTTCTGCTGTTCGTCGTGACCGGTCGTCTTCCCTGTTGCCAGCCATGGCGGCCGATACGGGGAAAAAAAGGCTCAGCCCGGATGATGACGACGAAGACGAGGAAGAAGCAGATACTGTCGGTCCGGGCGGTGCGAGATTCGCAAAAGGCACGGATGAATATTTTCGCGAACACCCAGGTCATTCCGGGAAGAGCGTGCCGGCTTCGGCCGTCGAGCAGACTTGGCAGGGATCGAGGCCGGCACCTGAAGTCCAGGCCAGCTTCGATGGGCTGGGAGAGGGATTCCGGGGGCCGCAGGGCACTGCCCTTTACCGCAATCCTTCCGATAATGCGCTGGCGGTAGGTCCCAATCAGATCGTTCAGATCGTCAATACGCGGGTGGCCATCTATACGAAGAAAGGCAAGATGTACGATACCACCGGCCGTATCCTCTACGGTCCCGGCGAGACCAGAAATTTCTTTAAGGGATTCGGTGGTCCCTGCGAAAAGCTTAACAATGGAGATGCCGTGGTACGCTATGACCAGCTGGCCGACCGCTGGCTGATCGTGATGCCCACCTTCCGCCGGGGTATTGCCCGTACGGATCAGCGGGATTCCAGCAAGGCCGGTCTGCCGCCTTACCCGGCGCAGCCTGGAAAGGCCGAAATGCTGTATCAGCCGGGACCAACCTATCCCGAAGCGCCCTCCGGCACCCGGCCGCCGATAGTACGTACAAAGGTGGACACGACGGGCACCTACTGCATGTGCTATGCTATCAGCACCGGGCCGGATCCTTTTGGACCCTATTATCGTTATGAATTCGACCGCCCCCTGTTCCCGGATTATCCCCGGCCGACAATCTGGCCAGACGGCTACTATACCACCAGCAGCACCAGCGACCAACTGATCCAGCGGCAGGTCTTCGTGGTCGACCGGGACAAGATGCTCAAGGGTGAAGATGCCACCGAGCAGGGCTTCCTGATCAATGGCGTCAACTTCCTGCTGAACTCGGACGTGGAAGGGCAAGGCCTGCCTGACAAGGGCGCCCCCAATATCGTGGTATCCAACGGCGGCACGCAGCTGCATGATCAATTCGAGGACGATGGCATCTATGTCTGGAAATTCCATGTGGACTGGAAGAATACCAGCAAAACCAGGTTGGAAGGGCCGGTGAAGGTCGATGTCGCTACCTATCATTATCTCGGGGACGGGCAGCTGAAGCGATCCATTCCGCAGAAGGGAGATACCATGCGTGTGGATGCGCAGGGTGACAAGCTGCTGGGCCGGCTGATCTACCGGCATACCGGCAAACAACAGTCTCTTGTGGTCGTTCACTCGGTGGCTACGGCGGCGGGTGGGGGCGGCGTACGCTGGTATGAATTCCGCGAAGGCAAGCGATCGAAGCTCAGTCTTTATCAACAGGGTACTTATGCGCCTGACGGCGACTATCGCTGGATGGCCGGCGCCGCAATGGATAAATACGGTGATATCGGTATCGGCTATACGTATAGTGGACCCGCTCATTTCATCGGCCAGCGATGGACCGGTAGGTTGGCGACGGACAGCCTGGGGGTGATGACGTTTGGGGAAGGTATATTGGCGGAAGGCGCGGCGCCCCAAACGAATACGCTGCGTTGGGAGGACTATACCTATACCGCCATCGACCCGTCGGATGATGTGACCTTCTGGTATGTAGGCGACTACCTGAAAAAGGATGCCAAAAACTATACGACCAGGATTGGCGCTTTCCGGCTTAGTCCTCTACAAATTCCCATGCGCTCTGATACGCTGCCTTCTTCTCCGCATAAGCAATAAAGCCGGCGTAGAAGGCGGATTGCGAAAGTGTGCTGCTGTCACCGATGACCACCAGTTTCTTGCGGGCGCGGGTCATGGCTACATTCATCCGGCGCACCTCTGCGAGGAAACCGATCTTGCTGTCGGTATTGCTTCGGGTCATGCCGATGTAGACGATATCCCGTTCCTGCCCCTGGAAGCTGTCGATCGTATTGATCGAGATCCGGTGGAGGTACGGTTGAAGGGCAGTCGAGTGGGGCAGCAACTCCCGCAACACTTGTACCTGCAACCGGTACGGCGAGATGATCGCGATGGATGGAAAATCAGCGGGAGAATAGTGGGCGCTCAATTCGGTGGTGAGCCGGGTGACATGCTTTAGCAGAAATGACGCTTCCTCCGGATTGGACAGCCCGGCGCCTTCCTGTTTTTCCTCATACCCACATCCTGCGGTATCGATAAACGACAGTGGGCTGTCTCCGGCAAACAGCTTATGTGCTGCAACGGACGGATGCGCCCGTAACCGGTTATCATAAAACGCGCCGCCGGCATAGCTCATGATCGTTTCGTGCATGCGGTATTGCTCTTCCAGCAGCACCACAGCGTCAGGATGCTGTCTGACATTCTTTTCCATCAGTGTCGTCGTCAGACCAGCCTTTGCGGCCTCCTCCGATTTTACCGTCGGTGGTAACTGGCAATGATCTCCTGCCAATATCAGCCGTTGTGCTTTAAGGACCGGTATCCAGCATGCGGGCTCCAGCGCCTGTCCTGCCTCGTCGATCACGACCGTTCTATACTGCAAATGGCGGACGGTATAATGACTGGCGCCTACCAGTGTAGCAGTAACGACCTGTGCTTTGGCCAGCACATCATCCAGCACATATTGTTCGAGGCGTTCTACTTCCTTCATGATGCTGCGGGCTTCGTCGAAGAGCGCTTTACGCTGATCCCTTTCCGCCTTGCCGAAATTGCGTTTGTATTTATGAGCCATATCGCGGAATTCGCCGGCTTTTTTCTTCAGCTTCTTCACTTCTTTGACCGAGCCATGTTGCGCCATGCGGTTATCCAGGGTAATAGACTGCAGCCGTTCGGAGACCCGCACCGGGTTGCCAATACGCAGAACATTTAATCCTTCGTCGGCCAGCCTCTCGCTCAACAGATCAACGGCTGTATTGCTGGGTGCGACGACCAGCACCCGCTCACCATCCCGACGGACGAGGGCTTTGATGGCTTGCACCAGGGTGGTTGTTTTGCCGGTGCCGGGAGGGCCGTGTACGATGGCGAGGTCGTTTGCCGCCAGGATCTTGTCGACGGCGGCCTGTTGTGAGGGGTTGAGGTTGGCGCCCGGCTCGCCGGCCTTCGTGGCGCCCCAACGGCCAGTGACTGCTGAGGATTCCCGGATTCCCGGGCCTTCGGCCGCTGCCGGGACTGTCTCCAGCTGAAAACTGGCGGGCTGTTGTCCGGTCAGGACGCGGATGAGCCGGCCTTCTTCTGCTTTCTCGGCCAGGGCCCCCGCACGTTTAAGCGCACCAAACATTTCCGTATAGCTATTATCATCGAACAGCAGGTCAATCCCTAATTTCCCATTACGGGCCCAGTCCGGGAGTTCGTCAATGAGAAGGGTGATCTTCAGCTTGTTCCCGCCTTGAAAAGTGATGGTCCCTGGCAGGCGGTCGGTATGTGGGTCGTGGTTGGAGAAGAGAGCTGCGGGAGCGCCAAAACGCAGTTGATGAGCGATGTCGGGGTGAGTAGTCCGCTCTACTTCAACGGTCAGGTAATCGCCATGGCCGAGTTCCACGTCCCGGATAGCTACCGGATACCAAGTCAGGCCGGCAGCCCTGCGTTGTGTAACTGAGGAATGTTGGGCCAGGTCTTCATAGATACGGCGATCTTCTGCCTGCTCGATGGTCAGTAAGCCGGCCAGTTTTTTGAAATAGTCCATATGGCAAAGATACGCCACGGCCGAAAATTTGGCCGGGCGCCGGAAAATTACCAGAAAGAGGTTAATCCCCGGGATGGCCGGGCGGGTAAGTCAAAATAATTCGGTTATTTTGAGCTGATAAATTCCGTTTGGAATATGAAACCTTCCATTTTCCTTCATCCTGTGTTGGGCGTGCTTTGCCTTTTACTGATGACTTCCCTTCGTGCTCAGCAGGCGGATACTGCAGGGCAGCAGGGACAGTCTTTAGGTAGCGTTCAGGTCACATTACGCCCCGTGGATCGTCCTGATATGGATTTCGGTGTAGTGACCGCTGCGACATTTGCTCCCACCGTCTATTCTATTGACAGCACTGCGGATGCCATTGTTTTGTTCGATCGTGGCGAGGTTAACTTTGACCCGAGCTCTTATGAACGCCGGTTCAGCTATATCCTCGAAAGGCACGTCATGATGCGCATTCTCCATAAGAATGCCGTCAACAATCTGGCGGCTTTTACGCTGGCCACGCCGAGGGGCGGGGAGGTCCCTTTTATCGACAAATTCAAGGGAGCCACCTATAACCTGGAAGATGGCAGGCTGGTGGTGACCAAGCTGGATAAGAGCAATATATTCAAAGACGAAGGCAAGAATTTCACGCAGGAGAAAGTAGCTTTTCCCAATCTGAAGGAAGGCTCTGTCATCGAATACAGTTATCGCATCATTTATCCCGGCGCTTTTATCCCGCCGTGGACCTTTCAGGGAGCTTATCCGGAATTGTGGAGCGAATATGATATTACGGTGCCCACTTTGTTTGATTATGCCGTCAAGCACCAGGGCTACCAAAAGTATGTGATAGACAGTACCATTCTATCGAACGACCAATTCGCGGTGGGCTTTGGCGGGTTCAGCGGCTTATGGTCCGGCCAGACCATACGGCGGATATGGGCATTGCAGGATGTGCCGGCGCTGAATCGGCCGGAGACCTATACTACCACCCTAAAAAATCATCTGAGCAAGATCCAGTTCCAATTGTCGGCCGTGCATATGAACGGTTATAACAAGACTTATCGCACCACCTGGAACGAACTGGTCGACGAACTGATGAAACAGGATAATTTCGGGGCTTCGCTGACCGATCACAACCGCTGGCTGGATGATGAGTTGAAAAAAATTACGGCGGGTGAAACAACGCCGATGGGGACTCTTCACAAGGTCTATGCCTATGTGCGCGACAACTTCGATTGTTCAAATGCCGAAGGGTTGTACATGTCCCAGCCGCTGAAAAAAGTTTGGGAGGACAAAAAGGGAAATGTCGCAGATATCAATCTCCTTATGACCGTTCTTTGCCGGCACCTGGGGCTGGAGGCGTCGCCGGTGATCCTGAGCAGCCGTTCAAATGGTGTGGCGGTGGAAGATTATCCCCTGCTCAGTGATTATAATTATGTCATCACCCGGGTATTTGTGGGTGGCGACGTCTATCTGCTGGATGCGTCGAAACCGTCTCTGGGCTTTGGCCAGCTGCCGGAACTATGTTATAATGGCTGGGCCCGGTCGATCGACACCCGGCAGGATCGTATCCCGCTGCTATCCGACTCCGTTACAGAAAAACGCGTGACGCTTGTCTTCCTGTCCAATTCGGACAGCGGCTACACGGGTACCTATACCCGAAACGCCGGCATTTTCGAATCCATCGAATTACGCAACCGGATGAGAAGGGAAAAGCCAGAAGATTTTTTTGACAACATGAAGAAGGGTCTGGCGAGGGATAAGCAAATGGGACAATACGGGATTGATTCGCTGGCTTTCCCCGACGTCCCGGTGATCTGGCATTATGATATGAAGTACAATTTCACCCAGAAAACCATCTATTTTAATCCCATCTTTCATGAACGATTCAATAATAACCCGTTCAATTCACCAGTCCGTCATTATCCGGTCGAAATGCCCTATTGTATTGATAATACCTATGTTCTGAACATGGATATTCCTAAAGGATATAAGGTAGATCCGCTCCCTAAGTCTCAACGGGTGGTGCTGGAAGACGGGATCGGGGTTTTTGAATATCTGATCCAGTCGGATGAGAAGACCATTCAATTTCGCACGCACCTGCAAATAAAGAAGACCTATTTTACGCTTGGCGAGTATCCGGGTCTTCGTGATTTCTTCTCTTCCATTGTCAATAAGGAAAAAGAGCCTATTGTCCTTAAGAAAATCAATTAATGATGAAAGTCTTCTACAACCGGGGTTCGATAAGGGATGCGATGAATCTGCAGCCGGTATGGCTATTTCTGCTGCTGATCCTCCTTTGTCACAAGGTCGATGGTCAGGGGCCGGTGGCGGCGCGCATTGCCGATTCCATAGCGGGAGGCGCCGGCGTGGTCGAGCGGCTGTCATCAATGGACATTGAGATTGAGTCTCCCCGAAAGGCAAAGATCCATTATAAATATGTTTTTACCATCCTGAATAGTACCGGAGATGCCTATGCTAATATTCATACCTTCTATGATAAGTTCAATGAGCTGTCCGATGCAACGGGTATCCTGTATGATGCCGCCGGCAATGTGTTGAAGAAGATCCGGAAGAACGAGATGGAGGACTGGAGCACTGCCGGTTCAGGGATCCTGATGACGGATTCGCGTATCAAGTTCTATCATTTTTCCAATCGTAGCTATCCGTATTCCGTCAGTTTCGAGGAGGATAAGGTGCTGAATGGGCTGTTCGTATTGCCGGAGTGGCGGCCACAGCCTTCTCCCGGCATGGCGGTAGAAAGCAGCAGTCTGACGGTCAGGGCGCCTGCGGATTATCCGCTGCGGTATAAGCAATATCACTATTTACAGCCGCCCGTGATCGGGCACGAAAAGGGAGAGGTGTCCTATGCCTGGGAAATGCATAATATCAGGGCCGTAAAGGTTGAACCGTTCTCGCCATCCTGGAATAGGACGGAGCCCTTTATCCGGCTGGCTCCCGGGGATTTTGAAGAGGACGGGTACAAGGGCCGGCTTTACACCTGGGCGGACATGGGAAAGTTCGTCGGGGATCTTTACCGCGGGCGCGATCAGCTGCCTGCCGAGGCCAAAGCAAAAGTCCATCAGCTGACCGACGGATTAACGGACGACAAGCAAAAAATCGCGGTGTTATATCAGTTCCTTCAGCAGAATACACATTATGTGGGCATCGAGCTGGGTATCGGCGGCTGGCAGCCTTTCGATCCGGCTTATGTTTACAACAAGAAATATGGGGATTGCAAGGCGCTTGCTAATTACATGGTGGCGCTCCTGAAGGAAGCCGGTGTCCGCGCCTGTAATGTCCTGATCAGGGCAGGGGTGGGTGCTCCGGATATCGATACGGGTTTTGCCTGCAGCCAGTTCAACCACGCGATTGCGGTAGCTTTCACCGGAACCGACTCTGTCTGGCTGGAATGTACCAGTCAGCTGTTAGCGCCAGGCTATCTTGGCGGATTCACTTCCGATCGCAATGCTCTATTGCTGGATGGGAGCGGCGGCAGGATCGTGCATACGCCCGTGTATGCATGGCAGGACAATAGGATCAGCCGGATCGTTCGGGGCAGCATTGACAGCAATGGCACGCTGCAGGCCAGCGTGAAGATGGGATATTCCGGCCTGGAGCAGGATGCCTTGCAGGCGGAAATGGACCGGCTCTCTAAAAAGGAATTGACTGAGCAGCAACAGCAGGCTTTAGGCCTCTCCAATTGTACGATCACCGCACTGGACTATCAAAAGACCCGTGCGGCCATTCCGGCCATCGAAGAGACCATGCAAATCGTTGCCGACCATTATTCTACCCTCACCGGTAACAGGCTTTTTATGAGCCCCGGAGTTTTTCTGAGAACAGCCGTCAGTATCAGGGAAGGGGCGCAGTCCCGGGCAAATGATTTTGAGCTGAACCTGTCCTTTGAGGAGATCGATTCCATTGTGCTGCAAATCCCACACGGCTATGTTTTGGAAGGAAACCTTCCGTCTTCCTCTTATTCCTCTACTTTTGGCAGCTACCGTATTCACAGTGAGTTTGCCGGCGATAGCCTGGTGCTGACCTGCCGATTCCGGCAATATAAGGGCACCTATCCTGCGGACGTCTGGCCGAAAATGGTCCATTTCTTCAACCTGGTCCATCGCGAAGGGGATCGGCAGTTGGTCTTTGTGAAACCATGAGGCCGGTTAATGGGCAAAGTCGTCGCTGTAAATGTCTTTTCCGTCGGCGGTTTTCAGCCGGACAAAATCCACTGCGCACAACCCGTTGGAGATAAAGCCAAGGCCGGTGATCAGCCCGCATGATTTTTCATAGGCGGCGGAGAATACTTCAACATCATTGATACGGATACTTACTTTCTTATTTTTTACCTGCATCTCGAGGTTCTGCCAGTTGTTCACATCCATTCCCAATGCGGAAAGATCGTTGGTCCTGCCGCTGAAGATATTATCGCCGAACTGGGCATTCAACGAGCTGGTGCAGCCTTTTAAGGTGTTTTGAAAATACATGAAATAGTGCTGACAAAATATTTCGGTCATCAGATAGGGGCAGGCTGTATTCCTGCATTCGTTGACCTTTATCCTGCAGGTGAGGGTGAAGCTATCGCTGTTATAGGTAATGGCGGTGGGGAAATAAACCTGGCAATATTCATTGTCTTTTTGCCGGTCGATTTTATTGTTTGCCAGATCGTCTGCCGTGACCTGCATCGATCCCTCGATATTGCTCCTGGCCGAAAGGATATATTGAGGTATGCTCCTGGGTGCTCTCTCCTTGGCGTAAAAGAGCCAGCGATCCGTAGGAATACTTACCGGCAATGTTCTGATGATTTGATCATTGGCGATCAGTTTAGCGTTATGGTATCCCGGCTCATAATAGATATCTGTGAGGGTATAGGTCTTCTTCAATATTTTAACCCGCCGATTCCGGTCCCAGGATTGCTGGATAAAAAAGCTGTCTGCGTTTACATCATCGATGTTGTACTTGAAAATGACGGTATTGGGAAGGTCGTTCCGGGTGGCCTTGACAACGGAAAACTGCGCTGTTTCCGCATGGATACCGCCAGGTTTTCGGATCCTGATGACGGCCAGTGACCCGAGTGCGGCTATCAACAGGAGGCCGGCAATGAGCAGGGGCCTGGCGGGTCCGAATTTCGGCCGGACCGGGCCGCCGGGTGAGGGTTTGGGCCGGACCTGATGGGTGACGGGATTTTCGGCCGGACCGTCTTCGGCGGCGACCATCGTCCTGGCGCTGTGATCCCTTTTAAATCGCTGCCAGTTGTCATATCCGACTGACCGGGCCAGAGCATCCAGTGTGGCTATTTGGGGTAACCGTGAAAACTGTCCATTCAGTAAACGTTTGATCGTGGAGAGGCTGATCAAAACTCCTGTCCGGGATTCGATCCATTCAGACAGAAAATTCAGGTCCCGTTGGACCAGTTTTTTTGTATCCGGAAAACCGGCCTGTTGGCAAAGCGCCACCATGCAAATTTTCACCCATTCATGCTCGCTTTCTGAATTTGAAGGCATTTTGGACGTATTTGAACGGCTTTTGACAGTGAAATGATAATGAGAATATGAATTTTTGCCTCTTTCAAATTTAATCTTTAAACAGGTAAAAACAGTACTATGAATCGCTTTTTAAAAACCGTCCTGCTGACAGGACTATTCGTCGGTACGACCGATATTGTCTCAGCCTATGTTTCCCAATGGATCAAAACGGGGAAATATGCCGAAAAAATGCTGAATTATATTGCCGGTGGAGCATTGGGATTGGAAACATCCATCCCGGGTGGGAATGGGATGGCCTTATTGGGCCTCTTCTTTCATTACTTTATCGCCTTTTCATTCACGTTACTTTTTTTCCTGCTATTGCCCAGAGTAAAGTTCCTGGCCTTTAATAAATACCTGATAGGGATGTTATACGCGGTGTTTGTGAATGTGGTCATGGGGCTGGTGATCCTGCCCCTAAGCCGGCTGCCGACAGGGCCATTCAATGTGGCGCATTCTGTTGTGGATTGGATCGTTTTGGGCGTGCTGTTTGGAGTTCCTATTGCGTACAACGCGTATAAGTACTATGGGTTGGACGGGAGGACTAATGATTGATGCATAAAAAAACCGCCCGGCTAACGCTGGGCGGCAAAAATTTTATTTTTCAGGGTCTGTCTACTTTCGGTTCTGTCTTAGGTATTGGATGTTGGCTTTTTCGGATACGGATTTTTCTCGGTTTTCAGGGTTGGATTCGGTTCTTTTCGTTGGATTTTTGGATTTTTCTTTGGTTTTCAGGGACTTAGGATCTTGGTTTTTCTCAGGATGGATTTGGTTGGTTTTTCGGATCTGGATCTCTTTCGTTGCTGATACAAAGATGGAAAAAACATAGGCCGGAAGTAAACTTTTTAGACCAACATTCATTTTTGCCCGACGAAAGGCGGATCTGCGCGACGAACGATTTTCGGGTATAGCCATCGATCCGATCGGTAATAGGTTGATCGTGGCCGATAAGCTGGGGATGGGCTCTTAAATATTTTATTCTTTTAATATTGCAAACCTTTTTAACTTGCCGGGGTGAAACCGGATTACTCTGATTTGTGGAATGCGTTTGCAGCGGGGGACGAGGAGTCGTTCCGTCAGCTGTACAGGCGCTGCTATCCGGAGTTGATGGCTTACGGGCGAAAACGTACCTGGGACCCGGAAAAGATAAAGGACGCGATCAATCAAACCTTTGCCTATTTCTGGGAAAAAAGAGAATCTCTCAGCAGGGTTACGTCAGTCAGAGCCTATATATACACTTCGTTTTCCCGTAAATTGTCCGGTTCAAACGATGGGAAGGAGGGCCTCCTGGTCCCCATGGAGCTTTTGCCCGATGAGGCGGATGACGCTCAGGCTTCTCCGGAGCATTTACTGATCAGTCGAAAAGAAGAATCTAATCTTCAGCAGCGTATAGCCCTGGCCATTTCCAAGCTGTCTGCCCGCAAAAGGGAATTGATACGGCTGAGGTATTATGAAGGGTTAAGCCATGAGGAAATCTGCAAACAAACAGGGCTTTCCTCCCGGACGGTTTATAATAAACTGCATGAGTCGGTGCAATTCCTCAGGGCCGAACTCCAATTGCTCCCGCCCAGGGAAAATGATACATTCAGGTCTTTCGCGGTCATGCTCTTTATATTTTGAATAAATTTTCAAAATAACGGGTAAAAAATTATCCACCTCTCTCTCTACTCTATATAAAGATCTAACCAGTGCATTCATCACTCCTGACGATTGAGATTTTGTTGATGGATCAGTCATTCATTAATGACTGTCTGGTCAAAGACGTTGCGGCGACGGAGTATTGGAAAGCCTTCGAGCAGGCGCACCCGGAATGCCAGGAGGTGATCAAAGAAGCGAGAAGGTATGTGTCGGCGATATACGCTTGGGGGGAGTCGACAGAGATAGAGGAGCAGTGGGACAAGCTACAGGATATGATGAGTGAAAATGCGGGTTTGCGGCCTGCCGGATCGGTTAAGGCTATCACAGCCGTTCTGACAAAGGAGGCCCAGCCGCCAAGGTGGTTCCGCCGGCCGGTATGGAAAATGGGAGCGGCGGCGGCGTTCGTCGGTATCCTGGTCACCACCGGCTTGTATATCATCAATAGACAAAAGCAACCTCCTATATCCTATCTTTCGCTTTCTGCCCCGGCAGGGATTGTACGTAAATGCACCCTGCCGGATGGAAGCACCGTATGGCTGGATGCGGGTAGCGCCATACGCTATAAAGAAGACCCTTTGGGTAACAGAGGAGTCGATCTGATAGAAGGACAGATCTTTTGCAAGGTGAAACACGATGCTCAGCACCCCTTCTCGGTACATACACCCGCCGGGTTGGACGTAAAAGATATAGGAACGGCCTTCAGTGTGCACAGCTATAAGGGTCTCAACAGCGAGGTCGTACGGGTGCTGGAAGGGGAAGTGGCCGTAAAGAGAGCCGACAGCACGCTGCAATTATTGAAAGAGCGACAGGGGATGGGGCTGGATGTGCGGAATGGAACATGGTCGAACATCGACAACAGCGTCGGGGAGGATACTTCCTGGATCAGCGGCAGGATAGAATTGAATGATGTGACTTTCGGCGAGTTGGCCATCGTACTGGAAAAAACCTATGATATCCATATTAGTTTCCAACAATCTGACCTTATGAAAAGCAGGGCGAGTACCTCATTTAACCGGAAAGATCCGGTAAAAGATGTCCTGGACGCTCTTCGGTTGATCTATGGAATCAGCTATACCTTGCAAGGCCGTTCTTTGGTCCTGTATGGGCCCGGACACCATTGACCCTACCTATCTATTATTGATTTTCTAACCAACTACTGCTTATGCTAAAATGCCACCTTCCTCGGTATGCAGGCTTGTTATGCCTCTACCTGACTCTTTTATTTGTCTCGGCCCCGAACGCCATGGGGCAGCAAGTTCAATCGACCACGGTATCCATTTCCTTCCATGGGGAAACCCTGGATGTGTGTTTGCAAAAACTGTCCAAGCAAACGGGTATCAATATTACCTATGTGGCGGGCGGGCTCCGCAAAATAAAGGGGCCTTCTGTCAGTTTTCAAAATGAAACCCTGGAACATGTCCTGCAAAAGCTGCTGTCGGGCTCCGGATATCAGTACAAGGTAACCGGTTCGCAGGTGGTCATTCTGCCTATAGAGAAGCAGGCCGACGTAACTCCTCCGGCTAGCCCCATCCTTTATAAAGGAAAGGTCATAGACGCGAAAGAGATGCCTTTGGAAGGCGTCAGTATATTTAATACCCGCAGCAGGCGGGGCGTTTACACCAATGCCGCAGGTGATTTTTCCATCTATGCCTCACCGGGAGAGTCCCTGGAATGTTCCGCTGTAGGACATAAAACAGAGAAAATCGGGATCAAGGCGGGTACAACCGAGCTGCGGGTAGTTCTCCAACAGGACGTTTCCGAGCTGGGTAATACGGTCATCGTGGGTTATGCTTCGAAGAGCATCGCTTCGCTGACAGGAGCTGTGCAGACCATTACGGGTGATGATGTCCGCAGTGGCGTCACGAGTGACGACGTAGCTTCGATGCTGAAAGGAAAGGTGGTCGGGGTATATATTTCCGACCAGGCCTCGGGCGATCCGCTGAGAGCCGGCGGGCAGCTGCTCGTGCGGGGAACCAGCAGCATGGCGGGGTATGGTTTGCTGCCTGCGAATTATGAGTTGGCAGCGCCGAATCCGGATTTTGGGCCGCTTATCGTAGTAGACGGAGTTATCAGCCCATATACCCTGCTGCGGGATGCGGTCAACCCCAGGGATATCAAGACCATTGTATTTCTGAAAGACGCTGCCTCTACGGCCATCTATGGCTCCCGGGGAGCGGCGGGCGTCATCGTGATCACTACGCGTATCGGCACTTCCGGAAAGACGGTGGTGCAATTAGAGCAGAAGTACGGGTCCAATGTCGCCGAGCGGGGGAATATCCGTTATATGAACGCGCCGGAGCTGAGCAACAAATTACAGACCTACTATACCGAAGGGTGGGCTGCGGATTCCTCCAGCTTTATCAGCGGCGGTTTTCCGACACTGGCCGGACTGCTGGCCTATCACCTTCCATCGCCAAGCCAGCTGACGGATACCTATAACTGGACGAAATTCAACTTTCGCACGACGACCACCGAAGAGACGAATGCCACCGTCATGGGTGGAACCGATAAGAGTCACTACTATCTTGGATTGGGTTATTACAAAGAAACCGGGACAGAAGTAGATAACTACCTGAACCGGTACTCGCTGCGGCTGAACATGGATAATAACGTCAGTAAATTCCTGTCCTTCAACTTCAGCCTCAACGGGATCTACGATGAGGGTAACGAGCCGAACTACACGGGTCTGCCTACGTATCTTCCCTGGTACCTCCCGTATAACCCGGACGGATCGCTTGCCAGCCAGATCTCCGTTGCCACAGGCCAGGGACCTCCCTCGGCTGCAGAGGCTAATCCGTTGTACGACAACCAGTGGAACTACAACAAGATGACGCGGGAGAATGTTTTTTCTTCTTTGAAGATCAGCCTGCATCCCTTCCCCTGGATGACCCTTTCCACGACCAATTCCGGAACCTATGTCAATTCAGGTGACGAGACCTATGACGACACCCGCAGCTTCGTAGGTTCTACTTTGGGCGCCAATGGCTATCTGGGTAACACTTCCGCCACCAATACGTCGCTCATGACCTCCAATCTGCTGGATATCTCGAAGCATTTTGGGTTGAACGGCATCAGATTTCTGGCGGGTCAGGAATTCCAGAAGCTTCATACCTCGACCCTTGGCATTAACGTCAATACCATTCCGGCGGGTTTTACCACCATCAATACGGCCCAGAATGTCGGCAACTTCGAGGATATCCCCGCCTTGCTCCTGCGGCTGTATGGGATTACCATCCCGGCAGCCAATCCCATCACCTATGTCAATGGGACGAAAGTGGACCAGGTTAATTTCTCTGCATTCACCGATGGAGAATACGACTATGCGCAGAAATATTTCGTTACAGGTTCGTTGCGAACGGATGCCTCCACCTCTTTCGGGTCCAACCACCGGTATGGAACTTTCTATTCCGTGGGCGGCGCCTGGCTGGCGAGCAAGGAGTACTTCATTCAGCGGTTCAGTGCCATCAGCAACCTGAAGGTCCGGCTGAACTATGGCACCAACGGCAGCCAGATCGGCAACCAATTCCTGGCGCAGACCCTGTACAACTTTTCCACTACGACCTACAATGGACAGTCTTATACTACCCTGGCTAACCTGGGAAACCCTAATTTGACCTGGGAACTTTCCAAGACGACCGATGCGGGTATCGACCTGGGATTGTTTAAGCAGCGGGTCACCCTGACGGCCGATTTTTATAACAAGCGTAGCGACAAGCTGCTCCAGCTGGTACCCCAGACAGCCGCAGTGGGGATTGCCGAGCAGTATGAAAACGTAGGGGCGATCAACAACAGGGGCTGGGAATTCAATCTGAATACGATCAATATCACGTCTAAAGATTTCTCCTGGTCCACGAATTTCAATATCAGCTTTAACAAGAACAGGATCATCAGCCTGGTGGGAGACTCGATGCTGGTGGAAAGCAACTACAACTATTATTACATGTATCCCGGCGACGATATCAATGCGGTAAAGGGCGTACAATATGCAGGGGTCAATGCGCAGACGGGGCAACCTCAGTTTTGGCAACGCAATATCAATGCGCAGGGAAAGCTGGTCGGAAAGACCAGGGTCGGCACTATCGCGGAGGCGCTGGGGAATGAGGACAAGGCTGCGATGTATACCGTCGGGACGACCACCCCGAAATTCAACGGTGGCTTTTCCAATACCTTCACTTATAAACGCTTTACCCTGGGCATCCTCATGGAATATGTATACGGTACCAAGACCTTCAACGAAGAACGGCTGCAGCTGCAGGATGGAGGTATCGCGGGCAACAGCGAACCGTATAACTCCATCGAATATACCAAATACCAGCATCCGTGGACGGGACCCGGCGACACGAAGGCCAATGAGCCCAGCGTCTACAGGGCGCAGAATTCCGATTTCGGGGGCGCCAACAATAATGCCTCTTACTTCAATTCGTATATGTATGACAACAACAGCTTCCTGAGAGTGCGGAATATCCGGCTGGATTACAATATTCCCCTGCATGGGCTGAGCAAAGCATTGAGCCGGGCTTCGGTCTACTTCAGCATGGATAATGTCTACACGCTGACCAGTCACCATTTCCTGGGTGCGGATCCCGAGGCGCCTTATGTGGGTGGTGGCAGTCTGGGAATCGGATCGAATGTGGGTATGCCACGCCGTTACCTGGGTGGAATCCAATTGAGTTTTTAATTTAAAAAATGACAATCATGTTAGTGATCAAAAGATATATATTGATTCCGGGGCTGGTTACTCTGATGGGCTTATTCCTGGGCGCTTGTAACAAGCAGATCGCGGCGATACACCCGGAAAGCGAGATCAGCCTCAGCGGCATCATGAGCTCCCTGGCGGGAATCCAGGAAACGTCAGTCGCCAATTATGCCCAGCTTTCGATGATGCAGGGCAACTGGAATAACCTCAGCGAATTCAGGGGAAATACCGTCAGTAGTACATCGACAGATCCCAATGCGGGAGATGCCTACAACTATACCCAGAACCCTAATAGTACAGTTAACACTACCTTCTGGCAGAATGCCTATTCCCTGATCGTTACCGTCGACTATACCATACAGGGCGCTCAGGCGTACCTTGCCGGATCGGGCGCGACCAGTCTGGATTCCACGGACAAGGCCACGTTGTTGCATATCGAAGGAGAGAGCTACTTCCTGCGGGCCCTGACCTATTTCCACCTCGTCCGGCTATATGGCATGCCTTACTATCAAAGCCCTTCAACCAACCCGGGTATCATGATCAAGAATACGCCGGATCCTACCTATATCCCGGGACGCAGCTCCGTGCAGGATTGCTATACCCAGATCGTGAGCGACCTGGATTCGGCGGCGATTTGTATGTCACAGATCGATCTGAAAAGTAATGTATGGGCCAGTAAAGAAGCTGCCTGGGCACTCCTGTCCAGGGTGTACCTGTATGAAGGCGGCAGCTATGCCAGTCCGAATACCGCAGCCAATACGCTGGCTATCACCTATGCCGATAGTGTCATCAACAGCGGGAAGTTCAGCCTGCTGACACCCAGGGCCTCTTTCGATACCCTGTATAACAACCAAAATGGAAATCCGGAGATGATTTTCACCACGGAAAATCAGGACGGATATCTGACCAATACGACAGCCGGATGGTATGTCTACCCAATAACAGCCGCGACGTTTTCTCCCGGCTCATTCATTGTTGCGCCCTCTTTCTGGAACAGCTTCGATACATCGGCGGACTACCGGGTGGATTTTATCCAGTGGAATACTAACGCGCATATGGTAACGAAGTATATCATCGGTATGGCTCCCCAATTTTCAGCTTCCACCGCACCGACTGCGTACCTGCGCCTGGCGGAAACCTATCTGAACCG
>JAMFSL010000174.1 GCA_026225275.1 Puia dinghuensis
GCTGGGGCATGGGTCCCAGGCTGGTGTTCGCTTTTCACGGTTATGGGGAATCTTCTGCCAGCTTCACCTTTCTGGGGGAAGCCATCGGCGAAGACTTTACCCTTGTAGCCATCGATCTGCCTTTCCACGGGCAGACGGAATGGAATGACGGACTGTTTTTTGATCCCGCGGATCTCGTGTTTCTGTTACGGGCCATCGAGGCGGCCTTACCGTCCCCACAGCCGGTCCTCACACCCGGCGATCCCCCTTCCCCGCGCCCGGATACCCGCGTCCCGCCCGCTCCATATCTTCCCGGGTGGTGGCTCCTGGGGTATAGTATGGGCGGGAGAGTAGCCCTGCAGCTGTTACAGGACAATCCTCAGCTGATCGACAAACTGGTCTTGCTGGCACCGGATGGTCTGAAGCTGAATCGCTGGTATTGGCTGGCCACGCAGACCCGTTTCGGCAATAGTCTGTTTCACGCGATGATGCGGCGACCGGGATGGCTCTTTTTGCTCCTGCGGTCAGGCCATGTGTTACGGCTGGTGAATCCCAGCATATATAAATTTACCGTTCAATATATCGATGACGACGGGGTACGGCAGGAGCTCTATAACCGATGGACAACGATGCGGGGGTTCAGGCCGCGACTGACCGCCATCGCAGCTATCATCCGGGAAAAACAGCTGCCGGTCCGACTGGTCTATGGAAGCTATGACCGTATCATCCGGTGGGAGAGTGCTGAAAAATTCAGGAAAAGAGGCATCGACGCTACCTGCCGCCTGACCCTCCTGCCCGCGGGGCATCAACTGTTGCGGCCCCAATACCTGGGCATTCTGCTATCCGAGTTGACAGCTTGACCTATATTTACCAATCATTCAGTGTCTGTCATGGCCCCCATGTTTCTGGTTACACTTATTGGCTGTTTACTCTTCGCCGTTTACGGTATGCTGATCGACTATTACCGGCGGGCATGGACCACTATCCCCTCTTTTACGGCTCGTGACAGGCCTTGCCGGACAAAGATCTCCGTTCTGGTGCCTGCGCGTAACGAAGAAGCCAATATCGCGGCCTGCGTGAACAGCCTTTCCCGTCAATCGTATCCCAAGGATCTCTATGAAGTGGTCGTCATCGACGACCACTCGACGGACAGGACGTGGGAATTAATGAGTGATCTGTATTATGCCGATCTGTCTTTTATGCGCCTCAGCCTCGCGGATAACGCAAGTGGTCAACAGCCCATCGTGGCCCATAAAAAATTGGCTATCGAGACTGGTATCGCTTGCGCATCGGGCGAACTCATCGTCACCACCGACGCAGATTGCCTGTTTCACCCGGAGTGGTTGGCGACGATAGCGGCTTTCTATGAGGAAAAAAATGCGAAATTCATTGCCGCCCCTGTCCGCATCGGCAGCCCGACAGATATGGGCCGGGGCTCCTTACTGTCCATTTTCCAGACCCTTGACTTTATAACTTTACAGGGCATCACAGGCGCCGCCGTATCCAGGAAATTCCATTCCATGTGTAATGGAGCGAACCTGGCCTATGCACGCAGCGCTTTCTACGCAGTGGAAGGGTTCAAAGGCATTGACTCACTCCCTTCCGGAGATGATATGCTGCTGATGCACAAGATCTATCGTCAATATCCGGAGGCTGTGTTCTTTCTGAAAAGCCCGAAGGCCATTGTCACGACACAGCCGGAAACCCGCTGGAAAGGATTTTTTCATCAACGGATCCGCTGGGCCAGTAAAGCAGACCGCTATGATGATAAAAGGATCTTTGGGGTATTGCTGCTGGTCTACATCCTCAATGCATTATTTGTTGTCCTGCCGATAGCCGCCTTTTGGAATAGCTGGTGGCTTTGGATCCTGCTGTTGGGCCTGGTAGTCAAGACCCTGCTGGAGTATCCATTTGTCCGAACCGTGGCCGCCTTTTTCGGTCAGCGGTCACTGATGGTCTATTTTCCGATCCTCCAGCCCTTGCATATCCTATATACCATTGTGATAGGCTGGCTGGGCAAATTCGGCAGCTATCGCTGGAAAGACAGAAAAATAAGTAAATGACCGCTGCTAATCGTTCCATAGGAAGCCGTCTGCTACGCAATAAAAGCGCACTGTTCGGGCTAATTGTCATCGGCGCGGCCATTGTGGTGGCAGTGACCGCTTATTTTATAGCTCCCGATCCCTCTCCCGATGCCAACCGGATCATCGTGGAGATCGGCGGCCGCCGCCCGGGTTTCCGGCAGCTATTCCTGCTATTAAAGAAAGAAAGGCAGCCGGCGCCTGTTGGTTTTTTCAGTCGCCTGCTGAATGGCCGCGAAGACAGGTATGAATATATTCCCATCGACAGTTATACCACGCAGAGAGACAGCCTCATCGTTTTAAAATTCATCGACGATGGTGTGGAAGAAAGAAGGAGCTATTCCATGGCAGCCGGGCGAGAAACCGATCCGAGCCTGCCCGCCTGGCAGATTAAGACGCAGACCTTCTGGCTGGGAACAGACAAGTACGGCCGTGACATATTAAGCCGGTTATTGATCGGTGTTAGGGTCAGTCTCTCGGTGGGATTGGTGACGGTATTGCTGTCGCTCAGCGTAGGGGTACTATTAGGAGCCCTGGCCGGATATTTCAGAGGCCGGGTAGATGAGATCATTCTTTGGCTCGTCAACGTCATTTGGAGCATTCCTACCCTGCTACTGGTATTCGCCATTATGTTATTGCTGGGTAAGGGATTCTGGCAGGTGTTCATCGCCATCGGGCTTACCCTATGGGTCAACGTGGCGCGGATTGTCAGAGGACAGGTGCTGGCAGTACGGGAAAGGGAATATGTAGAAGCAGCCAGGGCCCTCGGCTATTCCCATCGCCGGATATTATTTCGTCATATCCTGCCAAACGTAATGGGGCCGGTCTGGGTCGTTGCGGCATCCAATTTCGCGTCCGCTATTGTCATCGAGGCAGGATTAAGCTTTCTGGGTGTGGGTGTGCAGCCGCCGCAACCCAGCTGGGGATTGATGATAAAGGAAAATTACAACTTCATCATCACGCACAACCCCATGTTGGCGCTCGCTCCGGGGTTAGCCATTATGTTACTGGTGCTGGCGTTCAACCTGCTGGGCAATGCACTGCGGGACGTACTCAATGTAAAAGCGTAAAAAAACAGCGAAGGAGTTGACAGAAGAAGGGGCGCATTCAAAACTGGCAGCTATTCTTTAAAGACCTGCACATTACGGCCAAAACTTTCATCGAGAGAGATAAAGGTCTCGGTACGTTCGATGCCTTTTATTTTCTGCAATTCGTCGTGCAGTACGAAACGCAGCTGATTGATGTCTTTACAAACGATCTCCGCAAACATGCTGTAGTTTCCGGTAGTGTAGTTTAACCGGACGATTTCGGGGATCTTGTGCAGTTCGCGGGCAACGCTGTCATATAAGGAGCTCTTTTCGAGGTAGATGCCGATAAAGGCAATGACATCGTATCCCAGTTGCTTGAGGTCTACATGCAATTTTGTACCTTTAACGACAGATAATTCCTGCAATTTTTTGATCCGTACGTGAATAGTTCCTCCAGAAACAAACAGTTTTTTTCCTAGTTCGGCATAGGAGATTTCTGCATTTTCCATCATTTCATGGATAATCTGCAGATCCAATTTGTCGAGATTCAATTTTACCGCCATCTTAAATAGAGTTTTTGAATTTTATCTACACTACAGTGCAAATATTTGAATATTATTGAAAATACAAAAATTTTCTTTAATAAATTAGCAAAGTTTCCGCGTTTTCTTTAATTTTACATCAATAAGCAATGCGGCCGGGGAAGAGACGGAAAGAAAATGATCCGGCAAGATTGCAAGAATGTGGAGTGATGAAATTTGGCAGACATGCCCCCTTGTCTCGGGGGTGGGGATCCAGGATAAACATAGTGTAATGCCTGCCCCGACTAAAATCGGGTCAGACTGGGGTTGACCACCGCACATTGCGCTACTGCTAACTGCCCCGTGGAGGTTCGAATCCTTCTTCCACAGCATCTTCAACGAAAGACCCCGCGAGTGCGGGGTTTTTTTATTTATTACTTTTGCCCTTTATGGGCCAAAAAAAACTCATCCGCTTCGAAGCCATCAAATCCTTTCCCAATGTCCTCCAGTACCCTGAAGGCATGGCAGGGCAGTGGGGCGCCTTTTTCAAAAACAACCACCCGCTCACCCTGGAGCTGGCCTGCGGAAAAGGCGAATATACCGTCGGCCTCGCCAGGATGTATCCCCAACGGAATTTCCTCGGCATAGACATGAAAGGCAACCGCATCTATATCGGCGCGAAAAAATGCCTGGAAGAAAAGATCACCAACGCAGCCTTCCTTCGCACTCACATCGATAAGTTGCCCTCCTATTTCGTAAAAGATGAAGTGGCGGAGATCTGGTTGACCTTCCCCGACCCACAGCTCAGAAAGTCCAGGGCCACCCGGCGGCTGACCCATCCGAAATTCATCCGTATCTATCAGCAGATCCTGGTTCCCGGCGGCCATATTCATTTGAAAACGGATTCTCCTGTCCTTTATCAGTTCACCAAATGGGTCATCGGCATGTATGGTCTGACCTTACTGGAAGACATCGACGATATTCACGCCGGCCCGATGAAAGAAGAGTTGGCCATCCAAACACACTATGAGAGTCTCGATATTGCACAAAGCAAAAGGGTCCATTACCTTCGCTTTACCTTGCCTGAAGGGCCATTGCCGGATCTGGATGCACAGCTGCTGGACCGGATCAAGAACGAAGAGCCCATACCGCCTGCGAGGGTAAGACCCCCGAGAATCCATGAAAAGGCTCCACGCATTTCCCAACTATTGACACAACAACGTGATCATGGCGACAACGAAGAAAAATAGCGGCGCCGCAAAGAAGGCGGCCCCATCCGCGAAAAAAACCGCGCCCCCCGCTCGTGAGCGACTCAAGGCCGTCAAACCTTCCGGCGGAAAAGACGACTCCTTCTTCGACCTCGTACACGAAGTCGCCCGGCAGATCCCCCGCGGCCGCGTCACCTCCTATGGCGCCATCGCCGCCTGCCTCGGCACCAGACTCTCGGCCCGAATGGTCGGCTGGGCGATGATGGCTGTTCCCTACGCTAAAAAACCGGTCCCGGCACATCGTGTCGTCAACCGCAACGGACTGCTCACCGGCAAACACCACTATGACCCGCCAGGTAGAATGCAACAACTACTGGAAAAAGAAGGAGCGGTCGTCAAAGACGATAAAGTAGTCGATTTTAAAAAGCTGTTCTGGGACCCCGCACAGGAACTTTGACCGCACGCAACCGTCGTCACAACCTAATGCAGGGTAGTCGCGGCAGCCTAATAGTAGGGAGAGATCATCACATAAACAATGACCCCCGTCACCGCTACATACAGCCACATCGGCCAGGTGATCTTCGCCAGCTTGCGATGCTTATCGAACTTCTCCTGGTAGGCCCGCTGCAAGGTGAACAGCACGAATGGAATAATGATGCCCGATAAAAGAATATGGGTCGTGAGGATAAAATAATAAACATAGCGTAGCGGGCCTGCCTGCTGTTTTTCCGCATCACTGAGTATGCCGTCATGGTTCAGATCGCCGAAGCGCGTGGAGGGATTGGAAGCGTGATAGATCACGTAGGAAACGAGGAAGATCGTGCTCAGCACGATCGCTGTCCAGTTGGCCCGTTTGTGTGCCGTGACGTAGCCGTGCCGGATAAAATACAAGCTGGCGAGCAGCAGAATGGCGGTGGTGGCATTCAGGATCGCATGGAAGAGAGGCAGGGTCCGGGTATTGAAACCCAAATTCACTTTTCCGACGGGCGCAAGAATGATGAAAGCGACCGCTGCCGGTATAGCGATAGAAACAATAATGATGGCTTTGGTAAAATTCCGCTCCCGTCCCGGAGACGGCTGATCGACGGTGCCCGATTGACTCATGCTATTGGATTATTTTTGGATTTCCTGCTGAAATAGACCACACCCAGGGTAGTGCCCAGCAGAATCACCACGATGGGTATCGCAAGGGGCTTCAGCTCTACAAAAATAGTCGGCCTCCTGTTCTTGTCCTTTTCCAGCATGATAAAGACGATATCGCTGCCCAACCTCGCCATAGCGTTAGTATCTGTTCCATGATAATATCCCCTGATGACGCGATCCTTGTCCAGTAAGGCAATATAATCCGTGTGGACGAAATTGGAATCGACACTGACGCTATCCTGTAATCCCAGCTTCAACTCATTCAGCGCAAAATCATAAATGGTCTTTTTGGGACCCGTCAGCATCCACCAGATATCTGAATTCACGCCATACCGGTCGGCATATTTTTTCATTACCGGCACAGAATCATGCTGGGGGTCCACTGTAAGGGAAAGGAATTGTACAAAGGAGGTATCCTCGAGGTTGAGCTGCTTCGTTTTGTCTTTGAAGTGCAACGCGTCCTGCAAGCGCCGCATATTATGCGTCAGGATGGGGCAGATGCTCGCACAATGCGTGAAGAAAAAATCGATGATGATCACCTTGCCTTTCAGCTGGTCCAGGGAGACGGTTTCACCCAATTGATTCTGCAGGGAAATATTGGCGACCTGGTGCCAGATGGTGTCGGTGAACTCTTTGCCGTCCCTGATCCGGGTGACCGTAGAGTCGGGAAAGAACCGGGGCGGCATGGCTACGCTATACGTTCTTGCGATTCCGTAAAAGACCAGCGGTACGATCACCGCTATACATATAGCCAACCACGCTTTCTTGCTCACAGTATATTTTGTTTACTGCTCCTTCGATCCGTGCTCTTTATCTGTCGGCTCGGACGGAGGCGCCACCTTTACATTGTTCGCATCCCTGTAATGCGCATCATAGCGGTTGCGAAGGGCATTATAGGAGCTGCCATCCCACAGAAAAGCGATGATGAACCACACGAATATCAAAGCCGGTATAGCAATTGTCATGATCATGTTCTTGATCTCATGACGTAAGTGCATGAACTCTGCTATGATATAAAACGCCTTGGCACAGGTCAGGATCAGGTAGATCCCGTTGAGGATATACTTGCTGGGAAATCCTGTCTTGAGATGAATGGTCGCCAGCGTGATCTCTACGAGTGTGATCCCCAGCAGGATCCAGAAGGTCCGCCAGATCGGCTTGGCGTCGAACGTGGTATGCGCGTTATCGTGGGATGCATGGGACGGGGACGTTGTTTCGACAGTTGACATAACAATAATTTATTGATCGTGATAGATAGTCTCTTTTTACAGCAGATAAAAACAAGTGAAGACGAATACCCAAACCAGGTCCACGAAATGCCAGTACAAACCGGCCTTCTCGATCATCAGGTAATGGCCCCTCTTCTCAAAATCGCCCCGGAGATTCTTGATCAGCATGATCGAATTGATCACCACCCCCGAGAACACGTGGAAACCATGGAAACCGGTGATGGTAAAAAAGTAATTAGTAAAGTTGGTCGTCGCCTTGGAACCATCGGCGTTCGGGAAGGGGTTTTGGCCCCACCAGGCGCCTTCGCTATGCAGATGCCACCATTCCCATGCCTGGCAGCTCAGGAACATCAGCCCGCCGATAACGGTCAGGATCATATAGAAGGTGACCTTTTTCCGGTCGTGATTATGGCCTGCCGCGACAGCCAACACCATCGTGACCGAGCTCATGATCAGGATAAAGGTCATCAGGCTCACGAATACCAGCGGCATGTTAGTCTCCCCCATGAATGGGAAAGCCCTGAACACATGGTTCGGATCAGGCCATCCGTTCGTCGCAAACCGGATAGAACCGTAGGAGATCAGGAAAGCACCGAAGGTGAAGGAATCGCTCATCAGGAAATACCACATCATCAGTTTGCCATACTCCACGTTGAAGGGGCTTTTTCCGCCACTCCACCATTTCTGTCCTGCTGGTATTGCTTGTGCCATGTTGTTATTTTAGTTGATTTGCAAATTTATTTTAAAGTCAATATTATTTTATCGCCATAAAGAAAATGAACAGATAGATCCACAACAGGTCCACAAAATGCCAATAAGTACTTATCAGTTCGACCGGCACACTATCATAATTCCTGATCTTCGAAAAATAGGCCTTAATCACCATGACCAATAAAGCTATAACTCCGCCCAACACATGCACCGCGTGCAAGCCGGCGATGACATACAGAAACTGTCCGCCGCCAGAGCCTCTCAGCGTGATGCCCGAGCTCCAGATCTCGCGGAAACCGGCCCACTGCAACAGGACGAAGAAGACCCCCAGTGCGGCCGTTGTCGTCAACAGATTGCGGTACCGCAGCATTTCCCTATCCTTAAAGGCCTTTAGCGCCATCTGCACCGTCAGGCTGCTGATCAGGATATCGGCTGTCGAATACCAAAAGGCCTTCGGAATCGAAAACGTCGTCCAGCCCGGCTGATCCCTCTTCACTACATAGGCGCTTGTCAACCCGGCAAACATCATGATGATGCTGCCCAGCGCCACCCATAACGTAAATTTATGAGGATGTATTTTCTTGCGTTGTTCGTTCACAGTATCCTTGACTTCCATTGATTTTATCATATCTCTCTCACTTTATACGATCTTGTTGGCCAACAGCGACAAAAGCACCACAGGAAGGTAGATATAGCTGCTGAACATCACCCTCCTGGCCGCTTGGACTGTCATCTCCCGGTAAAGCCGTACGCATTGTCCGACCATCATCAGATTGGCGATCAAAACGATAATTCCCCCTATCATCCCGCTCATATGAGTAAGATAGGGGAGAACGCCCACCGGTAGCAGGAGGAGGGAATAAATAATCGCCTGGATGGCGGAATATTTCGTCGGTCCTTCCGTTGACGGCAGCAGCTTAAAACCGGCAGCAGTGTAATCCTTGTGTGCAATCCAGGCGATAGCCCAGAAATGGGGGAATTGCCAGAAGAATTGCAGGGCGAACAGGATCCAGCCACCGATACTGAGATCGTCATTGCCAGCTGCCCAGCCGATCAGACAGGGCAGGCTGCCGGGAATGGCTCCTACCAGCACTGAGACAGAGCTGACTTTCTTCAGCGGCGTATAGATGAAGGCATAGACGAACAGGCTGAAGGCTGCCAGAGCTGCGGTGAGGAAGTTGAAATGCCAGAGGATCAACACTCCACCTACCCCCGCCACCACGGCAAAGGTCCAGGCTTCCTGTGTACTCATCCTGCCTGAAGCCACCGGCCGGTTAGCCGTACGTCGCATCATAGCATCCGTATCCTTCTCGACAATCTGGTTGATCGTATTAGCGCTGCCGGTTACCAGCATGCCGCCTATAAAAAACAGCCCGATCGCTACCCAATCATATTCCTTTACTTTCGGCGCCAGCAAATAACTGATCAGGGCTGAAAACACAACCATGAAGCTGAGGTTGAACTTGATCAGCAGCTTATAGTCCTGCAGTTTGCCGGCAAATTTTAAAGAGCTCGAATGCTTCACAGTTTCCATCAATGGGCGCTTTCGTTGCTACCCAGCGGTTCAGTTTGCGGAATGAAATCCCGACCGTCCTTGGCATAATCGTATGGCCAGCGGTGTACTTCAGGAATTTCACCAGGCCAGTTGCCATGTCCGGGCCGGATAGGCGCCGTCCATTCCAGTGTCGTCGAACCCCAGGGGTTTCTGTCCATTACTCTTCTTCCCTTGAAAATGGAGTAGATGAAGTTGAAAACGAATAGCAGCTGAACGGCAAAGGTTATCATTGCTACAGTAGAAATAAAGCGGTTCAGATCACCGAACTGGTTGAAAGAGATCCAGTTACTGTAATCCAGGTAACGGCGGGGCATCCCGGCCAGACCTTCGTAGTGCATGGGCCAGAAGATCAGGTAGGCGCCTGCGAAGGTGATCCAGAAATGGATATAGGACATCGTATTGTTCATGTACCGGCCGTACATCTTCGGGAACCAGTGGTAGATACCACAAAACATACCGAGGATACCCGATACACCCATTACGATGTGGAAGTGAGCGATAACGAAATACGTATCATGCAGCTGGATATCCAGCGTGGAGTTACCTAAGAAGATACCGGTCAGTCCACCGGAAATAAAGGTGCTGACAAAACCGATGGCAAACAACATCGCCGGGGTGAACCGGATATTGCCCCGCCATAAGGTGGTCAGCCAGTTGAAAACTTTGATAGCCGAAGGCACGGCGATCAGGAGGGTCAGCAGCACGAATACCGATCCGAGGAAAGGATTCAGCCCCGTCACGAACATATGGTGCGCCCATACCACGAAGGCGAGGACGGTGATGGCGAACAGCGATCCGACCATGGCCATATAGCCAAAAATAGGCTTGCGTGCATTGACAGACATGACTTCCGATACCAGGCCCATCGCCGGAAGGATAATGATGTATACTTCAGGGTGACCCAGGAACCAGAACAAGTGCTGATAGAGGATCGCGCTGCCGCCTTCATTGGGCAGGGCCTTGCCGGTCTCCGTCAGGAAAATATCGGACAGATAGAAGCTGGTGCCGCCATGACGGTCGAACAACAGCAGGATGAAGCCGGACAACAACACGGGGAAGGACAATACTCCTAATATAGCCGTGAAGAGGATGGCCCAGATCGTCAGCGGCAGCCGCGTCATGCTCATCCCTTTGGTCCGCATGTTCAAAATAGTGGAAATATAGTTCAGGCCGCCCAGCAGCGAAGAGACAACGAACAAGGCCATGGAGATCAACCAGTAATCCATCCCTGCCTTCGATCCTTCATTGGCATCGCCCAACGCGCTCAGGGGTGCATAAGAGGTCCAGCCGCCACTGGCAGGACCCGTCTCGATGAACAGCGAAGTACACATAACAACACTCGCTCCCAGGAAGAACCAGTAAGACAGCATGTTCAGCATCGGGCTGGCCATATCGCGGGCGCCGACTTGTAGTGGAATAAGGAAGTTCGCGAAAGTACCGCTCAATCCCCCTGTCAGTACGAAGAACACCAGGATGGTACCGTGCATCGTTACCAGGGCATAGTAGAACTCAGGCTGGATCTGACCACCTTTAGCCCACTTGCTGCCCAGGAGGTCTTCCAGGAACTGGAAGTGCGCCTCCGGATATCCCAGCTGCAGCCGGAACAGGACGGACATCATGCCACCGATGATCGCCCAGATCATCCCTGTGATCAGGAACTGCTTGGAGATCATTTTATGATCCTGGCTGAATACATACTTGGTAATGAACGTCTCCTTGTGATGATGAACGCCATGCTCATCATGATGGAGGTCATGAACGGGGAGATCCGTTTCAGCATGTCCGTGTAATGTTGCTTCGTTGCTCATGAGAAAATTTTTATAGATACCGTACGGTTATTCACAAAATTGGATCCCTTAATTCGTTGCTACCAGCTGCTTTGCCGCTGGCGTTGCCAAATTCGCAGCCGGCCTGGATGTACTTATGGCCGCAGCCTTTGTGCTATCCGTCTTTGCACCGCCGGCCGGAGCCTGGTCGCCCATGACCTGCGCATAATTCGCCTTCTGCTTGGCCAGCCAGAGAACATATTCTTCATGCGACACGACCGTAATGACGCCGCGCATAGTATAGTGACCTCTTCCGCACATCTGGTCGCAGGAGATCTCATATACGAAATCGGGATTGCCGAGCTTCTTCTTCATCTCTTCCGTCGTAAACTTGGGGACGAACCACAATGTCGTCGGCGTCCCGGGCACGGCATCCATCTTCTGCCGGAAATAGACCAGACCTACGTCATGGATCACGTCCCGGGAATTAATGATCAGCTTGACGGGCTTGTTCACCTCGATATACATTTCAGAAGTCACGATATCATCGTGGGTATTGGGGTCGTCCCACAGCAGACCCAGAGAGTTGTTGTCCTTATCGCTGATATTCTGGTAGTATTTCTTTCCAAAGACGCCATCACTACCCGGGTAGCGGAAGATCCAGCCGAATTGCTTGCCGGTGATTTCGATCTGGTTGGCGTCAGCAGGAGCATCTCCGGTGATCCGAAACCAGTAGAACAGCCCAAAGCCTACCAGAACTGTCAGCGTAATAGCCGGTACCACCGTCCAGATCACTTCAAGCCGGTTGTCATGCGGGTAATACATCGCCTTCCTTTTCTCCGAATACTGGTATTTGTAGGCAAACCAGAAAAGCAGGACCTGCGTCAGCACGAATACGATGCCCGTGATCGTGATGGTAATGTACATCATCCTGTCGATCTCCACTCCGTGAACGGAGGCCGACTCACCCAGGATCTTGCCCCGGAAGATCTCATTGCAGTAATACACTCCGATCAGCCCGAGGACCAGGAATACGATCATCAGGAATCCGTTGATACGGTTGTTCTGCTCAAAATTTTTCTTTTCTCCTTTTAACACACCTACGTACTCACTTGCCTTAGCAATCTGGAAGGTGATCAGGAAACCCATTAACAGGATCAGTAACAGAAAAAAGGTTGACATGATATTTAAAAGAGTTTACGTATGGTGGATAATACTTTCTTTCAAAAAAGGATGATTCTTGGCCAGTATCGGGAATTTGCTGAACACCCGTCCGGTCTGCCACATGATCAGTCCGACAAACCCTGCTGCGATGCCAAAGTCGAAGAGGTTCATTGGCACGTGATCGGGAAAAGGTCCGGCGAAAACCATCTGGTAAAAATCCAGCCAGTGCCCGAACAACAAAAGTACGGACATAAAAGTTACCGTCGCATAGTTCCGTTTGGAGCCCCGGCTCATAAAAATCAACAGGGGAGCCAGGAAGTTGATGATCAGGTTCAGATAAAAAAGCCCCTGGTAAGCACCCTCGAACCGGCTCTTAAAATAGATCGTCTCTTCCGAAATATTCGCATACCAGATCAGCATGAACTGGTCGAACCAGAGGTAGGTCCAGAAGATCGAAAAGGCGAACTGAAACTTGCCCAGGTCATGCAGATGTTCCTTATTGACAAATTCAAGATAACCCTGGTTTTTGAAGTAGACGACGAAAAGGGAGATCAGGGCCATCCCCGCCACGAAGCTGCTGGCAAACGTATACCAGCTATACATCGTTGAAAACCAGTGTGCGTTAATGCTCATCAGCCACAACCAGGGTACTACCGAGGCCACGGTCAGTGCAAACCAGACAATATAGATGGCGGCCCAGACGGTGCCGGTAAAGATATATTTCTTGCTTTCTTCCACGCTGAGGGGAGTATCGTCGATCGAGCGGGACAGTTGACGCATTTTCCAGCCCAGTACTATCCACAGCCCGATGGTCAGGACCGTATACACCGTAAAGAAGGTCGGATTGAGGAATCCCTTTTTCCCGTTGAGTATTTCGTCATGGGCGACGACATCCTTGTTTATCCAGATATAGATCGCATCATGCCCGCCGAATACCAGGCACATCAGGATCACGAAAGTGATGATACCAAGGGGAATCACGGAAGCGGAGATGGCCTCAGTGACCCGGCGGAAGACCAGGGGCCAGCCTCCCATCGCCAGCGTGGTCGCCGTGAAGAAGAACATCGCGGCATTCACGACCAGCAGGAAGTACACACTGTTCTGCAACAGGGCCGCCCAAAAACGGGTACCGTGGTTCTCGCCCCCATAAAGGATGAACCCGATGATAAGGGACAGGACGCCCACCCCTATCAGGCCGTAAGTCCATTGCTTGTACCGGCCGGGAACTACAAAGTATTCTTTAGTGGATGACATTCGGGAATAATTTAGTTTATTCTTTAATCCTTTTAATTCATTATGACTTTTTCGCCGTCGAATCCGCACCGCCTTTGGCCGCCGAAGGCGTAGGCGTGCCGCCGCCAGCTGCCGCACTGCTGCTATGAGCCGCCGCTTGCTTGGATTTGATATAGGCAATGACCATCCAGCGCTGTTCCGTATTCAGCTGGGATGCATAACTGCCCATCTTATTCTTTCCATAGGTGACGGAGTAATACATCTGCCCTTCCGGCATGCCGATATATTGAGCCCCGCCAATAAAGTCCGCCGGTTTGGCCGGGAAAGGCCCGTCACCGCCTCTGTACAGCGGGCCATTACCATCCAGCTTCGGGCCATGACAGATGGCGCAGTTGACCAGGAACAGGCGTTCGGCTTCTACTGTGTCCATAGATGTCAGCGGGCTTTTCACTTCCCGGGAAGTATGATAGTTGGAGGTATCGCCGGCAGCTGAATCCTTTAGGACCAGGAAAGGCAGCAGCTCATTTCTCTTAATGGTGCCCGCAACGGGTACATTGCTGAAATGAATACCCCGCTTTAACAAATCGGCTTTTTGCTCCTCCGTGGTGGCATACGTCTCATAAGCCCGGCTATAAGCCATATCGGGCATGTAAACTCTTCCGGGGTTCCGCTGTACGTCGCTGCAACTGACAGCTACGGTCACCGCAACAATGATCAACGAGAAGACAATTACTTTTTTCATGTTTTATATTCTTGGCGTTTGGCCGCGGACCGGCGTCCTTTGGCTCAGACTAATCTATACCAATTCTTTTTGACCTAAGGGCGGCAATTCCGTATCGTAACGTCCCAGCCACCAGCCCGTTTCTGCGATCTGCGTATTGATCCCGACGGCGCCAACACTGCCCAGGAAAGCGGCGATCTCGGCCTCGTTGCTTTTTTCGGTGCACTCGATCACCATGGTGAACTGGTCATCCGTTGCCCGTAGGTTGAAATGATGCTTGCGAACGAAAGGAGCGATCTGACACAGATAACAAAACGTCAGCACCATCCCGACAGCGGAAAACAAAACCGTCAGCTCGAATGTAATAGGTATCCAGGCCGGCAGATCGAAATGGGATTTACCACCGAAATTCTGGGGCCAGTCACTATTAAAGATCCAGCCGATACAGCTCAGCGCTGTCGTCGTACCCGTAATGCCATAGATGAACCCTGCAGTATGCAGGCTCGTCTGACGGAGCCCTAGTGCATCGTCCAGGCCATGAATAGGCATCGGCGTATATACGTCATGGATCTTGTAGCCTGCCGAACGGACCCTCTTCACGGCAGGAAAGAGTACCTGCTCGTCCGTAAAAATGCCAACAACAAATTTTTTAACTGACATACTTATTTAGCTTTTATGGCCCTGGTGGGCCCAGTGCATATTCTCTCTAGTGGGCATGTGCATATTCATGTGCAAATTCGTCCACGGTCTCCTTCTCCGCTTCACCCATCTTTTCCTTGTAAACGTCACCGGATTTCTTCAGGATATGCCGGATCTCATGGATCGCGATAACCGGGAAGAATTTCGAGAACAGGAAATAACAGGTAAAGAACAGCCCGAAAGTACCGATGTAGAAACCCACTTCCCAAACCGTCGGCCGGTAATACGTGGACCAGCTGCTGGGGAGATAGTCCCGGTAAATAGACGTCACGATGATCACGAAACGCTCGAACCACATCCCGACGTTTACGATGATGGACATGAAGAACGTGACGGTGATGTTCCTGCGCATCTTGCGGAACCAGAAGATCTGGGGCGACAGCACGTTACAACCCATCATGATGTAATAGCTCCATCCCAGCGGACTGAAGATATTCGCCCGGTTCTGAAAGAAGGCCCAGCTCTCGAATTTATTCTGGCCGTACCAGGCGATGAACAGCTCGGTCAGGTAGGCAACGCCTACGATGGAACCAGTCAGTACAATGACTTTATTCATCACCTCGATATGCTCCAGCGTTATATAGTCTTCCAATTTCAGCACCTTACGGGTGACCAACAGCAAAGTCTGCACCATGGCGAACCCGGAAAAGATGGCCCCGGCAACGAAGTAAGGCGGGAAGATCGTCGTATGCCAACCCGGAATGACGGAGGTGGCGAAGTCAAAGGATACTATCGTGTGCACGGAGAGTACCAGCGGGGTAGACAGGCCGGCGAGTACGAGGGACAATGCCTCATGACGCTGCCAATGCTTGGTCGATCCGCTCCAACCGAAGGACAGTACGCCGTACATTAATTTCCGCCATTTCAATTTAGCCCGGTCCCGCACGGTGGCCAGATCGGGGATCAGACCCGAATACCAGAACAGCAGGGAAACGGTAAAATATGTCGAGATGGCAAATACGTCCCATAACAGCGGAGAGTTGAAGTTCGGCCATAAGGCACCCCGGGTGTTGGGATAGGGCATTACGAAGAAGGCCATCCAAACGCGGCCCATATGCCAGATCGGGAACTGGCCTGCACACATGACCGCAAAGATGGTCATGGCTTCTGCAGCACGGTTAACCCCAGTGCGCCAGCCCTGACGGAACAACAACAAGATGGCGGAGATCAGGGTTCCCGCGTGACCGATACCGACCCACCATACGAAGTTGGTGATATCCCAGCCCCAGCCTACCGTCCGGTTAAGGTTCCACTGGCCGACGCCATATACCACCTGTGTGTATACGGATATCACTCCGATAGTGAGGCAGACCACCGAGACGAGAAAGCCGATCCACCACAGCCTGGACGGGCTGGCTTCTATAGGACGGACAATATCCTCCGTAATTTGGTGATAATCTTTCACTTCCTCTGTTGTCAGAGCCGGTCTTGCCTGTGATTCGTATGCGTATAATGACATAGTATTCTGAGCTTTAGCTAATTATATTAAACTGATGTTACTATGAGTGCTTTTCGCTTTCGGCTTTTTCTGATTTTATCATTTCCTGGTGCTCATCGCCGGTACCCCAGACTTCGGCAGTGTGACGGACCTTCGCCAGATAGTTGACATTGGGCAATACGTGCAAATCTTCCAGACCATAGAATATCCGCTGGTTGTTGGCCACGCGGGTCGTGCTGATCAGGCTGTCCTTATCGTTGGCGTTGCCGAACACAATGGCATCGGTGGGGCAGGCCTGCTGGCAGGCAGTCTGAATGTCGACCATATCCTTCAGGGTACGGTTTTCTCTCTTCGCCTTCAGCTTGCCGTCCTGCAGACGCTGAACGCAGAACGAACATTTTTCCATCACCCCGCGGCTGCGGACAACCACGTCGGGGTTGAGGACCATGCGGGTCAGGTCGTCATTCATCTGGAAAATGGTCGCATCCAGTTTGCCGACTGTCGTCTGGTCCTGGTTGTTCGGGAAGCTATCGGCGCCCGTATAATCGGCCCAGTTGAAACGGCGGACCTTGAAAGGACAGTTATTAGCACAATAGCGGGTACCGATACAACGGTTATACGCCATCTGGTTCAATCCTTCTGAACTATGGTTGGTGGCATTGACCGGGCAAACATTCTCGCAGGGAGCGTTATCGCAATGCTGGCACAGCATCGGCTGGAAAAGCACCTGTACGTCGTCCGGGTTGTCCAGGCTCTTCGCCGGCGTGGAGTAGTAACGGTCAATCCGGATCCAGTGCATATCGTGGTACCGTAGCACTTCACTCTTCCCGACAACCGGCACATTATTCTCTGCATGGCAGGCGACCACACAGGCGCCGCAGCCGATACAGGAGTTCAGGTCGACGGACATGCCCCATTTGAGGCCCGGATAATCATAGGTGGGGTATAGTGTACCCTGTTCCCTGTAATGCTCTATGCCGCCAAAATTCTTCAGTTCCTTTTCCCGGTCTTCGACCAATTCATCCGGGTTCTTGGTGAACGAGTCGAGGGTCATTTCCCTGACGGCTTCGGTCCGACCTTCATACGTGTCGTGGGTCTGCATCCGGGCGACCTCGTATATTTCTTTGGTATCTTCAAGTGTTGCGCCGGTAGCATGCCAATCTACCGTCGTTCCGTTATACGTCAGCAGCGGGAAGGCATTCTTGCCGGCCCCTACTACGGATCTGCCGATATAGTCGGGTGTATTTTCCGGCTTGGCGCTCTGACGGCCATAGCCGACGGCTACACCAATGACTTCATTGTGCGTACCCGGTACGATCAGCGCGGGCAGGCTCAGCTCTTTACCGCCAACCTTGACATTGATGACATGGCGGTCTGCATACACCTCATATTTGTCGGCCTGGCGGCGGTCGGACAGGTCCAGCTGGAAGACGTCCTTGGCCACCTTAGGTGAAATGATAAAATAGTTGTCCCAGTCGGACTTTGTGATCGGATCGGGGAATTCCTGTAGCCAGGGGTTGTTGGCCTGGGCGCCGATGCCCATCCCTACCGACTGGTACACCACCACCTCGAAAGGACCTGCGCCCTTGATGGCTGCGATCGCTGTAGCGGCCTCCGTGACCTTCGATGCATTGAAAGTAGCGCTGCCTCCGGATGTCGCAGCTGCGCCGGAAGGCTCTATTACCCCATCCTGCAGAGCCTTTTCGTAGGCCTCGATGCCGCCAAGCTTACCGGACCAATATTGTTTGAAATAGGCTTCGTAGGTGGTTGCATTACCGCTCCATTTCAGCAGAGAATCTTCGAAAGGCCGCGTCTTGAACAACGGCGCAATGGTCGGCTGAAGGAAGGTAAAGTATCCCGGCCGCGGTTCGGCATCACCCCAGCTTTCCAGGAAGTGAGGGGCCGGCAGCACAAATTTTACCAGCTCGGTTGTTTCATCCAACCGGTCATTGAAGGAGACAGTAGCCTTTACTTTGGCCAACCCGGTCTTGAACTTATCTGCCTCAGCGTAGTCGTAAGCGGGATTGACGCCATAGATCAGCAGTCCGCCGACCTTGCCGTCGTTCATGTCAGCGACCAGTCCGGCCATGTCACTGTCGATCCCCTGCCGTACCTGTACTGGAGAAGACCAGTTGACGGTCGTACCGTTGGCGCCGATCGCTTCGTTGATCGCATTGACGATGATCTGGACATTGACATTATTGCTGCCACTGACGACGAGGGCCTTGCCTTTATTGTCCAGGAGCTCTTTGGCTGCCTTCTTAATACCGGCCTTCACGGAATCACTCAGCGCGGGAGCGGGGGCTGAAACATTTCCGCCCAGTTCGGCCAGCAGCGCAAGAGCGACTGCTCCGGACTCGGAGGGCTTATGGGTATACCTGTCGTCCGCATTGCTGCCGCTGAGCGACATCAGGCTTTCGAACTGGTAGTGCTTGCTCATCTTCGGGTTCTTCGCATCGATCTTCCGTCCCTTGGAATACTGGCGGGCAAATTCGATAGGCGTCAGCCAGGTGCCGAGGAAGTCGGCGCCTAAAGACACGATCACATCGGCATTGTCGAAACGGTAAGAAGGGATCGCCCTTTTTCCGTAAGACGCTTCGCCGGCCTGCAGCAGACCGCTGTAAGAGTCGGCATCATATTGAACGTGCTTGCTGCCGGGATATTTAGCGAGGAATTCTGCAATGATTTGTTTGGTGGTAGGAGAGGTCAGCGTACCCGTTAACAGCACCAGCGGAGCGCCGGCTGTCGCGGTCAGGGCATCGCCGACGAGTTTGTCGAATGCATCGAAAGTGCTGACTTCCTCCGGTTTGCCATCGGTGATCTGTAAGGGATAGCGCAGCCGGCCGGTATCATAGAGATCCAGCACAGAAGCCTGCACCCGTGCCGACGTGCCGCCCCGGGTGAGGGAAGACAGCGTATTGCCTTCCAATTTGATGGGACGACCGTCTCTTACTTTAGCTACAAGAGAGACAACATCACCGCCATTCGTATAGGTAGTAGCGTAATAATCGGCTACCCCGGGCACCATGTTATCGGGTTTGTTGAGGTAAGGCACGA
>JAMFSL010000175.1 GCA_026225275.1 Puia dinghuensis
CGCGTCGCCTTCCATCGATATCATTTTCCCGCCGATCGTCCCGGCCATATCATCATCGATCTCCTGCAGGGGAACTTCGATCAGGGCTGGCAGCATCCGAAGGCATATGGCTTCCTCCAAAAGCTTGATGACAGTACCCTCATCGGGTGGCGGAATACCTCCCAGTGGGCGCAGGACCGACGTATTTATTTTGCGATCCGGACCAGTATTCCCCTTACCGGTCTCTCGCTGCTGAATGGCGATCGGATAGTCAACAGCGATTCCGTTCAGGCTGATGCGGTCAAAGGATTGATCTCTTTTAAGAATCATCACACCCCCGCCGAAGTCATGCTCAAGATCGGCGTCTCGAATATCAGCGGTCTGGCCGCCCTCGCCAATATAACCGCCGAGATCCCCGGCTGGAATTTCGAAGGCATCGTCCGCCAGGGTAACGAAAAATGGGAACAGGCTCTCGACAAGATCAAAGTGGAAGCAGCCGATCCCGTACAGGGCAAAATATTTTACACCGCCCTCTATCATTCCATGATCACACCGGCTCTCTATAATGATCATGACGGCAGTTATCGCGGGACAGATGGCAAAGTATATCCGCATGCCTCCTTCAATAACTATACGATCTTCTCCCTCTGGGATACCTACCGCACGCTCAATCCGCTTATGACGCTCATCCAGCCTCAACGGGTCAACGATTTTGTCAATACTATGCTGGCCATCTATCAGCAGCAGGGTAAGCTGCCCATCTGGCACCTGCAGGGCCGAGAGACAGATTGCATGGTGGGCTATAGTGCCGTACCCGTTATCGCCAATGCGATCCTGGATGGCTTCCACGGCTTCGACGCTAACCTGGCTCTCGAGGCCATGAAGGCTTCGTCTACCCGTGACGACTATGGGATGAAATATCTCAAGGAGATGGGCTACATTCCCGCTGATAAGGAACAAGAGTCCGTATCCAAAGCCCTCGAATACGCCGTTGACGACTGGTGTATCTCCCGCGTGGCAGCGAAACTGGGCAAGACCGCTGATGAACAATACTATGCCCATAGAGCAACGCTCTACAATCGATATTTCGATACCTCGACAAAGTATATGCGCCCCGTTCTCGCGGACGGGTCTTTCCGCACACCCTTCAGCCCTTTTAGTTCGAGGATCCATGACTGGGGCGACTATACAGAGGGCAATGGGTGGCAATATACCTGGCTGGTGCCGCAGGATGTCGAGTCGCTGATCCGGCTCGAAGGCGGTGACAAAGCCTTCGTCACCAAACTGGATAGTCTTTTCGTCGTCACCGGCGATCTGGGCAGCGAAGCTCCACCCGATATCTCCGGGCTGGTAGGTATGTATGCCCAGGGCAACGAGCCCAATCATCATATTCCTTATCTCTATGACTTTGCAGGCTACCCCTGGAAAACAGCCGAGAAGATCACTCAGATCACGCGTGAGTTCTACACGGCAAAAAATGATGGGCTGTGTGGCAATGATGACTGTGGCCAGATGAGCGCCTGGTATGTCATGTCCGCTTTGGGCTTCTATCCGGTCAATCCGGCGAATGGCGTTTTTGTCTTCGGTACTCCCTTGGTGCGCAAGGCCGTTTTGAGGGTGGGGGCGGGCGAAGCTTTCACCATGGAGACCGTCAACTTCAGCCCCAAAAACATCTACATCCAACGCGCAACCCTTAATGGACAGCCCTATACCAAATCCTTTATCGATTACAAGCAGATCGCGTCCGGCGCTACACTGCGTTTCTATATGGGCCCTCAACCCAATCCCACCTTCGGTGTAGTTCCCGCCGACCGACCCACCTCGATGCCTTCCTCCGCAACCATCTACGTCAACCAGGCCACCTTCCCGCCCGCCGCCGCAAAAACCGCCGTCATCGGAGCTACCCAATCCCTTCCCGCTAACACCCCATTCACGCTCGTCGACGCCACTACCGGTGCTTCTGCCTTCACCGGCCAACTGACCGCCCCTGAATCAATAAAAGACTGGAACCCTGACACGAAATTGTACCAGGCGGATTTCTCCCCATTTCATCAACCGGGCACCTACCGCATCCGCATAAACGCCGCCGGCCCATCCACTACATCCGATCTATCCGTGATATCCGACCCGTTTAGCATCGGCGACGCGCAGTGGGCCCGCCCCATGGTGTCCGCTATCCTGCATTATTATAATAAACAGCGCGCCAATACCCCCGCCGAACTCAAAGCCGATAGTCATTTGTTGCTCTTCGGCAGCGATCAGCGCGTCGACCTGCACGGCGGCTGGTGTGACGCATCGGGCGATGTCAGCAAATATTTCTCCCATCTCGCATATGCCAATTTCATGTCCCCCCAGCAGACCCCACTCGTTACGTGGTCGCTGATCAAGGCCGGTGACGTGCTCAAAAAACCATTGGAAAAATGGGGTCTCACAGACTCCCTCCGGTCGGAAGCGTTATGGGGAGCCGACTATATCATGCGTAACCAATCCCCCCAAGGCTACTTCTACATGACGATCTTCAGCTATTTCAATAAAGATCCCGAAGCCCGCCGCGTCGTTGGCCTTCGGGCCAACAGCGTCACGACAGATGAATACCAATGCGCTTTCCGCGAAGGTGGTGGAATGGCTATTGCCGCACTGGCCAGGATTTCCCGCTGGAAGGTGAACGGGGACTATACATCCGCGCAATATCTCGATGCAGCCCGCCGGGGCTATGCCCACCTCGTGATCAACAACACGAAGTACGATGACGATGGTAAGGAAAATATAATAGACGACTATTGCGCCTTGCTGGCCGCGACGGAATTGTGGATCGCTACCGACAGCGGCTATTATGGTGACCAGGCCCGGCTGCGCGCCGCCAACCTCGCGGCCCGCCTCACACCCGCCGGCTACTTCAGGGCCGACGATGGCCGCCGCCCTTTCTGGCATGCTTCCGATGCCGGCCTGCCTGTCGTTGCCTTGATCCGCTATCTCGATAAGGAATCGGACCCCGCCCGCCGCAGCCAGACGCTGACTATCATCCGCCAGGCCCTGGCATACAATCTTCGCGTAACCGCCGAAGTCGATAACCCCTTCGGCTATGCGCGTCAGACTTTTCTATATAAGGACTCAGTAAAAGATGGATTCTTCATTCCCCACGATAATGAGACCGGCTGGTGGTGGCAAGGCGAAAATGCCCGCCTCGGCTCCCTCGCTACCGCTGCCCTCGAAGGTCGCCGGTTGGTTTCCGCTTCCGCTGCCGGATCATCCCTCACCACCGGCCCCGCCTTCTCTGACTCCCTCTCGGTCTACGCCGACCACCAGTTCTCCTGGATCCTCGGCTGCAACCCCTATTCGATCTGCTTCATGTACGGATTCGGCGCCCGCAACGTCCCCTATATGCATTCCAGCTTCGGCCACGGCTCGGAAACCGGCGGCATCTCCAACGGTATCACCGGCATGAAAGGAAATGGCGATGGCAGCGGCATCGACTTCCGCACCAGCGACGACGGCAATGAATGGCGCTGGACCGAACAATGGATCCCCCACGCCGCCTGGTTCCTGCAGGCCCTCACCGCCATGAATGCGGAGTGATCCCCCTTTCTATTCAGCCCTCAAACTCTTCACCGGGTTAGCCATCGCTGCTTTTAAGCCCTGGATGCCGACCGTAACGATGGCAATTCCCATGACCAGCAACGCCGTACCCGCAAAAAGCCAGACATTCAAGGTCACGTGATAGGCATAATTGGCCAGCCATTTATCCGCGGCGAGCCGGGCGACCGGCAGGGCGATCAGCAAAGCGACCACCACCAACCGGACGAAATCCAGCGAAAGCCCGGCCACGAGGCCACTCACAGAGGCGCCCAGCACCTTGCGGATGCCAATCTCTTTTACCCGCTTCTCGGCGGCAAAGACAGACAGCCCAAAAAGTCCGACAGCCGAGATGAGAATGGTGATCACGGCCCCAAATTCAACAATCTGCTTCCACTTCCTCTCCGTCTCATAGTTCCACCTGTTCTCGTTATCCTTGAAATAGAAACTATAGGGGTTGAGTGGCAGCTGGGTCTTAAAAGTCTTTTCAATGAACGGTAACACCGATGCCTCGCTATGCGGTCTGATCTTTATGAAAAAGCCGGCAATCCCCCGGCCCAGGGTAAGCGAAAAGATCTGTGCCTTGATCTTTACATTCAGCGGCTGGAAATAATTATCCTTGAGCACGCCGATCACCCTCACCAACTTGTTGCTATCCATAGGAAGGCGGATCGTCTTTCCGATCGGCTCTTTCCAGGCCGCCTCGCGGACAAAGGTCTCGTTGACGAGGACAGACAGCCCGGAATCGGCAGGTTCCCCGGGCGAGAAATTACGCCCGGCGATGATGGGTATCCCCAACAAGGGTAGGTAGCCTGCATCTACCGTCTCGATAGTTGTGTTGACCTCGGCATCCGTCCCTTCGGGTCTGGCCTGTTCATTATCCCACCCAAGATTGCGGCCACTCACTCCTGTGACGTCGGGGGAGCGACGGAGCGCTTCGGCAACATGCCCGAATTGTCCGGTCTGCATCCACCCTTCGTTGACGAGCACCAGGTTCTTGTCGTCATAGCCGAGCGGCTGCTTGATCAGAAAATTGAATTGTGCGGCGATGATGCCCGTAGCGATGATCAGAAAGGACGCCAGCGTGAACTGCAACGTAACCAGCCCGCGCTGCAGGAGGTTGTGACCGCCAAATGAAAACCGGTTGTAAAGTGTCTTGACGGGATCGTAACCGGAAAGGACGATCGCCGGATAAAAGCCGGCGGCAAGGGCCGTAACAACGTATAAAGCCAAAAAACCGGCAATCATCCAGCCGCCCGACAAATATTCCAGCGAAAGCATTTTGCCCGACAGAGTATTGAACAAGGGCAACAGTAGTTGCACCAGTCCAATGGCCAGGAGAAAAGCGATAAAACAAAGAAAAAAGGATTCGCCGAGAAACCGGATGATCAGTTGCTGACGGCTGCTCCCGATGACCTTGCGGATACCGATCTCCTTGGCACGCCGCAGACTACGGGCAATCGTCAGATTGACAAAATTAATACAGGCGATCAACAGAACGAAAAGGGCGATCCCTGAAAGGATATACGATAACACCGGATTGCTGGCATCCGACAATCCGTCGATAGGCGGATAGTCCTTGCTGAGATGCATCGCGAACAGCGGATCCAGGAAATACTGATTCCACGACTTGCGGGGAGCTTTTTCTTTCGCGGTTTCCCTGATCACATCTCCCTCTCGATCATAGATACGCTTCATCTGCACTTCGACCTGCCGGACATCTTCGCCCGGGGCAAGGACGAGAAAGGTATTCAGATAGACATCGAACCAGCGATTGAGTGGACTGACCCCAGCCACCTTTTCATCGACCGGGGTAACGGCTTCAAATTTTATCGAGGAATTCTCCGGACAGTTCCTGGCCACCCCCGTCACAGTATAAGGCTGGAAGCCACCATCCGTCTTTATCAGCATGGTCTTGTTGACGGCATCGGTCGTCCCGAATTGACGCCGCGCCAGATCTTCGGTGATGACAAGAGTATGAGGCTGTCTAAGCGCTGTCGACGGGTTGCCCGCAATCAGCGGAAAGGAAAAAGTAGTGAAGAAATTGCTATCGACCCGCAGGATCTGCTGGCTCTGTATATCGGTTCCTTTCCTGATATCCTGGTAGTTATTGATAATGCGCACAAATCCTTTTATCCCGGGGATGCCGGCGGCGAATCCAGGACCCTCTGCCATCCCGCTATAGCCATCGGTGGCAAAGACACTTCCATCGGGATTGTACATCCGCCGCACTACCCGATAGATCTGGTTACCTTGTTGGTGAAAGCGATCATAGCTGAGCTCGTCCTTGATAAAAAGCAGGATCAGCATGGCAGAGGCAAGCCCAAAGCTGAGCCCGGCAATATTAATGAATGAATAGGTTTTGTGGCGAAAGAGATGCCGAAGGGCAGTAACGATATAGTTGCGATACATGATGTCAGTTTGATTCCGAGAATATCATCGAACAAAATGCCAAAGTTGTAACCATTTATAAACCAAATAGTTGCAACAGACTTTGCCCTATTGACTGTCCGGTTTCGATACGTCCGTTCTGTGATTTTGTCCGGTCTTATCCCGGAACCTCTTCCCAAAAAAAATTATCCGTCCCATTCCGGGACGAACGATAGATTGTAATTGATTGATAATCAACGGTATACCACTGGCATAACGATTGTCTTACTATATTAAAATCGAAAAATCATGCGACGCATCTACGTGAAACTGACCTCCGAAAACAACATCTCAATCATGAGCCTGCTGGCAGCCTTCCTGCTGGGTGTGCTTGTGGCCATGAGTTGCCACTTGTTGCTCTTCTAAGGTCAGTTAAAATCCTCATCCCCTGGCGCCAATCCGCCCCGCAATCCTTTCTGCAGCTGCGGCGTCCAGCAAAATCTCACAATTCGGATGTAATTGAACGACGGACGCAGGAATATCCGTTGTTACCGGCCCCAGGATCGCTTTCTCGATAATCTCCGCTTTATGTGCGCCTTTGGCCACCAACACCAGTTTTCTCGTATGCATGATATTTCGGATGCCCCGCGTCAATCCTCCTAATACAATATGTTCCGGCACCTGTGTCTCCCTTCTTACCCTGGCTTCGAAATCAGGGTCCATAGGAGATACCCACGTTTCACTCTCAAAAGGAGTACCCGGTTGATTGATGCCGATATGCCCGTTACTGCCGATACCCAGCATCTGCAGATCCGCGCCGCCGCGTGCCGCCAGCCGCTCTTCGAATAGCCTCGCCTCCGCCGCAAAATCATCGGACAGGGTAGGGGGCATGATAAAGTTCTCTTCCGGAATACCCAATGGACCTGCCAGCTGAGTCAGGATCATGGTATAACAGCTGCCTGCATACTCCCGGGGTAAATTCGTCAGCTCGTCTACATTGAAAAGGGTCACCCGCGAAACATCAAAAGGGTTCCGGGAATGAATATCCGATACGATCCGGTGCATCCCGATCGTCGTCTGCCCCGTAGAGAGACCGATGACAGCATTCGGTTTTTCCAGCATCTGTGCGATAATACGCCAGGCAGCTGTCTCGTCGAATTGCTGCTCGTTGGCTGTGATCGTTATTCTCATAATTAGTTATTCTTTCAAATCGTTAAAAAACCGGTCCATTGCATCCGCAGCAACGCCCTCATCTTCCCCTTCAATAAACAGCGATATCGTATCGCCGCCTTTGGCGCCTACCGAGAGCAAATTCAAAAGGCTGTTCAGTGCCACCTTCTTCTCTCCCTTTTGCAGCTGAATGACGGCCTTGAATTGGCGCGTCAGCTTCACCAGCGCAGCCGCCGGTCGTGCATGGATACCTTCCGGAGCCCGGATAATATAGTCTTTGGTGATCATATAATGTTGTCCATCTCTTTGGCACAAACAGCTCTGGCCAGAGCCATGCTGCTCTGCAAAATGATATTTTTAACCACGGGAATAAAAGGCGCATTCATCGAAAAGTCCTGCAACCCCATGCCTAGTAGCAATAAAGTGGCCTGCGGATCTCCCGCCAGTTCCCCGCACATTCCTACCGGCAGACCATTAAGATGCCCCTGCTCTATCACGTTCCGGATCAACCTCAGCACCGCCGGATGAAAAGGATCGTATAGCGCTTTGATCTTTTCATTCATCCTGTCTACCGCAAGCGTATATTGAATCAGGTCATTCGTGCCGATGCTGAAGAAATCGGCCTCCTTCGCCAGTTGGTCCGCCATGATAGCGGCCGAAGGTATTTCGATCATGATCCCTGTCTTTATATCCGCATCATAGGCCAGCTGTTGCCTGGTCAGATCCTCCTTTGCTTCGGCTATCAATGCCTTTGCCTGGCGAAGCTCCTGCACACTCCCGATCATCGGCAGCAAAATGCGGCATTCGCCAAATACGCTCGCCTGGAGAATAGCTTTCACCTGGGTCAGGAAGAGATCTTTCCGATCGAGACTGATTCGGATAGCCCTGTAACCGAGAAACGGATTGTCTTCTTTGGGGAATGGCAAATAGGGCAGCGCTTTATCGCCGCCGATATCCAACGTCCGGATCGTGACCGGCCGCCCCGCCGCCCGGACCAATATGTTTTTATAGAAAATGAATTGCTCTTCTTCCGTGGGCAGACTGTTGCTTTGCATGAATAGCAACTCCGTCCGCAAAAGGCCCACCCCCTGCGCACCATACTCCAGCGCCTGTTCCATGTCTTCAATGCTGCCAATGTTGGCTGACAAATGGATCGCTATTCCATCCGTCGTGATCGCCTCCTTGCCTTTCAGGGACTGAAGAAATCGTGTGGTGGCCAGTTGCTCCTTCCTTTTCTCGACATATTGCTCTACTACGTCCGGCGCAGGATTCACCAACAGGATGCCCGTTACACCATCCAATACCAACCTGTCACCATCCACTATAAAATCAAGCCCTTCGCCACAGCCAACCACAGCCGCTATCCCCCTCAGCCGCGCAACGATCGAAGCATGTGACGTCTTTCCCCCCGTCCGCGTGGCAAACCCAATCACCCGGCTGATATCCAGTGCAATCAGATCCGAAGGACTAAGATCCATAGCAACCAGGATTTGGTCAGCAAACGCTGCAGCATCACTCACTCCATCGTGTTCATCCCTCCCGACCATTTCGTGCACTCCCACGAAATGGTCTGCCCAGCCTTCGACCGTCCCAGCCGCCCCGGTCCTCAAATACCTCATAACCCTCTTCCTGATATCCTCTATATCCGCCGCCCGCGCGCGCAAATATTCATCCTCCATACTCCCAAACGTATTCACCAGATCCTGCGTTACTTCCAACACCGCATCACCCGCATTTTTCCTATCCGTCCCGATCTTCGACAACACTTCCCCTTCCCACATCGGATCGTGCAGCATCTCCACCTGCACTCCCAGGATCTCCTCTACTGCCGTCTCCGCCCCGGCCATCAGCAAAATAAGCTCTTCCATAGACCGTCCGACAGCCTCCCGAAATAGCGCTATTTCCCTTTCAACGGCAGCTTCATCGGCTAACGTCTCTCCCGTTATCCCGGGTTCGAACTGCCGGATCACACAGGCGCGACCGATCGCAATGCCCGGCGAAACTCCTATACCCTGTAATTGATGAACGATATTCATGATGGTCATACAAAAAGATGCAGCACACTCCCTACAAATCCCAACCCCACCAGTCCCAGTAATAAATAGGTGGTCTTCACCCCTTTTTTGATAAAATAGTAGACGAGAAACGTCAGCCCCAATGGCAAAATTGCGGGAACAATACTGTCCAATATTCCCTGTAAGCCCGATCCTGCATCTCCGTCCCCGAAAGCCAGCGGCGTTCGGATAGACATCAGCGTGGCCGGCATCGCTCCTACAACCATCAGCCCCAGTATGCTGGCGCCATAGGTCAGCTTGTCCATCACATGCGTCCTCGCCAGCTGCTGCAACCACCGCGTCCCTGCCCGATAACCGATAAAGGTCAGCTGGTAACGCAACAGCAGATGCGGTACGTTGAACAAAAGTATGAACAGTATCGCACCAGACAAATGACCCTTCAGCGCCAGTGATGTACCGACCCCCGCTGCGATGACCTTCAATGTTCCCCAGAACAGAGAGTCGAATACGCCCGCCAGCGGACCCATCAGCCCCAGCTTCACTGAATTGATCGACTCGGAATTGAAATCCACATCCCGGCTTTTCTGTTCCTCCATCGCCGCCGTCAATCCGACGATCAGCGTCGACCCATAGGTGCTGGTATTGAAGAGCTGCAAATGCCGCCGCAAAGCGTCAGCCATGGCCTCTTTCTTCGGATATAGTTTTTTCAACGCCGGCAGCATGCTAAAGGCGAAGCCCGTATTCTGCCAGGTCTCGAAATTGAAATTAGCTTCCAATGCCATAGTGCGGAAGAACATCCGCCGCAGATCTCCATTCGTCAGCCGCGGCCCCACCGCCACCGCCACCCCGCCACCCTCACTCGCCATGCCTCCGCCCGCAAGGCCCGCACCCACTTCATCCCCGGTCCCCTCGCCCTCCGCCTCCGTATCCTCCTCGCCCTCCGCCCCCGGCATATTATTCGTCACCAGGAACGCAATGATCACCCCCAACACCCCGATAGCGATCACCGGCAGCTTCATCCACGCCGCCAGTACAAACCCCAGGAAAAAATAGGGAGCCACTTTCTTATGGAACAATAAATTCATTAATAACGCAAACCCCAACGCCGGCAGCACATTGCCCGCCACCTGTAGCCCGGCATTCACCCAGCCCGGAATATGATCCAGCACGGATTTCATCACCCCAGCCCCCAATTGCAGGGATAGCCAGCCGATCAACCCCATCAGCAAAGGTTTCATTAGCCCGGATAAAATATGCAACCGTTGCACTTTCCGGTAATTTCCTTCTTCCGCGTAAGACGCGAATGCCTTATTGAACGTACTTCGGAAAACGAACAATGCGCTCAGTAACATCTCTGCCAGGATAGAGATCGGCACAGCCAGTGCCAGAGCGATCGCTGCCCCTTTGCCCGACAGGATCGCAAAAGCGGTTCCTAACACTCCCCCCGTCACCACATCCGGCGGTATCGCCGCACCTACCTTAATATTACCCATGAAGATCAGTTCCAGCGAAGCCCCGATCAGGATGCCCTGGTGAAGGTCGCCCAATGCCAGTCCCACCAATGGCCCCAACACGAGCGGTCTGCTCAGCAGGGTCGTGCCCAGGAAATCTTCGCAGTGCCCGAATACAATGATCAGCGTAATAAACAGATAGGTTAGCTGCACGTCAGATTAAATTTTCGACCAGTTGCTTTTTATCAGTAGGGACCTGTCTTACTTCCAGCTCTATTCCTTTCTCCAATAACTCCCGTACAAGGACGATCTCGGCATCCGTCAGAGAAATCGCTTTCGATATCGGCTTCGCTCCCGCTTTCGTCCGGATCCCGCCGAAGTTGATGCTCTTGATCTCAGCCAGTTTGGCGCAGAGGGCATGAGCGTCTTTCACGGATTCTATAATTAATAAGATGTTGCCAGATTTGTTTTTGGGCTCTTGAAGGCAGGCCGGAGTCTCCCCCACGGTCTTGATCAGTAACCTGACCCCCGCCGGCTTGGCCAGACCCATCGTCATTTTCAGGAACTCGTCGCCCGCGGAACGGTCATTGGCCACTATAATACAATCGATGCCCAATGCAGGCGTCCAGGTGAAAGCCACCTGCCCGTGCACCAGCCGATCGTCGATCCGGATCAATTTAAGCATTTTCACTATCGTTTTTCAAGTTGATGAGTGAATTCACATAGACCAGCTGCTCCCTGGCCTTGCCGATAGCCGCTTCCAGAATGCCGGCAATCGGCTCCTCCGGATCGGCCAGCACGATCTCAATCAACAGGGGTAAGTTAAAGCCTGCTATAATATGGACATCTTTCCCGGCGGCCGCCTGTACTAATTGATTGGTGATGCTGCCTCCCAACAGGTCGGAAAAGACCACCCACTCCTCGTCGACTCCGGCCCCGGCAAGAATACGGGCCAGTTCTTCGTCCACCGGTGGACTTGATTCATCCAGATACGCCTGTAGGAGGTGAACGGAGTCCCCTACTCCGGCAATCAGCTCCAGGGAGGACCGAAAGCCACCCGCAAGGGCCCCGTGTGTAGCAATCAGAAATTTTCTTGTCTTGGTATTCATGCCTTGTCCTTTTGACTAGTGCAATACAATAATCCGCTAATGAGCCATCAATTGCTATTTTTTACCCACTACATTACCACTACTAAAACCCAAATATGGTCCTTTTTAGCCTTTTTTTAGCGGTAGTGGTTAAGTAGGGTCTCCAAAATAACAGTCGATAGACGGGACCTTTAGATTTGACTGAATGAAGAGGTCTGGCCATATTATTATTATTGCATTGCTGATGCCTTTCCTGGCCATCGCCTGTCCCACGATCGCCTGTCCCACCGTTACCAGTCCCCAGCCTGCCAACCCTTTGGTCGCCGAAGCCTCGGCGAAGGCGACCGGCCACTCCTTCTTCCCCCTTCGCCCCGAAGATCCCGATGCGGTCTATTTCACCCCGGAAAGATTCAATATAAGGACCGACGGCACCATGGACGTCTCGGACGCCCTCCAGGCTGCCATCCGCGAAGTTAAGTCCCGCAACAATTTCGGCATCCTTTTCATTCCCGAAGGAAAATATCTCATTTCGAAGACGATTTATATCCCTACCGCTGTCCGCGTGATCGGCTACGGTAAAGAAAGACCGCTCTTCCTCCTTGCTAAGAACGCCCCCGGCTTCCAGACCGCCGATCCTGCGGATAAAGGCCACGCCAAATACGTATTTTGGTTCGTCAACAACCTCTCCGGCCCGGACCAGCCCATCTATGATGCCGGCGCCTCCACCTTTTACAGCGCACTGTCTAATGTCAATATCCGGATCGGGGATGGTAATCCCTGCGCCGTAGCCCTTCGGGGCCACTTCGCCCAACATAGCTTCATTGAGCATGTCGATATCAATATTGGTGCAGGCAAGGCCGGCCTCTTTGACGTGGGTAACGAAATGGAAGATGTCCGCTTCTTCGGGGGCGATTATGGCATTTATACGACAAAACCTTCCCCCGGCTGGGCCTTTATGATGGTCGATACCTGGTTCGAAGGCCAGCGCCACGCTGCTATCCGCACCCATGAGGCAGGATTGACGATCGTCCGCATGTCTGCCCGCAATGTCCCTGCAGTGATCGACATCGATTCGAACTACTCAGAGAAATTGTTCATGGAAGACTGCCGCTTCGACGGCATCACAGGCGCCGCTATCCGCATTAGTGATGAAAATAATGCCTTCAACCAGGTCAACCTGCGCAATATCGTCTGTCGAAATACACCTTTGTTGGTGGCCTACAAACACAGCGGCAGACAGATTGCCGGCACCGGCTCGCTCTACTCGGTGAAGAATTTTACCGATGGCCTCCAGATGAACGGCTGGCAGGCAGATCCCGACTTTGCAGCGACCTGGCAGATAGAGCCCCTGTCGTCACTGCCTGCTCCTGTCGCCTCGGACATCCCCGCCTTCCCGCCCATGGATACCTGGACTAACCTGCGATCGCTCGGCGCCAAAGGTGACGGAGTGACGGATGATACAAAAATCCTGCAGGACGCCATCGACCACTATCCCGTCATTTATATCCCCCAGGGCTGGTATCGTATCAGTGCTACCTTACACCTGCGGCCCAATACGGTCCTCATCGGCCTCAATCCCATCGCTACCCAGCTGCGGCTGGCTGACAATGCAGCGCCTTTCGGTGGCTTCGGCGGCCCCGTGCCGTTGCTGGAGACCCCCTCCGGAGGCACGAATATCGTCAGCGGTATCGGCCTCGCTACCGGCTCTGGTAATGCCCGGGCCGTCGCCTGCAAGTGGATGGCAGGCGATAAGTCTTTTTTGGGGGACGTCAAATTCATCGGCGGCCACGGCAACCTTTCCCGGCCCGAACGCTCCGCCGCACCCACCCCCACCCCCGCCGCACAAAACATCGCCGCATCCACCACCCCTTCGCCCGCATCTACCCCGGCCCTCGACCGCCGAAGCCTTAGCGAAGGCGGCCCTACCAACTGGGACTCCCAATACTGGAGCCTCTGGATCACCAACGGCGGCGGCGGCACTTTCAAAGACATCTGGACCGCTAATACCGACGCCCTCGCCGGCGTCTATATCTCCCGTACCGCCACACCCGGCCGCATCTACGCACTGTCGGTCGAACATCATGTCAGAAATGAGATCCGCTTCAACCGGGTGGCTAACTGGAAAGTATATGCGCTTCAGCTGGAAGAGGAAAGCCGTGAAAGCTCCGAATGCCAACCCCTGGAACTGCAGGACTGTAACGATATGGTCTTCGCCAATCTCTATATGTTCCGGGTGATCCGGGTGAACAAACCCTATCCCTGGTCGATCCGCAAATGGGGCGGCCATCACATCGAATTACTCAACGTCCACAACTATAGCCAGACAAAATTCACAACCACCGCACCGCTGTACGACGTAGACAACAACACAGAGATCCGCCCCTGGGAATTCGCCCGCCTCTATATCGGCGACGAACCCGCCCCAGCCGGTTCCCAAATCTCATCCCTCTCTCAGGCGCCAAAGCCCTTGGCGACGGCGTCCTCCATCCGCCAACTCGCCACCGGCTTCGAATTCGCCCAAAGCATCTGCACCGACAGCAAAGGCAACATCTATTTCTGTGAATCCCGCATGCGCCGCATCTACCGCTGGTCCCCCTCCACGAGCCACCTCTCGCTGATCGCAGATTACCCCTGGGAGCCGCTCTCCCTAGCTTGCGATCAAAAAGATAACCTGCTCGTGGTCTTTAAATATATTCCTCAATCCGGTCACCTCATCAATGGCAGACAAGAAACATTCGAAAACCCTGCCGATGCATCCGGCACCTCTTTCAGCGGCTGGGGTAACTCCGGCTTCGCTACCTGGGCCTACGCTATCGATCCCGACAATCCCGACGAGACGATCCAACTGCTGCCAAAGGTCCCGATGGGCAGCATCGACCCACTGTATACAGCACTATACCCCGCTCACCGCTGGCGCGATTTTCACGACTTTACCACGGTCTCCGTCAACCGCGCGCAGGAATGCTTCCTCGCACCCGATGGTCATACGATCATCCCGGTGGTATATGACCTGGCCCGCTCTACAGCACTGGCCCCGGCTCATCCCGGCCAGCCACTGTATACCGCCGATGAATATGACGGCCGCACAGTCCGGCTGCAGGTCAGCCGCGAAGGTTACCTGTCGGATCTCACGCCATTCGCCGAGAGAGGTGAGTTTGCCTCTGCGACGGACCCGACGGGGAATGTCTATATCGCAGCCGGACAAATCTATAAATACGATGCAGCAGGCAAACAGACGCAGTTGATTAAAGTGCCCGAACGACCTACCGGCGTCACCATCGGCCCGAAAGATCCTGATATCCTGTACATCACCGGCTATCACTCACTGTACGCAGTGAGCACCCGGTAACCCGGCTCGCCAACCGGCAGCCTCCTATGAACCTGACCTATGAACCTGTCCTATGAACCTGACCTATGAACCCGACCGTTGAACTCGACCGCACCTTATGAAACTTGCCGAAAAAACGGTCGGCTCGACGTAACCCGCCCTCCGCCTAAAGACCGGCCGGCGCCCAAATCGCGAACGAAAGCTTTAAATATTAACAACCAAAAACTGATGCAAATGAGAAAATTCCTATTCCTGATGCTCCTCATCCCCTTGCTCTCCCATGCAGGCATCCCCGGCTTTGCCGGCCCTATCAAAGGGATTGTCAAGGATGAGACAGGTCAGCCCCTGGCAGGCGTCACCGTGACGGCCAAAGGATCCTCCAGGACCACGCGCACCGACGCCGAAGGCCGCTTCACCCTCGAAGCTGCCAAAGGAGAGGTACTGGCCTTCTCCTATGTAGGCCATACCTCCAAAGAGATCGCCATTACGGATAATGGCGAACTGGCCATCGAATTGACTACCAACAACAAAAATCTGGACGAAGTCGTCGTCACCGCCCTCGGGATCAAACGTTCCGAGAAATCGTTGACCTACTCGACCCAGCAGGTCGGCGGCGCCGAACTGCAGACAGCC
>JAMFSL010000176.1 GCA_026225275.1 Puia dinghuensis
AGCGTTCCATTAAAAACCGACACAATGAAAAATGAACCCGTTCATTACGCGACGATCGAAGCCGGTGGCGTAAAGATCTTTTACCGCGAGGCCGGGCCAAAGGACGCTCCGGTCATTTTGCTGATGCACGGCTATCCCACCTCGTCCTTTATGTTCAGGAACCTGATTCCCATTTTAAGTCAGCAATATCACGTTATTGCTCCCGACCTGCCCGGCTTCGGCTTTTCGGAAATGCCATCCCGTGAAGAATACCACTATACATTTGAACAGCTGACGAAGACCATGCAGGACTTTATCGAGACCCTGGGCCTCAAACGCTTCGCCATCTATATTTTTGATTATGGCGCCCCTGTCGGATTAAGGCTGGCGTTGGCCAATCCTGAAAAGATCACGGGCATCATCTCGCAGAATGGGAACGCTTATGAACAGGGACTGCTTGATTGGAGTAATGGCCTGGTAAAGGCCTACTGGGAACACGATACGAAACCTAACAGGGATGCGCTGAGGAAATATTTTACCCTCGACGGCATCAACTTTCAATATCGGCAGGGGGCGTCCGACCCGACACTGATAGCGCCGGAAGCCATTGAGCTGGATCATCACCTGATGGAACGGCCGGGTAATGTCGAGATACAATTAGACCTGATCCTGGATTACCGGACAAATGTGCAGCTGTACCCCGCATTCGCGGCGTATTTCAGACAATACCAGCCGAAGCTGCTGGCAGTATGGGGCAGTAAAGATCCCTATTTTGGGCCAGCTGGTGCCGAGGGATTCAAAAAAGATGACCCGAATGCCATCGTGAAATTATATGCCACCGGCCATTTCGCCCTCGAGACGCATTATGAAGAGATAGGCGGGGATATCCTGGCGTTTATGCAGGGATTACCGCAATAAAAAACTATCCCAATATGAAAGCATTGATCTTGAATGAATTTAATACGCCGTATCAGTTACAGGATCGGGAAAAACCGACAGCCGGCAGGGGAGAGGTATTGGTTAAGATCATGGCCAGTGGGGTAAATCCGCTCGACCTGAAAATTATCGCCGGCCAGGCTGCCCATGCCCAACCAAAGTTACCAGCCATCATCGGCATCGACATGGCCGGAACCGTCGAGGTCGTCGGCGAAGGCGTATCCGGATTTAAACCCGGGGACGAGGTATACGGAATGACCGGCGGCATTGCGGGCATCCAGGGTAGTTTGGCGGAATACGCCGCGGTAGACGCCGATCTGCTGGCGCTCAAACCCCGCAACCTGAGCATGCAGGAGGCCGCAGCCCTGCCATTGATTTTTATCACGGCATGGGAAGGTCTGGTGGACAGGGCTAAAGTCAATGTCGGTAAAACTGTTTTGATCCACGGGGGCGCCGGGGGCGTTGGCCATGTCGGTATCCAGCTTGCCAAAGCCTTCGGGGCGGAAGTCTTTGCCACTGGCAGTCCTGCCGACCACGATTTGATCAGGTCATACGGGGCTACGGCTATCGATTATAAGAGTACGACGGTGGAGGAATATGTTGAGGAATATACTCAGGGCGAGGGTTTTGACATTATTTTGGACACCGTGGGCGGCGCTGTACTGGATGCTTCGTTCAAAGCGGTTAAGCGATACTCCGGCCATGTGGTCAGCATATTAGGCTGGGGCAGTCATGCTTTGGCGCCGCTTTCTTTCAGAGGCGCGACCTATTCTGGGGTTTTTACTTTATATCCTTTAATATCCGGGGAGTACAGGCGACATCATGGTGATATTCTGCGGTCGGCTACTGCATTGGCGGAAAGCGGGAAATTAATGCCTGTAATGGATAAAACATCTTATACGCTGGATACCGTTTCAGCGGCATATGATGCGATAGCGGCAGGCCGGACAAAAGGAAAAGTGGTGATTAGCCCGCTCATTATTTTTCTATTGGTATCAATGGGTGTATCTGCGCAACAGGCAATCGTTACTGGCACATTGCCGGAGGCGTATTTCGGCAAATCCATCAAACTGACCCTGATCGATTATGAAACCCGGAATGACAAAGTCGTGCAGGAAGGCACGATCACGCCGGATGGTAAATTTACCCTGACCATTGCGTTAAGAGAGCCTGAAATTTATGATCTGGGGGTAGATAATTCAAGTCTTGTTCAGGTATTGGCTAAACCTGGCGACAAAATTGACCTTACAATCGGCAAAGACTCCATTCAGGTTACGGGCTCAGTGGAAACACAATATCTGATTGATTATGAAGCGAACAGGAAAAAGGTATTCAATAAGTATTTAAAACGTACCTATGATTCCTCAGCAGTTGCGGTTAAAAGCGGTGACAAAGAAAAAATAGAATATTGGAATGTGGAGCATGAGAAGGCATCTCAAAATTATAAAGCGGAATTGGCGCAATGGGTGGAACAACCCTTTTTCATTAACTCACTTGCTGCGATTCACCATAGCATACGCTGGGATTCTGATAAGGATACTGCGCTGATGAATCAGATGGTATCGATCTTTCAGCAAAAATATCCACATGATGATCTTACCCGGCAACTGGTGAATAAGGTCAATGCTACTAAACGAATTGCAATCGGTGCTATAGCGCCAGGTTTTGTTACAACCGATACGGCAGGTAAGAAAATCGATTTGAAAGGCTATCGCGGTAAATACACACTTGTTGAGTTCTGGGCTTCATGGTGCGCTCCCTGCAGGGAAGAAAGTCCTACATTAGTCAGGTTATACAACGAATATAAGGATAAAGGATTTTCGATATTAAGTGTCTCCATTGATAAAAATACTACACAGTGGAAGGGCGCCATTCGCCAGGATGGATATACCTGGGGAAATGTCTGCGACCTGAATGGTTATGGAGGCCCTGTGGCGGCGTTGTATACCGTAACCGCGATTCCCAACAGTTTCCTGCTGGATAAGAACGGAAGGATTATTGCTAAAAATCTTCGGGGTAAGCTTCTGGAAAGCAAACTCGCGGAATTAATGCACTAGTCGCCCTTGCCGGCCAGCCTTAGGCGCAATTCCCCCCTTGGATTGTCATTTTACCATCATTCGAGGCTAAAACAGGCCCGGGCGTGAATCTAAAAAAATAGTCAACTTATTTGACTATATGGTCAACTTGGTTTACCTTTGTTGTAAACTGATACTAAAATGGACGTTAAAACAGAAGATATAAAGAGAAATACGGTCAGGGTATTTTATCTGTTAAAGCGTCTTTCTGACGATTGGTATTGCACCGAGCTTTGCCATTCCGATCTTAAAGGATTCAACAATTCTCACCTGCCTCTATTTATGGGGATTGGCACCAAAGGCATTTCTAATGCAAACCTTGCGGCAGGTCTGGGTATCACCAAACAGGCTGCCAGTAAGATCATCAAAGAACTGGAAGACCTGAACCTGGTAATCAGCGTAAAATGCGCGCATGACGGGCGGTCGATGATGATTTCAATGACAGAAAGCGGTGTCAGGTTTTACAACCATATCTCGGCCCAAATGGATCACCTTGAACTGGAATATAAAAAGGTAGTGGGCGCAAAAAACTATGACATTGCCATGGAGGTAATGCTAAAGCTCATCAACTACCATCGAAAATTATCCCTTAATGATATCGATAATTAAATAAAATGAAAAAGTTACTCCTCGCGATACTGCTGCTTTCAGAAATACAAAAGCCCGTATTCGCACAAACCGAATGGACATTAAACTCCGAAAAAGAAGGCATTAAAGTATACACTAAAAACGTTCCCGACTCAAAAATAAAAGCGCTGAGAGTAATAGGTATCTTTAACGCAACGCCAAGACAACTGGCCGCTTTATTGATGGACGTCAACACCGGTGCAAATTGGATGTACCACGTCAAATCGAGTACGCTGATAAAACAGGTTTCCGCATCGGAACTCTATTATTATTCAGAAGTAAGTATGCCCTGGCCGGTACCAAACCGTGATTTTGTGGCTCACCTCATCGTTTCCCAGGATCCTCAGACTAAAGTTATAACAATAGAAGGTCCGACTGCACCGGATATGGTACCCCAAAAACGTGGCGTGGTGCGGATTAAAGAGGCTACCGGCCTGTGGATTATCACACCACTGGAAAACGGACAAATCAAAGTAGAATATACCTTACATGTTGATCCGGCAGGTAGTTTGCCGTCGTGGCTTGTCAATATGTTCGCTGCTGAAGGCCCGACCCAAATTTTCACGGAAATTAAAGAGCAATTGCAAAAACCTGCTTATAAGGATAAATCATTTGCTACTCTGCGTTAATGCACGCATTGGGTAAGAGTTTTCCCTCGAATTCGGGGGAATTAAAGTCCGTAGCCGCAGCTATTGATTGATCTGCTGTTCCCAACCCGTGTCTTTCAGAGCCGGATCGTTTTCCTTCTTCAGGAAGTCGGCATCGGCTAATGACTCCGCCTCCCAGTTCAATATGGCCTCATCGGGTACTACATCTACCTAAGATAGCCGAACACATCATCGCCCGGTCGTTGACCGCTACGCCGTATAGCTTATCTGTTTCAGGCAGGCTGCAAAAATTCCTGACAACCAAAAAGCCCTGCTCATGATACCGGGCGATTTCTTCCGACGTCAATGTATAGCTTCGCATATCGTCTATTTTACCGACCTGTAAGATACGGAATTGCGCCTGTGACCCGGTTATTTGGTAATTTTTTCGGCCTGTTCGAGGGTGATATTCATGAATTTTAAAAGCGCCAAATTTACGCCAGCATTAAGTCCCTGGGTTTCCCCATACTTCTACGCCGTCTTTAGCAGATTGATCAGACTACATCTATTGGTGACTTTTAGCTTCTTAAAAATATGGTACCGGTGGACTTCTACGGTTTTTGCGGACAGACCCATAGATTGGCCTATTTGAGCCGAGGTATAACCTTGTGCAACGAACTTGGCTACTTCCAGCTCTCTCTTGGAAAGAACGTAAATGCCGGGTGTTTCGTCGTCGCATTGAACTTCCCGGGAGACAACCCAATGAAGGTCCTGGGAGACATAGACATGGCGTTGATCCGCTTCCGAAAAAGAAACCAGGAATTCGTTCATTGAACAATTTCTGGTGAGCAATCCGATGATCGGGGTTTGCAGCAGGTAACGAATATAAGCAGGAGATTCATCGCCGGACAAAACGAGGATGATGCCGGCCGGCCTGGCAGCGCGGTGCAGAGAGGCGATCATATGTGGACCTTCGACCCCAAGTAAATGCATATCCAGTACAATGAATTTGGGATGCATGCTCGCCGCGAGCTTTTGCGCCTCCCCTGTTCGGGAAACCAATGTGTGCGGGAACAACCGGTGGCGAGACCCTATATAACCGGCGATGCGCTGCCCTAAAATCAACTGATTAGTGACAATGAGAATAGCTTTCATCAATAAAATTGACTGATTAGCGAGAAAACCGTGCTACTAAGCGGAGTTGACTTCCATTAGGGCGGGATATTAGGTCATAGATGACAGCAAGCCCCTTATATATAGGACAGCAATATAGTAAAAAAGCCAACCAAAATGCCCTGCAAGCTAAAAAAACTCCTGCACGGGTCTTACGGGTTTCCCTATAGATATTCGAAAGAAATGGCCCTTTCATATTTCATCCGTTGGTTAGCCCGTTAATGGTTGATAATTTTTGCTCATGTCAAACTCGCTTATGGTCAATTACTTTTACAAAGGCACGATAAGATATCTAACTCAGTAAGTAATATGTCTCAATAAAACAGTATGAAATTACTGGTTTGTTCATTTATCGTCATTTTTCTAGGCCTGGGTATTCCCGGCTATGCCCAGTGCGATACCATCGATCTGGCCTTCGGGCACCCCGCGGTCACCTCCTCGCTGGAAAATGCTTCCTATCCAGCATCCCAAGCCTTCGACGGTGACACTTCCAACACCCGGTGGAGCAGCGCCTGGAGCGATCCCCAATATATTTACGTTGATCTGGGTGCCGTTTATAACCTGTGTCAGGTCAATCTATATTGGGAAACTGCCCTGGGTGCGAACTTTACGATCCAGGTGTCTAACGACGCTTCTACCTGGACCACCGTCGCTACCATTGTCGGCAACACTTCTTACAAAAATCAGATCAGCATCGCCGGCAGCAGCGGCCGGTATGTCATGATGTATGGCACGGCCCGCGGGACAACCTACGGCTATTCTCTATTTGCCTTTCAGGTATTCGGCTATCCGGGAACCTGCAACAATAACAATCTGGCCCTCAATCAAACCCCCTATGTCTCTTCTACTCAAGGCGGTTTTCCGGCATCCAATGCCGTCGACGGAAATTTTACGACCCGTTGGGGCAGCGCCTCTAGCGATCCGCAATACATCTATGTGGATCTGGGCACCACCTACAATATTTGTCAGGTCAACCTGTATTGGGAAGCCGCCTATGGCGCCACTTATAACATCGATATTTCCCCCGATGCCATCACTTGGACCACGCTGGATTCCGTGTATGAAAACGTTGCGAGTAATAACGTCATCCCGGTGAATGGTTCAGGACGATATGTTCGTATGTACGGCCTTACCCGGGGAACTATGTATGGTTATTCTTTATTTGAGTTTCAAATATTTGGCAATATTGTGCTGCCCATCACGCTCGTTGATTTTGCCGCTGTTGCTGACCCCAACGGGACGGTAGTACTAACCTGGACGACTGAAGAAGAGACCAACAATAAGCTTTTCCAGATTGAACGAAGTAGCGACGGTGCTCATTTTGCGACCATTGGGGAGGTTCCCGGCGCAGGCAATTCGTCCATCCCGCTTCACTATCAATGGATCGACCCATCACACGGTCAGGGGCTCATTTATTACCGATTGCTGCAACTCGACCTCGATGGTCACAGCACATACTCCAATGTCGTTACAATCGATAGGACCGCCGCCAGCAACAATAGCGCGTTGACGATCTTTCCCAATCCCGCGACCGTCCAACTTTTTATTCGAAACCCTGCCGGACTGGCCATCAGAGAGATCCAGCTCTATAATGCGGCGGGAAATCAAGTGGCCGCTTACAGTATCGTTACGACTGCGGCTTCCGTCGAAATCCCGGTGGCTTCCCTGGCTACTGGTCTGTATGTGCTTAAAATAACCACAACTGATAGAATTACGGTGACGAAATTCTTGAAATAAAAACTTTCTATTGGCATCGGTTATGTTTCGGCCAACCTAGAGCCAGCAGCCCTAATTCCCGGTAGCAATTGCGGTAAGCATGAATCAAGTATCGATCCTGGTAATGGGAAACGAAACGACTAATGTACAGCCCTTTCCGGGCGCGCTGACGAACTTAGCCTTCCCTTTAAATGATTCCGCACGGCTGATAATATTTCTGATGCCGATACCCTCCCGTTTAGCCATCATACTGTGATCGAATCCTATTCCGTTATCTGCGATGGATAGGACGACTCCTGGACCGGTATCTGACACTTTAATATTTATATCTGACGCACTTGAATGCTTTAGAATATTATTCAGCTGTTCCTGAAAGATCCGGAAGGCGTTCAGCTTGCATTTGTCGCCCATCATCTTCTCTACGGTATCAGAAATCTCGATGTGTATTTTTACCGGATGAGCCAACATCGTGTCGCGGGCCGCTTGCCGGATGGCACCGCAAAGCCCAAAATCCTTTATAGTATCGGTAACTAATCTTTTGGTTAATCTCCTGATCTCCTCTATAGCCGAAAATGTGTATTCCGAAGAATGGATTAAATATATCTCACCGTTTGCAACATCCTTTCGGGCCATATCTAAATATAACATAGAGGCGCCCAATAACTGGTTAACATTGTCATGTAGTTCTTTTCCAATATCCGATCTCTCCGTTTCCTTCGCTTCATCTACGGCCTCCGATATCTGGCTTTTCTTTATCCTGATCTCACGGTCAAGTATTTCCTCTAATGCTTGCATCTTGCTGACGTCATGAATAACTCCGATCATACGTATCGCTGTTCCGTCATTGTCCCTTACGATATTTGACCGGACAATGACGTGAGCGGGCGTCCCATCAGGACAAGTAAAATACCAATTGTCTATCCAGGTCTTTTTGTCAGATTCGATCGCCTTGCTGATACTGGTTTTGATGATTGCGCTTTCTTTGGCTTGAAAAAGATCCAGCCATTCTTCAAGGCTCAGTTTGGGTTTAAGTAATTTATAGCCAAAAACCTTCTCATAACTTTTACCAAAGGAAAATATGTTGGTGGCCATATCCCAGTCCCATGTTACATCGTAAGTCGTTTTAGCGATGGATCTGATCCAATCGTTATTGTCGGCCTGTGAGTGATCGTCGATTTTCTTCTGTTCCGACAATCGATCTGTCCTGTCGACGATAGTCGTTACCGACTTATTAACACCGTCGGTGTCTTTAAAGATAACTGAAGTGATCTCACAAGGACGTAATTTGCCGCTTTTTCTAATGATCGACAGATCGGCTTTAGCGCTTCCCTCGGCAATTCTCTGAAGGATCATTGCCTTGTAATTTTCGTCCGAGATCAGGAAAATATGCGCTCTCTTCCTGGTTAGCAATTCCTTTTTTGAATATCCCAGCAATTTGCAAGCGGCCTTGTTCACCCTGATGATCTTCCCGGTCCTGACTACGGAAATAATATTTGCCTGAAGTGAATTTTCAAATGCCATCTGCAGGATAGGATCGGACGGAATCCTCTTTTTGTATTTTAGCACTCCGGTTTTCTGCATTCCTGAATCCGCGGATGTTGGGCTCATAATGGTAAGGTTAACGGTTTGTTCTTCAATTTAACCTTTCCGTTGGAAAGCGACCGGCTTACCTGCCTATTGCGGCGCACTTCTAACGGCTGCTTTCGAAACTATATAAAAACACTTAGCATTTTTTGCTGCAAACGTTTAAAAAGGTTGTCCTTAACCGGATGCTGCGCCTACCAATCGGGTTCGTGGGAATTGATGTACCGTATCAGGGCGGCCGTATTTTTTACCTTCATCTTTTTGAAAATATTATACCGGTGTACGGCTACGGTTTTTAAAGAGATCGTTAATTCGGCCGCGATATCTTTCGAAGAGCCGCCTGCACTCAGAAATGACAGGATCTGGAGTTCCCTTTCCGATAGACGATTGATATCCGGCACATCTCCGTCGCTATTTATGATCTCCGCATTGAGGCTGTTCCGAACTTCTCTGCAGATGAATGTTTTTCCTTTACTCACCTCATTAATGGCGTCAAGCAATTCATCCCGCGGAGAATTCTTGGTGACGAATCCCTTTGCTCCAAGTCGCAGCAACTGCCTGGCATACGCAGGCTCCGAATGCATGGATACCACAATTATTTTGGATAGAGGTGACATTTTACGGATCATCTTCAACACTTCGACCCCGCTTACAGGAAGCATATTGATATCTAGTAACACAATGTCTGGTTTTGTAAGCTGCGCCATTTTGACGGCCTTTTGCCCGTCGCCGCATGATCCGATTATATCGATGTAATCGACTGTATCCAGCAATGCTTTCCAGGTTTCCCTGATTAGCCTGTGATCGTCTACGATCAGGATGGAGATTTTTTTCATGAGTAACGTTTGTCTGTAGTGCAGAAGGCTTTCAACAGTCTACAGTAAGTGTTGCCAGGAATCGCGGATCATTAGTGATCATCGATGATTAGTCTACAAAAGGTAAGCTTTAAAATTGACTTCCGCCAGCCAGGTTCGCCTTCCGGCGTGAGTTCTCCTTTAAGCGCCGTGTCGAATTAGCTGCCAATCAGAATTTAAGCGTTAACACCTATCTCCCATTAAATAAGGATTCATATGGCGGATTATTTCAATTGGTAATAATAAGCGGTCGCGGATTGATCTGTGTTAGCGCCCAGCGTAATGACCTGACTGCCGATAGCCGCGCCGCATAGCGTATACCGTTCATCGGATAAGACAGCCGCCGAAGTCCAGTTCAGCGTATTGGCGTTATATATGTCCACCGTATCTGAAGCGCCGGACAGGTTAAAGGAAGAAAGAAAGCAGATCAGATTTCCGGATGCGGCGGCGCCGCTATATTTACAGGGGGTCCGCAGCTGGCTGGTCGACCATTCGCCGGTGGAAACATCGTAGATATCGACTACGTCAGAATAACCGTTTGTGTTATACCCTCCGGCAAACACGATTTGATTGCCCACGATGGCGGCGGTGATCAGGTACCGGGGTGCGCTGAGATGAGCGGCAGTCCATAGCGCTGTTTTTGTATCGTAGATATCGACAACATCAGAATACACGTTGGAGTTGGTCTGGCCGCCTGCAAATACGATCTTTGTACCTGCTCCGGCTGCAGCCAGCCTCGTCCGCGGAACGCTAAGCGCACTTGTCGTCCAGGTTCCGGTCTTGGCATTGTACAGATCCACCGTCGCCACTTCTGTTTGTGGACCGATCTGACCGCCGCCAAAAGCTGCAATCGATCCGGCCGAAGCGGCAGCCAGCCCATACCTTCCCTGGCTGAGCAT
>JAMFSL010000177.1 GCA_026225275.1 Puia dinghuensis
ATGACAATTCATTGTTATTATAGTCTCCGGTCAGGCTGGTAACCCAGCATTTCAAGCCGTTGGCCGCTTTATCGATGGCCGTCTTTTGCGGCGTCCCCCATTGCCAGCTGCTATTCGTGCCACCGGTATACCAATAGCCGTTATTCGACTCGAATCCTTGGAGGTATGGAAAGGTGGAGATCAGGGGAGTAGTCTGGAAACTAACCGTCGGCAGCGTATCGTTGGCCAGATAAGTATCGCCAGGGTAACTGACCCAGCCGGTGATCGTATAGGCTTGCCAGGCGGACAGATCGGCTGTGTGGGAAAAGGAATAGATGACGGAATCGTTCGGGCCGATCGAAGAGATCGTCTCCGTCACGGTATTCCCGTTGACGGAATAGGTGACGGGTACATTGGTGGCAGTAGAATCACTGTAGTTTTTCACGACGACGCTGATCGTTTCAGCGTTGGACAGGCTACAGAGATTCGACAGGTTGGGGGCTACGAGCGCGGACATGGCTTCATCTTTCGTTGACCGGCTCAGCGTAATGTCGTCGAATGAATAGCCGTTATCCAGGTCGCCGTCAGGCACGACATCATTGGTAGAGGTATAGCCTTGTTCGCCGAATTTGATCTGGAAGCTGGAGCTGAGGGTCTGGGAGGCGGCTTTCAGTATGGCGGTGATATTGATATGAGGAGATGGTTGATAGATACCGACGTTCTGGGGATTAGTATCCAGCGCGCAGACCGGTAGCCAGGGGGACTGGTCATTACCCCTTACCCAAACCTGGTTGCCGCCGAGGCCGGATACGATGCCCTGGTTCTGGTAATAGAAATCCAGCCAGATCTGATCGCTATTGGAATAATTGGCGAGATTAAAAGTGGTGATCAGGCTGTCGGCGGTAGAGGTTGTACTGTAATGTTGGGCATCGAGTGTGGCGCAGCGGTTGCCCGTGTGGGCGAATCCGGTATTGATGAAGGTCCTTACACGGCCGTTGGCGTTATCGGTAAAGAAATCACAGCGATCCAGACCGGTAAAGCCTATCGTGGGCGAATAATACGCAGCGGGGGCCGCTGATTCGAAGCCTTCTGTGTATGAAGGATTCAGGACAATGATATCATTGCTGAGCTGGTTGATAACGGTACTGATCGTATCATTACCCTGTTGAGGATCGCCGGGATAGGAGACCCACATTTGCAAATTGTAAGTGCCTGCCGCGGAAAAATTACAAGGTGTGGTGAAAGTATAATCGTAGACACCGTCAGGCGCGACTGTCGCACTGGTCGTTTCGGTCACTATCGTCCCGCCGTTGACCTGGTATGACATCGTATATGTGCCGGCGGGAGGGATCGTGCCCAGGTTCTTCAATTCCACGGTGATAGGAGTGCTGGCACCCAGTTGTGTAGACGTATACAGCCGGCCTGATGACAGTCCGATCACCGAGTCGACGGTGTAATCATTGTTAAGGGCTGTCAGCGCACAACTGCCACCGGATGGCGTGATGACGTTTGCGATAGCTCTTCGGCCGGGCGTGCCCGCGTTGACGGCTCTTACGGAGAGCCAGTAGGTGCTATCGCGGTTCAGATTACCCAGGAGGTAAGTCGTATCCGTCGTACTGGCTACTTTCAGCATACTGTCGCCGACCAGTTGCATGATATCATAACTGGTCGCGGCGGGGACGGTACCCCACAGGAGCTGCGCATAGCCCTGGCAGGGGTTAGTGGCCGTCAGCACAGGTTGGCCCAGGATAGCAACCGGGTAATGGCTGACATCGCTGTACGAGGTTCCGTTGCGGGTAACCCGGATGAGGGCGGTATTAGTGGCCGTGGAAGGCACAGTCCAGTTGTATAGTGTCGGGCTGGCCGGTACTGCATTATTAATCGTTGTCCAGGTAGTGCCGTTGTCAGCCGAATATTCTATGGTGAAATTGGCCGTCCCTCCATCATTGGCCACCCAGCGGACGACCTCACCCGAACCGGTGACCCAGGTCTCATTGCCATAAGGGTATACCAGTTGTATGGAGGGTTGAATAATATCGTAGGATAATGCATAATTCTGCGGTCCCTGCGGAACGCTGGCCCCGGCCACATTGATCTTGAAGGTGCCACCGGTTGGATTATTGATGACGACCTCTTCAATATTGTTGAGCGTGTCGATGCCTTCTACGGCAACATCATTGACATTGGCCGGGTTAGGATTGAGGATCAGTGGATGATGCAGGGTGGAAGACGCGTCTGTCACTGTCAGGTCGAGATTGTTGACGAGTGCGGATGCGGCAAAAGGGGCTGCGGGGTAGTCTGTCCAGCAGAGGGTAACTCTGACCTGATAAGTGCCGGCGGGAACAGTGATGGTGGTTTGTGCCGATCCGCCATCGCCGACGGAACCCGTGGAATACTGGTTGGCTTCCAGGACCTTGTCGGCTTCAAGGGCATTCAGCGATCCGAAGCCATAGATATAATCGGGACCCGGATTGCCCAGATCGGTAGCGGTATTACATACCAATGCCTTCAGCAGTGCGGAAGAAGGATCTGCGCCGCCGTGGAGTTGTCTGTATCGTTGAACGAGGAGGGCCAGGGTGCCGGTAACAGTAGGAGAGGCCATGCTGGTGCCCGATTCGGTGCCATAGGTATTGTAAGGAAGAGTGGAAGTGACGTTGGTGCCTCCTGCGACGATCTCAGGTTTGATGCGGCCGTCATTGACCGGGCCGCAACTTGAAACATCGTCCATGAGATAGACACTATTATCCACATTGCCGACCGTCAATATGTTCTTGGCGCATTGGAAGCCGGATTTGATAGTGGCAAAAGGCATGGGAAAAGGAGTACAGGTAAAACCTCCATCGTTGCCCGATGCAAAATTGTGTAACAGGTTGGGATAGCTGTACAACTCCGCATCCGTATAATTCGCTAAAGCATCATATTCCCCGTCATTCGTGCAGCCGGGATTGTAATCCGTATAAGAATTACTGGTCAGCGTCATGTCATAATCGGTGATATAGGTTGGTGCATTGGTCAGGATGTCGCTGAAATACTGACTGATGATCGTTGCGTGCGGCGCCATCCCCTGGTACATGGGGTTCAGGATGCCGCCGCCGGCGGCTGTTCCGGAAGTGTGGACACCATGCCCGCTGCCCGGAGGAGCGGCAAAGCGGTCGATCTCCCTGCCGGTAAAGTCGACATGGGTATAGGGATCGGTATCGTCGCCAATCCCTATGAAGACACCATCGCCCCTTAGAGACCTTCCACTGGGTGCGCTGAGAGCGTCTGCTCCGTGCGTTGCCCGGTTATTATAGTTGAGCGCCTTTGGCGTTATCGATTGGGAGGAAAGGTAGCTGACGAAGGGAAGACTGGCGATCTTCTGCAGGATAGCGGTGGTAGCCGCCCGGACGAAGATCGTATGTGGGGGTTGGATCTTCGTGGGGACGATAATGGCGCCGGTAGCGGCCAGTTCCTGGCGAAGCTCACCGGGATCGAGGCTGCCGAACCAGTTGACGGCGATCAGCCGGTCAGTGGCATGCAGATAACTGTCCGGGCGTTGCCCCGGACTGCCTGCAATTTTGAGTGAACTTTTCAGCGGAGAGATTCCGCTGACAGAATATCGTCTCAACTCACTGATCGAAAAACTGTCTTTTATCTCTGCCAGGTACGCATGATTGGGAATATAGTCGAAAAGCTGCACGCCGATATCGGCCAATTCTTTTTTCTGTGCGGCGTCGGGCAGACGGTCGAATTGAATGACGGCATAATACCTGTCTTTATAATGGACTGAACGGAAGGATTCTTTTTGCAGCTGACCCGTGGAGACATTTTTTTCAACCTGTAGGACACCCTCTTTGAAACGAACGGCGCCGGGTAAGGGCTGCCCTATGGCAAAAGAACAGGAAAGTAAAACCAATAAAGGAATTGCTGCGGCAATGGATATGTGGAGCGTTTTGGTTTTCAACTCTTTAGGATGGTGGATTTTAGCGACCGGGTATATCTACGGGTTATTTTTAAACGCGGATTTAGCCGGAATATTGTAATTTACGGACCAACACACTGCATTATGAAGTCGTTCGTGACCTTAACCCTTGTCCTTTTACATCTCAGCCTTTTTTCCATTGCTCAGTCGGAAGAAAGGATAGAAATCAAGTCGATGGACCGGCAGCTGATCAGAAGAAATGATACGATCTATCGTTTCTATGCCGTTTTTCCTGAAGATCCCATACCGACCAGGCCCGACAGAACGTATTACTGGTACAAATCAGACACTATATTGACAACGGTCGGAGGCTACGACGGGCGCATCCTGGATGGCAGCTATGTTGTCTTCTACCCGGATAAGAATCTGGAAGAAGAAGGCGTGTTCAGATATGGGCTGCGTAACGGCGAATGGAGGGTGTGGTATCCGGGTGGAAAGCTCCGTAATATCACCCACTGGGAAGATGGAATCAGGGAAGGCTTGTTTATAGATTATGACTACACGGGCAGGATACTCAGGGAGGGGGTTTACAAGAATGATTTGCTGGAAGGGAAAGTAAAGGAGTACGCCTTAGATGGTTCCATTCATACCATCGTATATAAAAAAGGA
>JAMFSL010000178.1 GCA_026225275.1 Puia dinghuensis
ACACACAGGATAGTTACTTCTTCCACGTCAATTCTTTGATAGATCCGGTCAAAGAAAATAATAAAGTAAGTTTTGAGATCGAAAAAGGCCCCAAAGGGTTGAGCGCCGTCAATGTGAGAGTGGTCAGAGCCTAAAAATCACTACCTATTTAATCTATATATATTGAACGATAAACGGGTTGCGACGATATTTGTCGCGACCCGTTTGTATTTTTTAATCACACTGGTAGTCGTAGTCATAAGTGATTGTCTGCCCATCACCAAAAAGCGTCATCTGGGTGATTTTCCCGGAATTATCGTAAGTATAGGTGATACTTTCCGTGATAGCGCCGGCTGATGCCGAAACAACCTGGTGAGCGCATTTTATCCAGGGGACACCGTTTTCTACGAGTTGACTAAACTGAAAGTAATCCCCTTGCTCAGAAGCCTTGTCGTTATAGGCAAACGCTTCGTTGCTTTGAGGAAACCCATCAAAGTCGCCGTTTGTAAAGGTGAAATTTACGGTCGCAATCGGATTACTATTGTCTTCGGTGGTTTCGCTGGTCACTTCCGTACCCGAATAGTTATAGACGAGGAAACTCACGTCGGTTGCGGTTCGGTTGATATCGGACTGCATAAGCCCGTCACTGTTCACCACAATCGAATCCGTTGTCACACTGGAAGACCCGCTGGTGGTAGTAGAGATCATGACCACATTACCAGTATAGGTAAATGACTTGGTAGTCGTACCGGTTGACAGGTTGGACACGATGCTGGCTATTTTTCCATCATCATTATAAGTGAAATCTATTGTTCCTGTTCCCTGTGTGCCGGATTGGGTCGCCGAAATAAGCTTGCAGCTGGAAGAAGATGCAGCAGAGCCGCTTTTTTTGCTGCAGGATAAGGATTGAAACAGGAGAAAGGTCAATACCAGACTATAAAAGGTTATCTTTTTCACGTTGTTGGTTTTGGTGAGTGTAAAATCAGTTGCAATCGTAGGAATAATTGAAAGTGCCAGTTGTTCCGCCGCTGATGGCCAGTTGTGTTATTTTCCCGGCACTATCATAAGCATAGGTGAAATTGGTAGCCACTCCATTTGATGTATAGGAAGTACATTGGTGGGCGGTTTTGATAAAGGGAGCAGCATAGGCAAGCAGCTGTTCAATTTGAAGATAATCCCCCGGAGCCGACGGTTTATCATTGTAGGTAATGGTGTCGGTCAATCCCCCTGTCAGGTCGCCGTTGGAGAAGGTAAAGGTCGTGGCCACAGGAGTCTGACCGGCTTCCTGGAAGATGGAACTGGCCACCTCCGTTCCGGAATAGGTGTAAGTGGTAAAAGTTGTGTCAAAGATATTGCGCTCGAGATCGGATAGCATCAGCCCGTCGCTGTTGACGACCACCGAATCGGTCACCACATCTCCATTAGTATATCCGGAAGAGGTCATCATGATGACATCGCCGCTGTACACATATTTCATCGTCAGGTTATTGCTGGGACTGCTTTGGACAATGGTCGAGACCTTGCCGTCACTATTATAGGTGATCGAAACGGTTTCGAAACTGGTTCCACCTACCGCATTGATGCCGCTCAATTTGCAACTGTTGGCGGCGGTTGAGGAGGATGAGCTGTTTTTTTTGCTGCATGCGACGCCTTGTATAAGAACAAAAAGCAGGGCGACGCAATAAAGAGGGATTGATTTCATTGGTTGTCTGGCGTTTGCCCAAAATTAGTTCACAGACATTCTACCGCAGAACACTATTCGACCAACTACCTTCTAAATAGATCAACGACATGATATCCCTGCCCTCGCTGATCGCTTCTACTCACTCAGATTTACTACGGGCAATGCGCGGAGCGCCGATAAAACATTGCCGTAATCATTAAAATTCACCTACATTACACCTATCGACAAGGCCCATCTTCAGAAAATAAACCCTTAATAACGTATGAAAAACATTTCGGTTAAGCTGCCTTTCGATTCCAGCCAGGAACAAACCAGAGAAGCATACAAAAAATTGCAGCGCGAAGCCTTCAGAACTTACCTGGGCAGGACACCGACCGCGCAAGACGAAGCCCATTTCAAGCAAACAGCCAATGCCAACAATTCAAGCGTTAACGATCTCTACTACCATGACAAAAAAATCGGCAGCCTTGCCACCACCTATATTCTGGAAATGCCCAGGGTAATCAATCTTGATTTCACAGCACAACCATAAATACCGTTTTTATTGAACCATCCCCTCAATAGTGTCACCGCTTAATTTTTCTTGAAAGCCACGTGAAACACCGATCCTTTTCCAAGTTCGCTGTCCACCCAGATCCTGGCCCGGTGCCTTTCGACGATCCGCTTTACTATCGCAAGTCCGACTCCTGACCCTTCAATTTGACCAACATTACTCATCCGGCTGAAAAGATCGAAGATCCTGGGAAGTTCAGTTTCTGGTATTCCATGGCCATTGTCTTTTATCGAATAATGGCATTCATCCATGTTTACTACTCCCTCGATATGTACGTGGGCCGAGATCATATCCTGCGAATATTTGACGGCGTTGCCGATTAAATTAGAGAACACCTGCAATGAGAAAACATTTTGTTCCCGATAAATTGACCGGATAGGGGTTGATTTGTTCGTACCCGCTCAACCTTCCGAGATGAAGAAGGTGTGAGAGCATATTAATATCCTGGGCATGTTCAAAAAACCGTTCAATATATTCTATTGTTTTGCCCAGCAACGCCCCTTCTATATGCGGAATAAATGAAGCGATATTATCACTGAAAAAACGAATAATGCCATTCATGTCCACCGCAAGCATAAAACCGTGCGATTGCATTTTGCCCGGAATATGAATCGGCTCGCGATCGCAGTTGGAGAGATTAACTTCGAAATCAGCCATGTTTAATATTCGGTTTATCGCCGATCATTATCAATTCTATGGACAAGGTAGCCTTTCCGCATCCTATTGCCGGAAAATACTCATGCCCAAAATGGGTCGCGGACGAATTAAACCTTCACGCTTAAAAACCGTCCCAGTTTCACCGGCATCAAACCAATCAATGAAAATATGCAACCGACCCAGCCTGCGTGGCGCCTTTGGCAAAAGATCGTATTCCGATTTACCTTTTTACTACTAGGCAGCTCTACCTATTTTTGCTTGGTATTCCTGGCATACCTTGCAAGCAGCATCTCTCCCCGGCTTAATTTTGATCCGACGTCCCCGTTCCGATTCATGACCACTCCTCTCTTCTGGTTGGACCGCCATATTTACCATTTCGGCTACAACCCTGCAATACACGGTGCGTTTCCACAGGACAATCACTTCGGAGCGGTATTCTATCTGTCGTTGATCCTCGTGGCGTTCGTCGGCACTTTTGTCTGGACCTGGATCGATCGCTCGTCCCGGCAATACCATCGGCTATGGTTTTGGTTTCGTCTGTATCTCCGTTATACCTTGGCAATGATGATGTTTTCCTACGGCATCGAAAAATTTATACCGGTTCAAATGTCGTATCCGGGCATTGTCGACCTGCTTACGCCGCTTGGCGAGCAGACCAGATTTAACATTTTGTGGATCTTTATGGGGGTATCGCCCGGCTATATGATGCTCACCGGACTAAGCGAGATGATCGCCAGCCTCCTCCTGCTGAACAAGCGCACTGTTGTTCTTGGATCGCTGATCCAACTGGTTATCCTGATCAATGTAGTTTCCTTCAACGTGTTCTACAATGTGTCGGTGAAGTTCTTATCCTTACAATTACTTATTTATGCCCTTTTCCTGGCCGCTCCTTATTTTTACAAATTGTACCTCCTGTTTTGTGCCGGTCAAGCGGTGACCTTCCGCGAAAAGAGTTATTCTTTCCCGCCGCGGAAACAGCGCCTCGTAACGGGGATCTTAGTGCTTATTCCATTACTTGCCTTTTCCATTGAGACCACTGACGCACTAGCCAATTACAGGCAGCAACAAGCAGATGTCCGGTCGGAAAAACTGTACGATGTCACCAGTTTTGTTGCGACGGATACGGTGCCGCCATTACTCACCGACACGCTGCGATGGAAAAGGCTCGCATTCGCTTATTCGAAGTACGCTGTGATATATGGGATGAACGATAGGCTGCAATATTATGAGTGTGATGCCGACAGCAGCCGTAGAACATTTCGATTGCACGATGGTGCCGATAGTCTTCATTGGCCTCTGTTGCACTATGCCTACCCTGCAAAAGGGCAACTAAAACTTTCCGGACGATGGAAAGGCCGCGATATCGACGTGTCGCTCAAATCCGTCCCCATCGATAGCATACGCCTGAACCGGGAGAAAACAACATGGATCGCGGACTAGCCGTTAGTCCTTCGAGTTCCAGACATTTCCTCTGCAGGATGGTTTTGGGCCAGGGTGATAACCATTCTAGGCAAAAGGGTCCTGTTTATTCGCTTAATACTAGCCCCACATCACAAAGGCTCCACAAAAAGCCAATAATCCAAATTATTTTTAATAAATTTGAGGATAATCTACCAAATTTAATAAAATAATGATCCATTATCTAAAAATAGAGAATTTTGGCCCTGTTCAAGGGGAAGTGGAGATGAATTTTGAAATAGGCGAGGGAATGGAAGAGAACGCTTATGAAGTAAAGATGCCTGATGGAAGAAAATTACTGAAACTTGCCTATATCTATGGCGCGAACGCTTCGGGCAAAACGACTATTCTGATGGCATTTGAATTTCTTCGGAAATTATGGCTGCAACCTATTCAGGATAAAGCGGGAGAACTGGATTTCGACCCCTTTCTTTTTTGCGACAAACCCTATTCGAATCCGTCCCATTTGGAATTGGCTTTTTATGTGGACAGTATCCGCTATGTGTATGAAGTCAACTTCACTAAAGAATCTATCCTCGACGAGAAAGTGCTAATGTACCAGACGGCTAAGCCGACAGAATTGTTTTCGCGTTCTACAGAGGCGCATAAACGCCTGGCTAAGATAGAATTCGGAAGCAAGATAAAAGTCCCGGCAAGAGAGAAAGATCTCCTGGAGAGTAATACGCTTCATAACAATACAGTACTTGGCGCCTTTGCAAAGACGAATGTGGACATACCCGAATTGGAAAAATTAAACAAATGGGGCAATCGTTTCCTGCTAGGTATTGTCACTGCAGCTAATGATGTAACAGAGATTACGGCAGCACAAATCGATCAGCATCCCACTATGAATGCCTGGATCAATTCCTTTCTGAACAAGGCTGATAGCCAGATCACTGAAGTCCAGGTGCCGGACGCTTCAAGACAACTGATGATTCCCTGGGAGAATGGAGACATTGATCTTACCTTCAGGCTCGTCTCCCAGAGCAGTTATTCCAGAACAACGAATATCAAAGGCAAGAAAGGGCAATTTTTCAGCGGAGCCGCCGCTAAACGAAGTATCGACTTCATACACCAGGTCGAAAAGAATAAAAAGTATGCTTTATCAATTTTGAGGGAAAGCAGCGGGACCAAACGCTATTTCGGGCTAGGTGGGCCGCTCTACGCCCTCATCCATGACTCTCACTTACTTTGTATTGATGAATTGGAAACATCCTTGCATCCCGATCTGATGAAGCATTTTTTGCAAACATTCCTGCTGAACTCCACACAGTCGCAACTGTTGATCACTACGCATAATATAGCTCTTATGGAGGATCAGGATTTCATCAGAAGGGATGCACTTTGGTTTAGCGAAAAGGGAAATAACGGGTCTGTCAGTCTTTATTCTGCGGCCGATTTTGACAGCACGGCCCTTCGCAAGGATGCCAGTCTGATCAATGCTTACCGATCCGGGCGTCTGGGCGCAAAACCTAACCTCGGCTCCCCCTATTTACTAGAACGATAAACATGCCAAGACCTCCGAAAAGACAGCAACTCAGATATACCGTTGCCATAGTAGATGACGGGCAGACAGAACGAATCTATTTTGCAGACGTCGTCGATACAGACCGGCCCGCCAATCTCTCAATCTTTCCGGATTATCCTCGTAAAATAGGCAACTATAAAGGTGTTCTTGAACGTGCGATCACTTTGGCGAAAGACTATAGCCGCGTTTACGCACTAATTGATATGGATAAAGTAATACAGGATGGTCAGCAAACGGAGTATCGCGCGGATAAAGCTGCAGCGGCGGTAAAGGGTGTCATCGTTCTGGAAAACAACCCGTGTTTCGAGATATGGCTTTTGCTGCATTTTGTATATACCGGCAAATTATTTTCCAGTTGTAATGACGTATCGGCAGAATTGAGGAAGCCCGCGCGGATAACGGGTTATGATAAAAGCGAAAAGTTTCTGCGCAAAGCCCGGTTGTACCACACCTATAAAACTCAGCTCCGGGAAAAGGCAATCGGCCATGCAAAACGGCTCGAAATTAAACGCGATGAGCAGGATGAACTTTTCCCGCGGGCGCAGACGGCTGAATTCTTCGAATGGTATTTTGAAAAGGATGATAATAATAAATAGTGAGTTACGGTCTGACTGCCTGGCCAGGAACTGCTCATATTGTTCCTCACTCATTGACAGATAGCTCCTTACGGTACGCCAGTTCAGCAATACCGTCCGGCAGATCTTAGCAATTGGATACCCCTCCCGGTTCAACCTGTGCACTTCATGGTACATCATCAACTTGGTTAAGTATGCATTCATAATTACCGGCTATTTTAGACCGGCGAAGATGGTCTTTTCCTATCCGGACGCCCCGGATG
>JAMFSL010000179.1 GCA_026225275.1 Puia dinghuensis
AGAATCGCAAACCTCATCGAGGCTGATGTCATCGTTATTCCCTACGAAAAAGTGAAACTAAGGATCGACTACCCCATAAGTAAACCGGTCTTTTTCACTAGAAAGCAGATCATCCTGGCGATAAGCAAAAAGTACCACCAGATGTACGATGAAGAAGAGAAAACCGCCAAAATCAAAACAATTCCCATGAAGGATCGAAAGACCTTGGCAAATAGGAATCAAACTGATGGGAAGTACGGCATCTGGGGCCACGATCTTTGAGACCTCGACCTAAGCTCGATAAACGTTTACCGAAGCTTCGACGGCACTATCGTTTTGGATCTCGACATTGAATCATATGGCCGCAGTTATAATTAGCTGCCTTGTTTATCTTGTAAAAGAATGAAATCTTCAGAACAACACCCCTATTTCCCCAGCGGGGACTGGGAAGGATTTTACAAAGACCCGCGTGGCGGACGGCCCAAAGGGGAGATGAGCATGACGCTTGATTTCTCGTACGGCGTTGTCACCGGTAGCGGGTCTGATCCCGTAGGTGTCTATACGTGGACCGGTACCTACGATACAAAAGCGGAGACCTGTCAGCTCAGAAAGACCTATGTGGGGGCGCATTCCGTGGAGTACAGCGGCTATGCCGATGAAAATGGCATCTGGGGCAAATGGAAGCTCATGCGTACGACAGGTGAGTTTCACATCTGGCCGAAGAAGAGGGGTATGGGTGAAGATAGCGAAGAAGTGAAAGAAGCAGTAAATGAGGCAGCCGGCAGATTGTTATATATTTGAGCATGAACAGATTAATGTTATTCCTCTTCTTAGTACTGGGCGTCCTGGGTAGTCAGGCACAGAAAACGGATGTTCAAGGGTACATGGATTCGATAAAAGCTTTCCGGGCCGACTACGTCCAAACCCATGAACTGCTGACCACCAAGGATCAAAAGGCGTTGTTGAGCTTTTATCCGCTGGACCCGGCCTATCGGATGGTCGCCCGCTTCGAAAAATATGTCGACAGCCCCTGGTTCTCAATGCTGACATCGGGCGCAACACCCCAGATTCAACGTAAATACGGCCGCCTGACCTTTACGATCCATGATACAGTCCTGCACCTGATTGTCTACCAATCGCAGGCCTTGCTACAAAAAGCAGCCACGCGCGACTATCTTTTCATCCCCTTCACCGATGCGACCAGCGGCATCGATAGTTATGGCGCTGGCCGTTACATTGACGGCACGATCAGTGATATCCGGAACGGCAGCCTGGTATTGGATTTCAATAAGGCCTATAACCCCTACTGTGCGTACTCCACAGGCTACAATTGCCCAATTCCTCCACGCGAAAATGACTTGCCCGTGGCGATCCAGGCAGGAGAGAAAAATTATGGGAAAGCGCATTGATGACGCCTACAGTTTCCGGGCGAAACCCTGGCTAATTTTGTTTCACTAGCTGGATCGTGTCCTTGTTGTTAAGAAAAAGAAGCGAAGATTGATTGGGTGTCAGCTTAAATAGCGATCTCGTCAGTTCTTTTTTGTTCTGGTCGTAAAAAGTGATCAAATAGGTGTTCGTCCCAATGGCCCATGTTCCCGAAGCGGTCATCCGGGGACTGTTGATCAGGAACGTGTTGTCACTTCTCAACTCGTAGGTGAGCCGAAAGGTGTCGTTAAACGAATACTGATAGGTACCCGATATCTTGGGCATCATTTTCCGGTTGTAGTTCCAGGAAAGAAATCGGAAGAGGCTAAGCGTTCCTACGATGTAAAGGAGGGGAAGAATAGCCACTTTAAATGACCGTGTGCGGAGCTGCCGGGACTTTCTAACCAAAGAAAGGACGAAAAGTACGATCGAATAAAGCAAAAATCCGATAGAAACGAAGAAAAGCAACGGAAAGATGAAATTGATTAGCGCAGCTGTCATGGTAGCTAGTTTCGGGCGGTAGAATACACTAAATTTCAGACGAGCCATACACTAAGACAGATAGCCGGCGGTGGAGCCCGGAAGGATCCAGAGGAAGTTATCCGAAACCCTTATCTTGAGGTTCATTAAGCAGAGTACATGGGTTATTATATCTTTTTTTACGCCATCGACCTGGTGAGGGCCAAAAGCGCGATCGGAACAACGGATCCGGCCTTGTTCGACGCGGTACTGGAAACAGAAGAATTTGACTTATATGCCGGACAGGATCAGCAAGGCTATACCACGACGAAGGCAGCACTGGAGCAACTGCTCCTGGGCAAACGACACAGTTTGTTCAGCAAATACGACAAGTCTTCGGCCCATGCCTATTGGTATGCCTTCATTGCAATCTGCGGATACCTGGGAGAACGACTTCCTGCCACCCACGAGATCAAACTGAGCTATGAGACCAACCTGATCGATGCATACCTGCTCTCTGATTTCGGTATCACCGTCAAGATCGACGAGTTATTGCTCAATGGAGAAGGTGGGCACTTCGGCCTGCCGGAAGTACAGGACTGGCCCCTCTGCGGGGTTTGGGGCCGGGAGCAACTGACCGTTCAGCAAGAGCGGTTTTCTGCTATTGACATCACGGATGAACAGTTGCAAGAGTTGGCAGAAGCCGATGACGAGAAAGAGATGGCTTACGATAGCATCCGGCAGATTAGAGAGAACTTTACTTACTGCCTGAAGAAGCAGCTAGGCATGATCACCTTTTGCCATTAGTAGCTTAGATAACTACCTTCAACCCAAACTCCTGACCATGACCGAACGGACAATAGAATCGATCATTGACATTTATCTCCAGAAATGGGCTAACCTCGGCATCAATATGCTGCCCCGGGAAATCGATCCGGCCATGGCTGGTCCAACGAATGCCGACGGATGGACGTTCTGGTACCCGATCCCGAGCGAAGTGACGGACGACCAGATCCAGGACTTTGAAGAGCAGATCGGCTATCGGTTTCCCACCGACTACAAGCGGTACCTAAAGTACAAGCACTTTTACGACCTCCAGATCGCGGAAGCAGACTTCACCCATCCGGTCAACACCTGGCGCGCCGCGCACGTGGATATGATCGACAGGGGATATCCACGCGAGTTCCTGATCGATAAAGGTTACCTGCCCATCGTCAGTTGGAGCGACTGGGGTTTGCTTTGCTTCGACACGAATGCCGGCGATGCGGCCTTTAACTATCCTGTCGTCTTGTGGGACCATGAAAGGGCCCATCACGCCACGCCCCAGTACGCAAACTTTACGGAACTACTGCAGGGCCTTGACCGGGAAGCCCGCGAAAAAGCGAAGGACGAAGCATAACCCACCAGCAACTGGAGTTTTACTTGAACAAGAAAAGTGTTTTCGGGTTCATTGCGCATAATAACAACCAGAAGGTGTGGCACACAGTGCTAAAAATCGAATCATTAATTCATTGACTCATACCGAATAAAAAAGCCTCGAAGTAAATTCGAAGCTCGTTTGTGGCACGTGTACCGTGTCGGGGAACTGGTTCGAACACCTGGCTAAACTTGTTGAAATTTTACTATATGTAAACCATTTCAAATTGCCGGGGTTACAATAGGTAAAAAATCAAATATCGCCATACCGGCAAAATCATGTGCCACATTTCCATTTTGGGGGTGTTCGAAGTCCCGTACACTATTGAGGGATTTCGGATCAAACGTCTTGATAGCACGGAGGCAAAGTTCCCCGAACTGGCGTTGAAAGTGGACGGGAAGAAAGGTTAAGCATAAAGATTTTTTATGACGCAAAAAGTACACTCTGCTCCAAGCGAAGCCGCACTTCTTGAAAGGTCAATAACCCTTTGCAATCAATATATTTTTACACTACTGCAATAGTATCTTAAAAATCAAAGGCAAAAAAAATTGATTATTAATTACGAAGTTATTTTATTTCGAAATTCGTAATTTTGCAGCATTTAATAACACAGATAAATAATTTACCAATGTCAGCGAAGGATGATAAGATGAACAAGTTTATTTCTGCAATATTCAGCCTGACCAGTGCAATAAAATGCGAGTCGGAGCATTGCTGTAAGATATGTGGCGCAATAAATGAAAAGGAACTAATGATTGTAGCTTTTGTAGGAGACAATAAAAGTGTAAAAATGAGCGAGATAGCCGATTATTTAAAAGCGCCTTTAAGCACGCTTACAAGTATTGCAGATAAACTCGTTGCAAATAAATTCCTGGTGCGTCATAACTCTGATGAAGACAGGCGCGTGGTGAAAGTTGCTCTGGGTGAAAAAGGTCTGGAATCTTACAAAGCGTTTTTAACCCGAAAGAAATCAATGACAAAAAAAGTCCTTTCCCACTTCAGCGAAGAAGAGCATAATACATTGATCAACCACATCAATAAACTTGCTGCCGCAATAGTGTCTTAAATATAAAAGGAAAAAAATTTAGTTATTAATTACGAAGTTCGTAATATTGCATTATCGAAGTAAAATGTAATTAAAACACGCCCTCTACATTGAACAATTAACTTAACTAAATAAAAAAATGAAAAAACTGCAAAACAAAGTGGCTGTAATTACGGGAGCTACCAGCGGAATGGCGTTAGCCACCGCAAAATTATTTGTTGAAGAAGGTGCTTATGTATTCGTCACAGGGAGAAGGCAAAAAGAACTTGACGAAGCTGTGGCTGCCATCGGGAAAAACGTTATTGGTATAAGATGTGACTCAAGTGTACTTTCCGATCTCGATCATCTCTTCGAAGTGGTGAAGAAAGAAAAAGGTCAAATCGACATTCTTTATGCCAGTGCAGGCCTTGGAGAGTTCGGATTTACAATGGGGCTCATTACCGAGGATCACTTTGACAAAACCTTCAACCTGAACACGAAAGGGACGTTGTTTACCGTACAAAAGGCATTGGGTCTGATGAAGGATGAAGGCTCAATTATCATGACTGGCACAGCGGCCACCACTAAGGTAGTAGAGGGGTTGAGTGTTGCCAGTGCAAGCAAAATGGCTCTTTGTGTTTTTGCCCGTACATGGTCGGTTGAATTGAAAAGCAGGCGGATAAGGGTGAATGTTGTAAGTCCTGGTCCAATCAACACCGCAGCTTGGGAACATATGCCTAAAGAAATGATAGAAGCGTTCATTTCGACGGTACCTTTCCGCAGGCTGGGGCAGCCGGAAGAAATTGCAGCAGCCGTTTTGTTCCTGGCGTCCGACGATTCCAAATTCGTAACAGGTGTGGAATTGAATGTGGACGGAGGGATGGCGCTGGTTTAAACAAAAATGACTGTCCGTTATCTATTGTATTACTAAGTCGCATTAATTATCAGGCTCACCATACCGCTCAGCTTGCATTAATAAAAATAAATAAAAACAATAATTAAAAAAATGAAAAAGCTACAAAACAAAGTGGCTGTAATTACAGGAGCCACCAGTGGTATGGCGTTAGCCGCCGCAAAATTATTTGTTGAAGAAGGCGCTTATGTGTTCATCACAGGTAGAAGGCAAAAAGAACTTGACGAAGCTGTAGCTGCCATCGGGAAAAACGTGATGGGTATAAGATGCGACTCAAGTGTACTTTCCGATCTCGACCATCTCTTCGAAGTGGTAAGGAAAGAAAAAGGTCAAATCGACATTCTTTATGCCAGTGCCGGCCTTGGAGAGTTCGGATTTACAATTGGGCTCATTACCGAGGAGCATTTTGACAAAAACTTCAACCTGAACACGAAAGGGACGGTGTTTACCGTACAAAAGGCGTTGGGTCTGATGAAGGATGAAGGCTCAATTATAATGAATGGCACCGCGGCCACCACAAGGGTGATAGAAGGGATGAGTGTTTACAGTGCAAGCAAAATGGCTCTTTGTGTTTTTGCCCGTACATGGTCGGTTGAATTGAAGAGCAGACGGATAAGGGTGAATGTTGTAAGCCCTGGTCCAATTAATACCGCGCTTACTGAACATGCACCTAAAGAAATTGTAGAAGCATTCATTTCGGCGGTACCTTTCCGCAGGCTGGGGCAGCCTGAAGAAATTGCAGCAGCCGTTTTGTTCCTGGCGTCCGACGATTCCAAATTCGTAACAGGTGTGGAATTGAAGGTGGACGGAGGGATAGCGCTGGTTTAAACAAAAATGCCTCCGTTATCTATACCAAAGCAACGAAAAACCCATACCCAACCCTTTCCACAATGGGAAAGTGTTGGGTAGTTCTTAGTAAGCGATACGGACAGTCATTAAATCAAATCAAATTAAACTGTAATTAACTCACCCAATTTTTAAACACATAACTTATATAACTACTTCAATTAAAGGATTAAAAAATGAACGAAAGCATATTAATAACCGGAGCAAATATTGGCATTGGGAAAGAGGCTGCCCGACAGTTAGCATTGAAAAAAGAAACAAAAAAGGTAATTCTTTTCTGCAGAAACCAAGCGAAAGCCGAGGTAGCAAAAAAAGACCTTGAAGAGAAAACGGGAAAAAAGATTTTTGAAATTATTATTTCGGATGTTTCGGATGCAAATTCTGTAAAAAAAGCAGTAGAAAAAATAAAGGAACCTATTGATGCAATAATTTTAAACGCAGGTGGAATAGTTGGGAAAACTGCTGGGAAAGTTACGCCTTCTGGTATGAATGAATTAGCTGCTACGAATATTTTAGGTCATGTAATTTTAGTGGAAGAATTAATAAAACATGATAAGTTAAAAAAAACAGTACTATTAGCCAGTACGGAATCGGTAAGAGGAGTTAAGCAAATGGGCATGAAACCAGTTTCAATGAAGACTTCTTCCGTAGATGAGTTTGCTGCTGTTCTTGATGGATCATATTTTGGTGATAACTTCGATGTAATGCAAGCATACGGATACGTTAAATATGTAGCAACTATGTGGATGTTTTCAATGGCAAGAAAATATCCTGACCTCAAATTTGTTGCTATGAGTCCCGGGAGCACGAGCGGAACTCAGGGACCGGATAATTTCCCCCCTATAATAAAATTTATTATGAGGTATTTTATGATGCCTTTTGTCATGCCATTGATAGGAATGGTGCATAAGGTAGAAGTAGGTGCAAAACGCTTTGTAGACGGCATTTCGGATGAGCGATATAAAAGTGGCATTTTTTATGCAAGTAAAGAAGGAAAGTTAACAGGGGAGGTAGTTGATCAGGGTACTTTTTTCGTTGATTTGAAAAATAATTCATTTCAGGAGAACGCTGATAGAGCAATTCATCGGTTTATAAAATAGGCTTGAAAATGCCTTATGTGATTCCACTGCTAACCACGAGGTAACCTGACATGGACTCTGCCCCTCAAATTATCAATTAGCATAAATCAAAAAAAATTAAAAAAACATGAATACAAAGTTGCAGTTATTACCGGAGGAAATAGTGGCATTGGCTATGGTATAGCTGATGAGTTTATTGCCCAAGGCGCTAAAGTTGTCATTACAGGTAAAAATCAAAATGCTCTTAAAGAAGCGGAAAGTGCATTAGGCGATAATGCTACAGGGTTTGTTGCCAATCAAGCCAGCCTTTCTGATTTAGGCGAATTAGTAAAAAAAGTAGAAAAGAAGTTTGAGAGTATCGACACCCTTGTTGTCAATGCAGGTATTTTTCATCTATTGCCAATTGAAGCGGTAAGCGAAGAAAAATTTGATGAAACAATGAACGTAAATTTTAAAAGGTGCGTTTTTTTACTTTACAAAAATTCCTGCCACTTTAAAAAAATGGCTCCTCAGTGATTTTTATTTTGGCATTAAGTGCAACACAAGGAACGCAAAACAGGTCTGTATATAGTGCCAGTAAAGCAGCTTTAAAATCATTAGCAAGGGTTGCCGCTAATGAATTAGCTCCTAAAGGTATCCGTGTTAATGCCCATTACCCGGGCCATTCGATACTCCAATATTTGGTAAAAGTGGTGCGCCGCAAGAAAAACTCGGCCAGTTTGCTGAAGCTATAAAACAAAAGGTATTGGTAAAAAGTTCTTCCAGCGTTGCGCCGGGTTTTGTTTCGCCATTCAACGGCTGAAATGTCTTTCCTGACAATAGATTTTTCAGGGTATAGCAGCCGTTCGCAGAGGGCTGAAATTCCCAGGTCATACACTTCCAGTCTTCGGGGGAATAGGCGACGATCGGGGTGCCGTTGGCCCCATTGGCGTCTTTTATCCGGACATATTTACCGGTGTGTACATTTTTCAGGGCAAAATCGCCGTGGATCGGAGTCTGCTGGGCGTGGGTGGTAAACCGGAAGGCGGCGACGATGATAAAGAGAAATATACTTTTCATAATAATGATGTTGTTGTGCGAAGGTACTCGACAGGGGAGGATAGGCGGCCCTGTGGGTAATCTATAAGTAACCCCACTTCCTTAGGAAAGCTATGCGAATATCACTTACTGTCGTTGAAAATTTAGGGTCCAGCCAGATAAAATGGGTAGCATCAGTCAGGGAATGAAATTCGATCGTGTTGCCTGAATCGGTCATTTCCTCCGCAAATATTTTGGCAGTATTATAAGGGACATTTCCGTCGTTCGTTCCATGAATGATCAGCATAGGAGGCAGTCCCTTACGAACCAAGTAATTAGGCGAGATAGTTTTAGCCAGATCTTTATCTTTTAAATCCTTTCTAATCCATGCGGTATTTTGGTCCGTAAGGTCATATACACCCGAATTGATCATTAATAAATTAGGAACAGGGCTATAACGCAAATCGTCCGTGGCCTCGTTCCATTTATCAGCCAGAGCGCAGTCCAATGCCAGGTGTCCGCCGGCTGAATTTCCGGATGCCACAATCCGATTTGTATCAAGGTTGAATTCGTCGGCATGTTGTCTGAGCCATCGGATAGCTGATCGCCCATCCTTAACAGCCTCAAAGGGAAGGGTCCCCTGCCTGCTATAGATACGATATTCCACGGCACACGCGACCCAGCCTTTTTTAGCATAATTCTGGCAACTATAAAAGAACCAATCTGGCTTACCTTCCGACCAACTGCCGCCATAAAAATAGACGATAACCGGTCGCTTTTTGTCATTCGTACCGCTGTCAGGCAAGAAGATATGGAGGTCTAATTTAAAGGGACCTACCTGTTTATAGGTTTTAATGAGATGATCTTGTCTTCCCGTGGAATCTTCGGAATACAAGTCGGTTATCTTATGGAGATAGGCGGTATCCTTGCAGCCTGCTTTAAAATCACTATAAATACCTTCGATATTTTTAATCCCTATATTATCAATATGGTAATATAGATAGTCGTATTTCCAAAAACTCAAGCACGTCGTATTGGTTACATATTGCGGAAGAAGGTTCCAAATGGCTTCAAGTACCCTGTTGTCGGCATTTTGATACTTCTTGTTCTTTAATTCACGATTCACCAGGAGAGCAAAGTAGGATCTGGCGTAGTCGGTGAAATCGGATTTCTGAAGATAGTCGGGTTTGTTAAAATCAACAAGGTCCTTGTCCAACCTGTTGATAATCTTTGATGAGCCGGGAAGCGCTTTGCCGGAGTAGACTTCATAGTTGTAGGGGTATTCGGCGATAAATTTGTCAAAATAGTAATTGATTTCTAACTCTTGCTCCTTTATGAAGCCTGTGTCTAATTTGTTCCGATACTTATTTAATACTTCGAAAAAGGCATGCCGGGATGAATCCATTGTGCGAAGAAATGCCTGTTCCTGTTGCGAATATATAGTTATATAACGGGGCCGGAACCCGCCTAGAAATTCTTTTCCAACCACTTTTAGTTCAGCTAGATATGCTGCTTGGGTACTATCGGTAGGAATGAAATCGGGTTTTGCATGGCTCGTGAAAGGAATAAGGAACAGATGAGCTGCAAGGACAAGGTATTTTGGCATTTAAGATGAAATGTATAAAAGAATAACGGCAGTTATACTTCTAATATAATATAAAAAGGTAAATTATTTCAAATAAAAAAGCCCCGACCTTAAGATCGGGGCTCACTTGCCACATTTCGTACCGCGTAGGGGAGTCGAACCCCTCATTCCTCCGTGAAAGGGAGGCGTCTTAACCGATTGACCAACGCGGCGTTCGTATAAACCGTTCTGCCGGTTTTCCGTGAAAGGAGTGCAAAGATATAGGCGATTGAAAAAAGGACCAAATTTTTTAGTCCTTAGTTTTCAATTAGTTTGGCTCTAAGCCCTCAAAATTGGACTCGCACCCCCAAAAACCATCATATTATCTCCAACCTCATTTTCAGCCCGCCAAAACCTTGGTAATAAAAAAATTAGCCGCTCTTTTCAATTGATACCCAAAAATTTATAATGTCTTAATATCCAAAATAGTAACTTCGCTTCCTTAATTTTTTTAAATTCAAACTATTCGTTATGAGCACAGTTAAAGTTGCTATCAATGGTTTTGGCCGGATCGGGCGTTTGGCTTTTCGCCAGATTCACGGTTTGGATGGAATAGAAGTAGTAGCGATTAATGATTTGACCAGTCCCAAAGTATTGGCTCACCTGCTGAAATATGACAGCGCCCAGGGCCGCTTCGAAGAAGACGTAAAAGCCACCGAAAACTCAATTGTCGTCGACGGAGAAGAAGTGAAAATATACGCTCAGAAAAACCCGGCCGAAATTCCCTGGAAACATCACGACGTCGACGTCGTTCTCGAATGCACCGGCTTTTTTACCGATAAAGACAAGGCTGCCGCTCATCTCACCGCCGGCGCCAAAAGAGTCGTTATTTCCGCCCCCGCTACAGGTGATCTCAAGACCATCGTTTTCAACGTCAACCATAATATCCTCGATGGTACCGAAACGATCATCAGCTGCGCCTCCTGTACCACCAACTGCCTGGCGCCCATGGCCCAGGTACTGGACGAAAAATATGGCATCGTCACCGGTCTCATGACTACCATCCACGCCTATACCAATGACCAGAATACCCAGGATGCCCCGCACCCCAAGGGCGACCTTCGGCGGGCCCGCGCCGCAGCCGCTAATATCGTACCCAACAGCACCGGCGCCGCTAAGGCTATCGGCGTCGTTCTACCCAAGCTGAAGGGCAAATTGGACGGGGGCGCCCAGCGCGTACCGGTCCTCACCGGCTCCCTCACGGAACTGGTCACTGTCCTCAGTAAGAAGGTAACTCTGGAAGAAGTCAACGCTGCCATGAAAGCCGCCGCCAACGAAAGTTTCGGCTACACGGAAGACGAGATTGTCAGCACTGATGTCATCGGTATCACCTACGGTTCCCTCTATGATGCTACCCAGACACGCGTCATCTCTAATGGTGACACCCAGTTGGTAAAGACTGTCAGCTGGTACGACAATGAAATGAGCTATGTCAGCCAGCTCGTTCGCAGCCTCAATTACTTTGCGAAACTGATCTCTAAATAAGCGTCAAAATAAAAGCCCGGTCTGTCCCTCGACAGACCGGGCCCTTTTTTTATACCTTATATCATTTTATGAGTCCTTTCAGCCAGCATTCGTTTGCAAATGAAAAAGCCCTGATCCGGGTCGATTTTAACGTGCCGCTCAACGACAAATTCGAGATCACCGACGACACCCGTATGCGGGCGGCCATCCCAACCATTCAGAAGGTTCTGAAAGACGGCGGCAGCGTCATTCTGATGAGCCACCTCGGCAGGCCCAAAGATGGTCCTACAGACAAATATTCACTCAAACATCTTGTTCCCCACCTGCAGGAGCTGTTAGACAATGGCGGCACAAAGACGACAGTGCTTTTTGCCACTGATTGTATCGGCGAGCCGGCAACCTCTGCAGCCGCCCAACTCAAGCCTGGCCAGGTCCTGCTGCTGGAAAATCTCCGATTCCATAAAGAAGAGGAAAAAGGTGACAAGGCCTTCGCCGAACAATTAGCCCACCTCGGCGACGTCTACGTCAATGACGCCTTCGGCACCGCCCATCGCGCCCATGCCTCCACGGCCGTCATTGCCCAGTTTTTCCCGAAAGACAAGAGAATGTTCGGCCTGCTGATGGAAAGCGAAGTTCTCAGCGCGGAAAAAGTCCTGCATCAGTCACAAAAACCATTCACCGCCATCATCGGCGGCGCCAAAGTCTCGGATAAAATTCTTATCATCGAGAACCTGCTCGACCGGGCTACCGACATCATTATCGGCGGCGGCATGGCCTATACTTTCTTTAAAGCGACCGGCGGAAAGATTGGCAATTCCCTTTGTGAAAACGACCGCCTCGATACCGCAAAAGAACTTCTGAAAAAGGCGGAAGAGAAAGGCGTCAGCATCCACCTCCCCGCCGACAGCATTATCGCCGATAAGTTCGACGCCAATGCCAATGATTCCGCCTCGCCCAGCAACAACATCCCGGATGGCTGGATGGGTCTGGATATCGGCGAAAATGCCTGTGAACAGTTTACCAACGTCATACACCGCTCGAAGACTATCCTGTGGAACGGACCTATGGGCGTCTTTGAAATGGCCAAATTCCAGCACGGCACCAAGGCTATCGCCAAAGCAATAGCTGAAGCTACCGCGAAAGGAGCCTTTTCATTGGTGGGTGGTGGCGACTCGGTCGCGGCCGTTAACCAATTCGGTTATGCCGATAAGGTCAGCTATGTTTCTACCGGCGGCGGCGCCCTGCTGGAATACTTCGAAGGAAAGGAATTGCCGGGCATCGCAGCGATCAA
>JAMFSL010000180.1 GCA_026225275.1 Puia dinghuensis
AATGGCGACGTGTTCGTCGCCGGCGTCTCGAACCAGGAGTTCTCCTCTACGCTGCGGCGGATCCCCTATCCGTTCACCGGGGCCGCCAACGAGACCCAACTGGAAATCTACCACGTCGCTCACGGCATCTACGAAACGCGTGCGCCGATCAGGACCATGCAGTTCGCCACCATCGATGGCGAGGACACGCTCGTCGCCGCCTACGCCTGCAGTCCGCTGGTTACCATTCCGGTCTCCGAGCTGAAGCACGGCGCGAAGGTGAGGGGAAAGACGATCGGCGACATGGGCAACGGCCAGCCGATCAGCATGGTCGCCTACCGTGATGGGGACGAGGACAAGTTGTTCATCACCATTCTCGGCCGCGGCCCCATGATCGTTCCGCTCTCCGGAATCCGCGCCGCCGAAGGCTACACGCCCGAGAACCGGCCGGCCCAGGGCCCTATGCTGGATCAATCGCCTTTCATGCCGATCGGGCCGGTCGGCAAGCAGGTCCTGTTCGTCGGATCCTCGTTGCGGGCGGATCTTTTCAGCGACCGCTTCTTCGTCTCGCTGACCCGTTACGCAGATACCGGCGATCTGACGCTTGAGACCCTGATGGTCAGCCCGCTTCCCGCGCGGATAGACAAGATCTGGGTGGAGTTCGATTTCCCAGGCGTGCAAATGGTGCATAGCCGGGCGGCAACTAAAATTAACCCTTGATGCCGATCCGCATCTCTCCTCAAGCCAAGGTGCTTCCCTCTAACACCCTGCGGTTCTACATACATTTTCCGAGTCCAGGAGAGGCGTACTTCGATCGTGACCAACTCTGGCTGCTGAACGAGGAGGAGCAGGTGGTGCCTGACCCCTTCCTCGTCCTGTCACAGGAGCTCGGGTCCGTGGACGGGCGCCGCCTGACGGTGCTCATGGAGCCAGGAAGGATCAAGCGCGGTCTTGGAGCGAACCCGTCTCACGAGCCGGCGCTTGTCGTCGGGCGGACGTATAGTCTTGTCATCACGGCGCTCGGGCAAACAGTGCGCCACAGCTTTCGTGTAAGCGATCCCGTTCTGGAAGCGATCAACGAGACCGGCTGGCGTATCGTCTCACCAAATGTGGGGAGCCTCGATCCCGCCATCGTGCACTTCGACAGGGTTATGGACGCCGCCCTTTGCGAGGATGAGATCAGGATCTTGACCCCTTTCGGAGAGGTCGTTCAGACGCGTGTGTCACTCGCACCGGACGGAAGCGCAATACACCTCATCCCGAGCTACCCTTGGATCGCGGGAGAGCACAGCCTCGTCGTCTCAGACCGTTTCGAAGACGTTTGCGGCAACAGGTTGGGCGAGGCTCTGGACCATGACCTGAGCGCGGCCGGACGACCCCGGGCCGGGATGATCCATTTCACTCCGCGCAGCGCCAACGCCTAACTGACCAAATTAAACGATCTCCTGGCTCAGCGCATAGGGGAGCATTGAATTTCATCATTCATATCTAATAAACGACCGTAAATATGCATCTTTATCAGTTATATCTAATAAATGCGTATTTTTGACCGATTTATGAGTTATATCTAATAAAATCGACAAATGAAAAATGCTCTTATTGAAAGGCCTTATTACACCGAGAAAATCCGCCCGCATATCGGCAAACCTATTATTAAGATCCTTACAGGGCAACGGCGGATTGGCAAAAGTTACATCCTGTTGCAATTAATGGATATTATAAGAAATTTAGATCCTCCTGGACAAATTATATACATCAACAAAGAATTAAAAGAGTTCAGTAAAATTCAAACCGATAGTGATCTGTATCAACATATTGCTTCGCAGTTAAAAAAGGATGAAAAGAACTACGTCTTCATTGATGAAATACAGGAGATACCGGAATTCCAACATACATTGAGGAGTCTGTTAGCCGAAGGCAGTTGCGATCTTTATTGCACAGGGAGCAATGCCAATATGCTTTCCGGAGAACTGGCCACCCATCTGGCGGGCCGATATTTGGAATTTCCTATTCATAGCCTATCCTATAAAGAATTCCTTCATTTTCATCAGTTACCCGATTCTAATGAGACCCTTCAAAAATATATGCGGATCGGAGGAATGCCTTACCTGATCCACCTCAATGCCGATGAACAACTCAGTTTTGAATACCTTCAAAATTTATATTCAACCATCCTGCTGAAAGATGTAATTGCGCGTAGACAAGTACGCAACATTGACTTTATGGAACGACTGGTTGAGTATATAGCAGATAATGTAGGTAGTTTATTCTCGTCTTCAAATATTGCCAAGTACCTGAAGTCGCAGCGGCAGCAGGTGCCTACGCAGCTTGTGATCGACTATAGCGTAGCACTCACACAAGCTTATTTTATTCATAAGGTTCAGCGTATTGATATTCAGGGATTAAAAATCTTCGAAATCGGCGAAAAATATTATTTCGAGGATCTGGGGATTCGTAATGCCATCAGGGGGATTAATCCACTAGCCGAGATACAAAAATGGATGGAGAACCTGGTCTATTTGCAATTGATCCGGGAAGGTTTTAAAGTGTATGTAGGGAAAACAGATCAGTTGGAGATTGACTTTGTTGGGCAGCGCCTGCAACAGCGGATTTATGTACAAGTCTGTTTCAGACTTGAAGGAGAAAATACTCGAAAGAGGGAAGTGGCTAGCTTACAGAAAACGGGCGACAATTTTCCAAAATATATTGTCACCTTGGATGACTATGCGGTGGGAACCACTGCAGAGGGGATAGTCTTGGTGCATTTACGAGACTTCCTGTTAAGAGTGCTGTGAGATTTTTACTGCACTCTTGCCGCCGTTAAACACCAGCTTCCGTTAGTTCAACGATGCCCCTTGAAAAACTGACCAGTCTGCGTGTCACAATAAGTGGCAATAAAGTGGACATCCCGGCAACGGCCTGGGAAAATCTTTATAATCCGACCCTTGAAACCTGCAAGGTTTTTCTCGACGCCAGTACAGGTTTTATGTATATTAACTTAACTACCACCCGCATTGCCGCCGGAGGTTATGAAATGGTATGGATATTTAAAAACGGCCGATATGTAAGACGATACGTCGATCAATCAAATGACTGAATGACAATGGCCGGTGGCCTTTGACCGGGACTACTTTGATAAGGTGAAGCCCTGAGGACAAAGCAGATCATTGCATTTAGTCGATCAAAAGAGGTTATGTATAATAGTATATTCAAAAGATATCATATTGAGATAATTAATGAGGCGGAGTATTTTGTCGGCTCCTCCGACAATAGCTTCAAATATGATCTGATCTACCAGGATTCAGAGGATGTGATATATGCGCCTATTTCAAAACACGGAATAAAAGTTGATAAAGACGGCCTTTATAGGAGTGCAATCATTTTAGCCACTGGCGGTGCCACCGGTGTTAATGAACATTCGGCCGTTATTGATGATGAAAATCTTCTGGTTTGTTGTTGCAATAAAGTGTTTAGCCTCCGATTGCCTGATTTGGAACTAAATTGGATTATGGAAGCTGATATGGCCACTTGTTTTTCCATTTATCAATATAAAGACAGCTATATAATCCACGGAGAACTTTCCATCAGTAGAATATCACGGGATGGAAAAATCGAATGGCAACAGAGTGCACGCGACATCTTTGTGAATATTGACAATGTCGGAAATACTTTCAAAATGCATGATGACTATATCGAATTAATGGACTGGGGCGGCTTTCGCTATAAACTGTTTTATGATGGTTCTATCATTGATGATGAATTATAATGTCATTTTTGCCGTCGCCATCCATGTCATGCATGGCTAGCCCGTCATACTATCAGGGCGTCTTACTTCCTTAACAGGGTTTTAATCCTGCTTTTATACTCAGCCGGGCAGGCTTTGAGGATTTTTTCTTTGTCATTGTTTGGAAGGGTGGCTGCGTTTAGCCACGCTTCGAGGTTGGGCTTGTAGATGCTCTGGTCATAGTTGCGGCGGACTTTACCGTCTTCAAAAAATGTATAGTCGTTATCCAATTCTCCGTTGGGTATGGATATGGTGACAATTTCTTTCCCTGTGATGCCCATAATGATGTTGTTTAGCCTGGCGGTACAGCGAAATTAGTTTTTATATGGCACTAATGGAAATGGGCTTGCATGCCCTATTTCGTTCCCGGCAGGACAAGCGACGTTGAGTCTGCCGCCGTCCCTGTACCCGCGGCCGGCTGGCGATAAGGCTGTCATCCTTTTGCGGCATAGTATGTTAAGTTAATTAATTTTTGCCGGAGCCTGTTCAACCAGATTGTCTGGGCCAAGGTCAATTAGTTATGTTCGCCGACGTATTCATGTTTGAAGGTGAGATTCTTATCCCCATATTCCGCCATAGCGTTTTTTCTGACATGGCCACTGACGTAATCGGCGGAGGAGTTGTCCATGTTGGCATCCTGCTGAATGAGTAGTAAAAAGCAGGGCTATCGTTCCGCTGATAACGCGGGTAAGTTTTTGTTTCAAGATGTTACGGTTGAGTATGGGATTAATAATTGACTCGTCCTGGAATAGCTATACAGGCGTTCACTTGTTCGACAATCACCGGGTAAATTGTCGGCCCTCCGCATACAGGTCAAAATCGATTTCGATTTCCAAAGAACATAACCATCCACCAGTTGCTTTTAATGTTGTTACATTCGCAAGCTGTTCGAAACTCAAATCTTCGGAGGTGGCTCGGAAG
>JAMFSL010000181.1 GCA_026225275.1 Puia dinghuensis
CGGTGGATACTGCCCATCCCCACCTGGTCTATGCTATTCCGTCGCAGTATATGTTCCTCAGCTACCAGCCAGGGGAAATGAAGCCTGTGGCTCTGCAGCGGGATACGCTGACGCCGTGGGAGAACTATAATTATATTAAACTGGGGGTGGGTAATATCATTGCGCCATATGCCCGGCTGGGCTTCAGCTTTGGCGACGGTAAATCCACTTTCCTCAATATTTTTGCCAACCAGGTAAGCTCCAGCGGTAGTCTGCACTTTCAAAAGAGCAGTCTCACGGACGTGAAGCTGGCGGGAACTTTCAAGACGGCCAATAACCTGGAGTGGAATGGCAGCGTGGGATTCAAGAACGATGAATACTATCTGTACGGCTTTCAGCCCGATACGCTGAAATACACTGCCGATCAGCTGCGGCAAACCTTCCAGACCTTTGAAGGCGCTGTTTCTTTACGAAATACCGTTCCGACCGAATTTGGGCTGCTATACCATCCGAATTTGAAAGTCTCCGTCTTCTCCGATAATCATACGCCCCAGGGAATGGAGGCCAACAGCGTGCTGAATCTGCCGCTGGAGAAGATGATTGGGAAGGAATTCGCTTTCGATCTTGGCTTTACGGCGGATCTGACGCACTATAATCTACCGATCAGTACGTCGGCCCAGAACAACAATGTCTACCTGGTGACGCCGGGCTTTTTGGTGAAAAATAACAATCTGTTCCTGCAGGCTTCGGTGATCCCTTCCTGGGATAACAAGGCTTTCCATCTGTTGCCCAATTTTGTGGCCAACATTTCTACAAGCGATCAGCGGTTTACCTTACAACTGGGCTGGATAGGCTATTATGACAAGGGATCTTATCAGCGGTTCCAATCCATCAATCCCTGGCTGGCGCAACCGGACGCCCTTGAAAATACTCAGGTACAGGAATTATATGGCGGGATTAAAGGCAGTGTCGGCAATCATTTCGCCTATGCGGCCAAGGTCGGCTATATCCAGTATAATAATATGCCGCTGTTCGTCAATGACAGCATCAACGGAGGCAAGGACTTCCAGATCAGGTATGCCAGCTCGATGGGTGATGTTCAGCTGCATGGGGAGCTGAGCTATCTTCAGGGAGAGCAGTTCAGCGTGACGGCCGGTGTGGATATCAACCAATATAGAGACATTCAGGGTCAGCCAAAGGCATGGGGCCTGCTGCCTTTTCAATTCAAGACGGCCTTGAAATGGGAGGCTTTCAAGGACTTCTGGGCCAAGGTTGACCTGTCTACTTTTGAAGGGGCGCAATACCGGGTTGCCAACAACGTCGCTTTTAAGGGCGGGACGGGAACGGATTTGAATGCCGGCGTGGAGTTCAGGATCCTCCGGCAGCTGAATCTTTGGTTCCAGATGAATAATATCTTCGACGACAAGTATGAGCGCTGGCATCAATATCAGGTTTATGGGTTCAATGTATTGGGCGGGATAGTGTTCAGTTTTGGCGCGAAGTAGGGGGAAAATTGGCCCAAATTCCCCGAAAAACGATAGATTCGCAGCCAGCTAAAAGGATAAGCCATGGTGCAGGTTTTGAACGCCTATTTATACCAACATCGAAGTCTCAGTATCCCAGGTTTGGGTACCATATACCTGGAAACCTTTCCCGCCAGCGTGGAAGTGGCAGATCGAACGATCTTGTCTCCTGTCTATCGTTTCCGGTTTGACAAATATTTCGACGCGCCGGACAAAGAATTCTTCTCCTTTTTGGCGACCCAGTCTAATCTCCTTGATTTTGAGGCGATTAAGTTGTACAATGAATTTGCCCTTGATCTGCGCAACCGTATCCGGACCGAAGAGGAAGTGAAATGGGAAGGGGTGGGTGTACTTCGGAAGAACGGTTCGGGCGATATCCTGCTGGAATCGGCCAATGCCCCGATATTTTCGCAACAGGCTATTCCTGCCATCCGGGTTAATCGTCAGGATGCCCAGCATACTTTACTGGTAGGTGACCGCGAGCGCACCAGCGGCGAAATGACCGAGTGGCGGAAAGAAGAGGGATCTCGCCGGGCAAAATTCCCCTGGTGGATCATTGCGGTCATTCTGGCGGCCATCGGGCTGGTCTTTCTTGGCTGGTATTTCTATACGCATGGCTTTTCCACTGCCAATCAAACAAAATTATAGATTCTACGTATTTATATGCCCCTTATACATTACACCACGTGTCCGTCTTGTCATTCTGATCAAATAGAGCCCGTGTTTCAAGCTGAGGACTATACCGTCACCCATGAAACTTTTCCGATCTGGCAATGTGTGCCATGCGGTCTGCGGTTCACCCAGGATGTGCCCGATGCGGCGGCCATCGGGGTTTATTACCGTTCGGAGGAATATATCTCTCACAGCAATACTACCAAGGGGCTGATCAACAGCCTTTATCACATGGTGCGCCGGCAGACGCTGGTGGATAAACGGCATCTGATACTTTCCGCGACGCGGACAAGGCAGGGTAAGCTGCTGGATATAGGAGCGGGCACCGGTGCCTTTGTTGCGTACATGCAACAACATGGCTGGGAAGTAACCGGGCTGGAGCCGGATGAAACGGCGCGGAAATGCGCTGTGGATGATCATAAGGTGCAGCTGCTGGATACATCGAGTCTTTTTTCGCTGCCGGCTGGAAGCTATGATGCCATCACACTATGGCATGTGCTTGAGCATGTGCACGATCTGCATCCATATATCGAGCAATTGAAGACGCTGATCAAGCCGGGGGGGAGGATTTTCATCGCTGTGCCTAACTACACGGCTTATGATGCGACAGTGTATGGTCCGGCCTGGGCGGCTTATGACGTGCCCCGTCATTTGTACCATTTTTCACCGGATGCGATGGAAAGACTGCTGACCAGTCATGGATTGCAGCTGCAATACGATCAGCCAATGTGGTATGATAGCTTTTATATCAGTATGCTCAGTGAGAAATACAAATATGGGAAGGGGAATGTGCTGAGGGCGGTTTATCGCGGGGTGATGTCGAATATGAAGGCGTTCGTCGATAAGTCGAAGTGTAGTTCGCTGATCTATGTGGCAGGGAAGTAGGTGGATGCCGACGCCAAAGGCTATGGCATCCGAGGGCGGGGGCGCTCCGGCGACCGAGGGCGATGATTACAGCGGGAATTTGATTTCGAAGATATTCGGCCATAATTTACCGGTGATATAAATTTTGCCTGAAGCGGAATCGTAGGCGATACCATTGAGTACTTCGGAGCCGGGGTATTTGCTGGATTCTTCCCGCACGATGGAATCTAAGTCAAGCTTACCGACGACCTTTCCACTGCTCGTATCAATCTTGAGGATATAGTTAGTCTGATATTGGTTGGCGTAGAGGTAGCCATTGATCAATTCCAGCTCGTTGATATTTGGGACCGGACCGTTATTATCCGTGACGCCAAGCACCTTCACCAGGCGCAGGTTGTTGAGGGTTTTTACCGCCGAATCGCCGTCGCTATAATGAATTTTGACTTCGACAGGCGTAGAATTATCAGGATCCAGATAGCTGATGTTGCTGCTGCCGTCACTCATGATCAGTTGGGCGCCGTTGGTTGTCATACCCCATCCTTCTTTGGGAGGATAGGTGAATTCGCCCAGTTTTTTAAAGGTTTTAGCATCATAGGTGAAGCCGATTTTCGTCTGCCAAGTCAGTTGATACACCTTCCCTTTGAGAAAAACGAAGCCTTCGCCGAAGTATTTTTTCCGGTCAATCTCTGCCTTGGTCTGGATCTTCCCGGTAGCGGAGTCCACGGCGCCAAACCGGGAACGACGGTCCTCGGGCATGTCAATGACTGTCCCGGTGCTTTCGTACAACTGGCCGTCATGAAACAGCAATCCTTCGGTATAAGCGGAGGTATCGTGGGGCAGTTCTTTCATGACCGTATAGCTGATCAATGGAGGGGTGTTGTCGGTGGCATCCGTGGCTGCCTGCGCAGATGCCTTGCGGTCGGACTGATTGCAAGCGGCCAATAGGCTCAGGATCAGTACAAAAAGAATCAATCGGTTCATAAATGGCTTTATAGGGTAGCAAATATAGGTCGTACGACGTTGATTGACCCTGCTTA
>JAMFSL010000182.1 GCA_026225275.1 Puia dinghuensis
ATTACACCAGCGGGAAATATGTCGTCGTATCGGGTTCCGTCAAAACGATGATGGGGTTTGACCCCCAATACTTCCTGGAAGGGGGACTGGAACTGGTGCTGGAAAATTATCAGCGCAATCACCTCAAGGTCTTCAACGAAGAGATCTTCCCCGACCGGCTGGAAATCCTCCGCCAGATCCCGCCGGAAGAGCATCCCAACCATATTTTCACCTACAACCTGCAGGTCAAAAATGCAAAGGGGGAATATCTCAATCTCCTGCAACGCAACTGCTTCGTCCGTTCCGACGCCCAGGGCAACCCGCTGACGAGCTTCGGCGTCATCGCCAATGTCACGCACTTCAAAGCCGAAAACCCCATCATCCACCTCGTCGAAAAGGTAGACGACAACCCCCTCGTTCCGGGAACGACACTCCTGTCGAAAAAAACCTATTACGTCAACAAAGAATATTCGGTCTTCAGCCGGCGGGAAATGGAGGTCCTGAAATGGACCATCGAAGGACTTACACATAAAGAGATCGCGGATCGCCTCAACCTCGCCCAGGGAACGGTCCTGCTGCACCGAAAGAATATGCTGGATAAATCAAATACGCGAAACGCGGCGGAAATGGTCGCCTATGCCTTCAAGAACCACCTGGTCTAAACAACCACCAAGTCTAAACAACCGCTTGCTCTAAAAAACCACCTGGCCTAAACAACCACCCGGTCTAACGTCCAAAATCTAACGTCTAACGTCACCAAAGACCGCTTCCGCCAACGCAGCCACCACGGCCGTTACCCCGCCAGGATCGTCGATCTGCGCGAAATGACCGGCCCCCGGCAATAAGATCATCTTATCGCCCAAAAGTTCAAACCCTGCCGTATCTAAGTAGTCCGTATTCGACGCCAGATCATCTTCGCCAAACACCAAAGCCACCGGGACTTCCGCATCCCGGATAAGAGCCACCTCGTCATTATATTTGCCCGCTGCGACTCCGGCGGCGAACCGACTTCGGAAACCATCCTTCACCGCCCTAATGTCCCCCCTCATCTGCCCCCGCACCCGCCGATCCTTGCTCGCAGCACCCACATCCATCAGATCCTCGAGTTCCGCCTCGCTGATCGCATCGCCAAAACACAGCGCCACCCGCGGATCAGGCTTCAACGCTTTATCCGGCGTGAAGACGCCACCCACGATACTCGGGCCGATCAGGCCTATTCCGACAGGATGCACAAACAGCAACATCTCCGCGAGAATATTCGCACCCAGCGAGGATCCTACAAGGATAAAAGGCTGCCCCGCCGCCAGTCGTGCCACCGCCTTTGCCAACAACGCAGCCATACCCGGAAGGGAATAGTCATCCGTCGCGGCCGCCGCCGCATCAGACCCGCCATGGGCAGGCAGGTCGAAAGCCACACAGCAATACGGCTTCAAGGCCTCGCTTTCCAGCACGGAAAGCCAGCTCGCATGACTCGAAGAATTGCCGTGGAAGAAAAAGATCGCAGGAGCCGCGACATCAGCAGGAGCCCCGGCCTCAGACCCAACCGCCCGCAGCATGGCAGAGTCGAAGTTAGCCGCATAGCGCAGATTCACGCCGTCGATTCGAATATCAGAAGTGTTCATCATGTTCCACCAAAATAGAGAATAAAACAGAAAAAATATCTTAAAAGAGATATTTTTTGCCGTCACCGACGGGGGTAGCTTGCATTCCACTAAACTGGAGACTATGAATCTTATTTTTACCCCTAAACGTTGGATATCCGCCTTTTTATTCCTCTCGTTCATATGTATCACCGGCATGGCCGGGGCACAGACCCCTCCTACCCGAACCTGGACCGGCGGCGGCGACGGCCATACCTGGAGTGACGGCCGAAACTGGAACGGTGTCTCCTGCAACGGCGTGGCAGCCAACGCCCCACCTCAGGACGGGGAAATTATCGTCTTCGACGGCATGGGCAACCTGACGATCGATGGGGCCGGAAATATTATCCTTGGCAATATCGACTATGCGCCGGGACAAAATGAATGCAGTAGCACCGGCGGCACCAGCTTTTACAGCATGCAGATCACCAACGGCAGCTATATCACGCTCAGCGGAGCGAGCATCCAGGCAGGCGGGTCCGTGAGCGATGCTGCCGGTGCTGCACTCGTGTCGGAAGCGTTACGGATCGACAATTCTTCGCTGACCTGCCTCACATTGCTCGGCAACGTCGCCACCACCACAGCCAATCCACCGCTGCAGACGAATGGCATCGTCGGTATCAACAGCGTCCTTACCGTCGGCGATACCAGCAATTATAACGGCGGCAGCTTCGACCCCGGCGGCAATACCAGCATGACCAATTGTACGATCTACACGAGTGACTTCAGCTCCTACAGCAATATCGGCTATCCCAATCAAAAGGACGCCTACTATAACTGCACCATAAAGGCCCCGCAGTTCCAGTTCGGACCGGTATGCGTGAGCCTGTTTTCCAATTGCAATCTTTATATCACCGCCAGCAACAACCCTCAATTTGCACTCAACAGCTATGGCACCTTCAACAGCATCACGCTGGATACGGTGAATATATACGTGGACTCCAACGCGACCGGCCAATTGTTCATTCCTTATAAAGAAGGCTGCAACAGCCTCATCGGCAACATCACCTGCAATAGCAAAGACCCGAATTTTAATATCAACTTCAGCAACGGCAGCAATGCGAACCAGACCTCCTTCCCCTTCCTGCTGAATGGTAATTTGACACTGAATAACGGATCACTATTGATGCAAAGCGCAGATCTGCAATTGACGGGCAACCTGACGATGACCGGTACCCCTGACCCTAACTATACCCAACAGGTGTCCGTCAATAGCACATCGCTGTTCTCCATCGGTGGGATCTATAATTATGCGGGCTATAATGGCGGCTCCAGAGGGCCCATTCCGGGATTCAGGTATGCGATGACCTTCACCGGTACCGGCGACTCACACGTACACTGGCCCATCGGGTTTCCGGTCGACTCGATGTATGTACAGAAATCCGGTTGCGGCAAGGTGTATATCGATAATCAGCCCCTGCACGTGACCGGTAAGCTCGAAGTCGACGGAGGGCAGCTGGTCCTCCAGTCCGACACGGTCAATCCTTATGCCCTGGTCGATGTCGGCGATGTGATCCTGAAAAGCGGAGGGGGTATCGATATTATAGACAGTACCGCCATCGCGCTCGGCGGCAACTTCATCGACAGCAATGCCAGCGCCATGGCGGCGACATGCAGCGGCTTCGTCAACCGGCCCACCAACAATGTCTATTTTTACAGCACTTTTTATACGCCCGCAACCCGGACCATCGGCAGCGCCAACACCGCCAGCATCGGCAATGTGAGCTTCATCAACCAAACGCCCGCACCCTTGACGCTGCAAAATAATTTCGCTACCACCAACTTCGATCTCGGCTCCACAGGGATCGTCACGCTGGGGAATTATAATTTC
>JAMFSL010000183.1 GCA_026225275.1 Puia dinghuensis
AGCTTCCGTTGCGACGCTCCGTTCAAGGGCAACAAATCCATCGAGCTTTTTGGCTTCAATTCTTAGTCGCTTCTCCTTCCTCTCGCCCTTCCGTTCATCCCGCCGCCCTATGGCCTTTTTCAATCACCACAATATTTGAGTACTCAAATGAAAAAAAAATTCCAAAAGACATGTTCGCCCGAAAAACTTGCTCACTCATCATCTCCCCGTTCGCGCTCCTCGCATTCCAAACCTCGAGTCTCAGGCCCGCTGAACCTCGCCGTGGCGTCCCCTGCTTCACCTTCTGTTCGCAGTCGTTTCTCCGCCACGGCCGTCGAAGACGGCCTAACCTGGGCCTATGTCTGCTCCGCGTCGTCCGCTACGCGTCCGATCGCTCCGCGAGCCTCCTCGTATCCCCCTGTTCCTCGATTACTCCGTGCGGAGGCTCCTGACCGGATTCGCTCTCGCCGCCCGTATCGCCTGCCAACTCACCGTCGCCAGCGTGATCCCCATCGCCAGCACCATCGTCACCACAAACACCCATACCGAAACCGTCACCCGGTACTCATACCGCAACAACCAGCTATTCATCACCCTATATGCCAACGGTATCGCAATAATAAACGACAACCCGACCAGCCCCAGGAAATCCCGCGACAGCAACGCCCACAAATGCGGCACCGATGCCCCCAGCACCTTCCTCACCCCGATCTCCTTGATCCGCTGCTCCGCCATAAAACTGGCCATCCCGAATAACCCCAGACAGCTGATAAAGATCGCCAGCACCGTAAAGAAACCCGCCAGTTTCCCGATCCTATCTTCCAAAGCGAATTTCCGCGAATATTCATCATCATTAAACTTATACTCGAATGGCGCACGGGGATTATATTGCTTGAAGATCGGTCCTATGGCCGCCAAGGCCGCATTCGCAGACATCGCCGGATTCATCTTCACCGTGATCACATTGGTATAGCTATTATCATCGACCATGAAGATGGACTGCTTCACCGGCGCAAAAGGCGACTGCATCACCAGGTCCCTGACAACCCCGATCACATGAAAATACCGGGGATCATTGCTGCCCGTTACGTAACTGACCCTTGCCCCAATCGGCTTCTTCAATCCCATATACTTCACCGCCGATTCATTCAGGATCATCGCTGTCGAATCCGAAGGATAATGAAGCGAGAAATCCCGGCCTGCCACCAATTGCCAGCCCACCGTCGCCCCGTAATCGAATGTCCCGAAGAACACGGCAAAGCTCGGCGTCATCGTAGGATCCTTCCCCTCCCACTTGAACCCGCTCTGATTGTTATAGACATCCGTTGTCGGACTGCTCGACGCCGCCACATTGATCACTGCCCCGGAACGCAGCAGTTCCTGCCGCAAAGCGTTATAATGTACAGTCAGATCATTATTCACAATCGGTACGCTGATCAGTCCCTCACGCGAATAGCCGATAGGCCTGTTCTTCACATACAGGATCTGCTGGAAAATAATAATTGTCCCGATGATCAATGCCACCGACACCGTGAACTGCACGACGATCAGCACCTGCCTGGGCAAAGCAGACCAGCGCCCTGCCTTAAATGAACCTTTCAGTACAGCCACCGGATTAAAAGAAGAAAGATAAAACGCCGGATAGCTGCCCGCGATCAACCCAGCTAATAAAGTTCCCCCCGCAGCCACCAGCCAGAACGCCGGACTGTCCCACAAAATATACATCTGTTTATCCGCCACACTATTGAACCATGGCAGCGCCAGCTGCACGAGCAACAGCGACAAGCCAAAAGAAATAAAAGCTATGAAAACCGATTCCCCAAGGAACTGCCCGATTAACTGCGCCCGCAGTGATCCCACCGACTTGCGGATGCCCACCTCCTTTGCCCGCTTCTCCGACCGTGCCGTGGATAGATTCATGAAATTGATACAGGCTAAAAGCAACACAAAACCACCGATGATGCCGAACATCCACACAAACACAATGGCCCCGCCTGCATTCTTCCCATTCGCAAAATTGCCCCGAAGATGCCAGTCCCTCATCGGATGCAAAACGACCGCCGGCTTGTCCGTCTGCCCATGCCCGTCGAACTCGCCCTTTACCTTGGCCGCCGTTTGTGTAAGGTCCGCCCGATCCTGCAACAAAGCAAAAGTCTGAAAAGAATTTTCGCTCCAGGAGGTTTTCGCATTCTTCACCCAGTAATGAGTAGACTCGTAATTGGCCCAGGGTGCAAAATAATTGACCTCGCGAAAAGCCGAATTGAAAGGAAGGTCCGGAAACACGCCGGCTACCTTGAATATTGTGCTGTCATCGAACTTCACGGTTTTGCCTTCTGCTCCATCACCCCCAAACAATGCCGTCGCAATCGACTGGCTGATGAGTATCGAAGAAGGGTCATGCAGCAGCAGCTTCCGCCTGTCGGCCGTCTGCAGGGCCAGGATATCGATCATGTCCGGCTCAACGAACATCCCTTGTTTGCTCAGTTGCTTGTCACCCACCGCCAGGACGTGCAGAGAATTCCACGATGCCAGCGACACCTTTTTGAAATCGGCACCATAACGCGCCCTTAAATCCCCAGCCAGTGGGATCGGCACCGCTTCACTGGTACGCGTATCGTTTCCGAAAGTTTGCGTGTGCATGACCTGCACAATCCGGTCATAATTAGCAAAATCCTTATTGTAATGGAGTTCATCCCGGATCCACAGCCCGATCAGCATCACCACAGCCATGCCCATCGCCAGTCCGAGGATATTGATAAAGGAATAGACCCGGTTCTTCGCCAGGCTCCGCCATGCAATTCTGAAATAGCTTTGGAACATAAATGAGCGCTTTCCCCTCCCGCGCCAAAAACAGTTCCATCTCTCTTACTCGTTCATTATCAATCCCATTCCCTACCTCTCGACCCTCCGCCCGTCCGGTTTCAATACAAGGATGTCCGATTCCGATACAACACCCGGCCCCGCTTCGGCCCAACCTTTTTTCCTAAAATAAATTTTGCTTAATCGTTTAAACTACTAAATTTGTTTTCTCAAACGATCCGCATGCCAAAAAGACCAGCATTAAAGGATATCGCGCAAAAAGTCGGCGTCTCCACCGCTCTGGTCTCCTATGTCCTTAATAACCAGGAAGAAGAAAAACGCGTCGGCAAAGAAATCGCCACCAGGATCAGACAGGCAGCCGCCGACCTGCACTATACACCTAATCAGATTGCCCGCAGCCTGAAAACCAACAAGACTCACACCATCGGCGTCATCGTGGCCGATATTCATTATCGCTTTACCAGCGGAGTGACTAAAGCTATCGAGATCGCCTGCCAGCAACTCAACTACACGGTTATCTATGGCAGTTCGAACGAAGACCCGGCCAAATTCGCCCGGCTGGTTCATCTGCTGGTCGACCGCCAGGTGGACGGACTCATCATCGTCCCGGTAATGGACTGCAAGAAAGAAATCGACTACCTGCATCGCCAGGAAATCCCCTTTGTGCTCATCGACCGCATCCCACCCGGCGTGGAGGCAAATATCATCTCGATCGATAACGCCAAAGCCGCATATCGGTCCGCACTCCACCTCGCAAAGACCGGTCATAGCAGAATTGCATTCGTATCGTATCAATCCGGGCTCTTAAACCTGGCAGAACGTAAAAACGGCTACCTCGCCGCGCTGGCAGAAGCCGGCCTGCCCCCGGACCCCGCACTCATCAAAGAGATCGCCGGCCGCCAGCCGGTCGATGGCGCGACCGACAAGGTAGCGGATGAAGTCAAACAAGCCATCGACGACCTACTCGCCCTCTCCCCCACCTGCGACTCGATCTTCTTCGCTACGGATACCCTGGCCGTCGAAGGCCTCCGCCATATCAACGCCCTCCATATACCCGTTCCCGAAAGACTGGGCATCCTCAGCTTCGACGAATCGGAAGCATTCGAACTGTTCTATTGTCCGATCACCCGCGGCCGCCAACCCCTCGCCGACATCGGCCGCACCGCCGTCGACACGCTGATTGACACGATGAAACACCCGAAAACAAAAAGGAAGGTGCTCCTCGAAACTGAATTTATCATCGGAAAATCCTGCGGGGAGACATAGTTTTTTTTATTCTCAATTTGCTTAAACGATTAAACAAAAAAGCCATATGAACTCCCGCGTCATCCTCATCGCCCTCATCGCCGCCACCGGCGGCCTCCTCTTCGGCTTCGACACCGGCGTCATCTCCGGAGCACTTCCCTCCCTGAAAGACGACTGGTCTCTCAGCGACCACAGCATCGCCCTTCTCACCACCGGCGTCCTCTTCGGAGCAGTCATCGGCGCCATCTGCAGCGGAAAATTATCGGATTACCTGGGCCGCCGTAAAATGATCATCATCAACGCCATCATCTTCGCCGCCGGCGCTCTCGGCTGCGCCTACGCAACCTCGAGCCAGATGCTCATCGCCATGCGCATCCTCGTAGGAATAGCCATCGGCATCACTTCTTACGTCGTACCGATGTACATCGCCGAGATCTCCCCCGCCGCTCACCGCGGCACCCTGGTCACCCTCAACCAACTCATGATCACGATCGGACTGCTTGCCTCCTATATAACGGATTACCTTTTTTCGAATAACGCCAACCCGGCCTCCTGGCGCCCCATGTTCCTCATCGGCGTGGTACCCAGCATCGTGCTGCTGACCGGCATGATCTTCCTGCCGGAAACCTCCCGCTGGCTCATCAGCAAAAACCGCTATGCGGAAGGCAAAAAAGTACTCGCCAGCATGGAGTCCCCGGAATCGGCAGAGAAAACGCTCCGCGAAATCGAACTGGACCTCGCCACAGAACGGCAGGCGCCGAAAGGCAGCAATGGCATCCTCCAACCCTGGCTGCGCCCCGCCCTCATTATCACGGTCGGAATCTTCTTCTTTCAACAATTCTCGGGCGTCAATACGATCATCTACTATTCCCCGATGATTTTCAAAATGGCGGGCATCACCGGTAATGCAGCCTCGATCCTCCCGGCTATTATTATCGGCGTCGTCAACGTGATCGCCTGCGTGATCTCGGTCTTCTGTCTCGACAAAGCCGGAAGGAGAAAACTATACATGATCGGTATCTACGGTATGATCCCCTCACTGGCGCTGGCAGGACTATGCTTCTTCCTCAAGGACAGACTGGGCAGCAGCCTGATCTATCTCTCGGTCCTGAGTATCATTTGCTTCATCTTCTTTATCAATATCAGCCTGTCGCCATTGGGCTGGCTGCTTATCTCTGAAATCTATCCCACCAACGTCAGGGGCCTGGGCATGAGCATCGGCAGTCTGTCGCATTGGGGATTCAACGCTATCATTGCCTTTACCTTCCTCAGACTGGTCAATGGCCTCGGCATCGCAGGCACCTTCTGGATCTATAGCGCGGTCTGCATCGTCGGCCTCTGCTGGGGGTATTATTATATCCCCGAAACCAAAGGCAAATCGCTGGAAGAGATCGAGGCCCACTGGCGCGCCGGCGGCAGCCCGCGAAGTTTGTAAAAAATTTATCACCATAAAATCGTTCATCAAATGAGACAAGCCGTTCTAATCACACCTGGCGACATCGAGATCCGAGAAATCCCCATGCCGGCCCCATTGAAACCCAACGAAATTCTCCTTCGTATCCGCCGCATCGGCGTCTGTGGATCAGACATCCATGTCTTCCATGGCAAACATCCCTTCGTCACCAAATACCCGGTCATCCAGGGTCATGAATATAGCGGTGAAGTCGTACAGGTCGGATCGGCCGTGACGACGGTCAGCCCGGGCATGAAGGCTACGGCCCGCCCCCAGGTGGTTTGCGGCAAATGCGCTCCCTGTCTGAGAGGGCAGTACAACGTCTGCCAGAACCTCACGGTTCAGGGTTTTGTCGCCAACGGCTCCGCACAGGATTACTTTGTGGTGACGGATGACCGCATCGTCGCCGTGCCGGATTCGGTCAGCTACGAACAGGCCGCACTCATCGAACCTGCCGCTGTCGGCGCACACTCTACCCTCCGCGCAGGTGACCTGACAGGTAAGAACGTCGTCGTAGCCGGTGCCGGCACGATCGGCAACCTGATCGCGCAATTCGCTATCGCCAGAGGCGCGAAAAAAGTACTGCTCACTACTGCCAAGAGCGATTTCCGCCTCTCGGTCGCCCGCCAGTGCGGCATCGCAGAAACCGCTAACCTCTCGACGGAATCTTTCCCCGACGCAGTCAAAAGGGTCTTTGGTACGGAAGGCTTTCAGGTAGGCATCGAAGCGGCGGGTGCCCAGGGTGCCGTGACGGACCTCATAGCAGGAGTAGAAAATGGCGGCACGGTCATCATCGTCGGCGTCTTCGAAGAAAATCCCGTGGTCAATATGGGCTTCCTCGGCGAACATGAACTCAACGTCCTGGGCAGCATGATGTACCGCCATGAAGACTATGAAGAGGCGGTCCGCTTTATCGCCGATGGCCGTATCCAAACAACACCGCTGATCACCAGCCATTTCCCCTTCGACCAATACCTCGACGCCTATCATTTCATCGAAAAAGAAGGTCACAAATCACTCAAGGTCATGATCGACGTATCGGACAACTAAAAAAGTATCCGACAACAAATTCATTCATCGAAAAACATTATGTTATGCGACAAGCAGTCTTAACGGAACCGTACAACGTCATCCTCCGCGACGTCCCGCCGCCCCGCGAACTAAAACCCAACGAGCTTCTACTAAAGATCCACCGCGTCGGCGTCTGCGGATCGGACGTCCATATGTATTATGGCAAACACCCCTTCGCCAACACTTATCCCATGATCCAGGGCCACGAGTATGGCGGCGAGATTGTCCGCGTTGGTTCAGCCGTAAAGGATTTCAGTCCGGGGATGAAAGCGACCGCTCGCCCCCATCTGGTTTGCGGCCATTGCGCCCCCTGCCTCAGAGGTCAGTACAATGTCTGCCAGAACCTCCGCGTAGAAGGCTGCGCCGGACCGGAAGGCAGCGCCCAGGAATATTTCATCATCCCGGAAGACCGTGCGGTACATATCCCCGATCATATGACCTATGACCAGGTGGCCATGATCGAACCTATCGCGGTCGGAGCGCATTCCACCCGCCGGCCCGGAAGCCTGGAAGGAAAGAACGTCGTCGTCACCGGTGCCGGCACGATCGGCAATCTCGTCGCACAGTTCGCAGTCGCCAGGGGAGCTAAAAAAGTCTTGATCACTGACCTGGTCGACAGCAAACTCGACATCGCCCGCCAATGCGGCATCCACGAGACGGCCAACACCGCCAAAGAAACGCTCGCCGATGCCGCAAAAAGGGTATTCGGATCGGATGGCTTTCAGGTAGGCTTCGAAGCGGTCGGCGCTCAACCTGCCCTCACGGATCTTATCGCGGGCGTCGAGAACGGCGGAACGGTCGTCATCATCGGCGTCTATGTCCGCAATCCCGTGGTCAATATGGGCTTTCTCGGCGAACATGAACTCAACGTCCTGGGCAGCATGATGTACCGGCACGAAGATTACCTCGAAGCAGTCGACTGGACAGCAAAAGGAATCATCAAAACCACGCCGCTCATCAGCCGGCACTTCCCATTGGAACAATATCATGATGCCTATAAATTCATCGAGGCCCACAGCGACCAGGCTGTCAAGGTCATGATCGACGTGGCTTAATCTCAAAAACATCCGTTATGCTTCTTACTAAAGAAAATCTCACCCGCATCCCTCACCACCCGTCCCTTCGCCGGCCAGACCCCCGCGTCTTCAACCTGCCTGAAAAAGTCCTCCAGTTCGGTACGGGCGTATTCATTCGCGGACTGATCGACTATTTCATCGACAAGGCCAATAATGCCGGTCAATTCAACGGCCGGGTGGTCATGGTCAAATCCACAGCCGCCGGGAATATCAACGACTTCAAAAAACAAGACGGCCTCTATACCCTGTTGATGAAAAGCGTCGACGAAGGCGTGGACATCGACGAAAAAGTCATCTGCGGGGCGGTCAGCCGTACCCTCGATGCCGCCACCGAATGGGGAAAAGTGCTGGCCTGCGCCATCAATCCGGATTTATCTGTCATTATCTCCAATACGACGGAAGTCGGTATCGTGCTCGCCCCGGATGACAAGGTCGACGACACGCCACCCTTTTCCTTTCCCGGCAAATTGCTGGCCTTCCTGTGGCGACGCTATCAGGCTTTCGGCGGCAGCAAAGACAGCGGGATGGTCATAGTACCTACTGAGCTGATCCCAGGCAACGGCACGCTGCTCAAAAGCATAGTCAACGAGCTGGCACTGAGGAACCAACTCCCTCTTCCTTTCATCGAATGGCTCAACAACGCCAATGATTTTTGCAATTCCCTGGTGGATCGCATCGTTCCGGGTAAACTGCCGCCGGCAGAACAGACAGCGGTCGAAGCGGAACTGGGCTATGAAGACAAACTGATGGTGATGGCGGAATCCTTTGGGCTGTGGGCGATCGAAACTTCATCCCCAAGATCGCGGCAGCGTCTGTCCTTCAGCACAGCCCATCCCGGTATCCATCTCGTCGACGACATCACGAAATTCAGGGAGTTAAAACTTCGCCTGCTCAACGGCTCGCACAACCTCTCTTGCGCCCTCGGCTATCTCGCCGGCTTCACCACGGTAAAAGAGGCTATGGCCGATAAAGACTTTGACGGTTACATGCAAGGGCTGATCCTCGGTGACATCGCAGCCGCCATCCTCTCCGATCTGATCACCAAAGAAGATGCAAGGGCTTTCGGGCTGTCTGTCCTTAACCGCTACC
>JAMFSL010000184.1 GCA_026225275.1 Puia dinghuensis
AGAATTTGACGATGCGGATGCACATGCGCCGGTTCACCCGCTTAACCAACGGCTTCTCTAAGAAGGTCGAAAACCACGGCTATGCTATCGCCCTTCATTTCGTATATTACAACTTCGTAAAGCAACACAAAACACTGAAAACAACCCCGGCAATGGCAGCAGGTCTGAGCAAGCGTTTTTTGACCCTTGAAGATATCGTGAAACTGACCGATGGTGTTCAACCCAAACTTTCAAACTGAGACACCACCGCGGAGAGCCGTCTGGATAAATTGAAGTATTTTGTAGGTACAATGCTTCCCATCATGAAAAATAGGTCGTTCATCCTCCGGATGCTCATCCTGCTGCTCGCGGCTTCCTCCGCCATCGCGCAAAGCCCGCACCCCTTCAACGGCCCCTATTCCGGCCCCAACCTCGCCTACATCGCCTACCCCATCGGCGGCATCGGCGCCGGTATGTTCTGTCTCGAAGGGACCGGAACCATCTCACACCTTTCTATCCGCAACCACCCGGATGTCTGGAACGAGCCGCCGTTCTTCGCCGCGCTCGCCATCAAGGGTCACCCCGAAGCAACAAAAGTATTGGAAGGCCCCGTAGAAGACTGGAAGAAATTCGGCGTTCGCGAGTCAGGGTATGGCGATGCAGGCCGCAACTGGGGACTCGCCCGCTACCGGCAGGCGACCTTCAAGGCGCAATTTCCCTTCGCGGAAGTGAACCTGAAAGACCCCGCCGTATCCGCCGCCGTTACCATTACCGGTTGGAGCCCTTTTATCCCTACCGATGCCGACAATTCGAGCCTGCCCGTCGGCGCGCTGGAATACACGATCAAAAACACCGGCGCCGAGACAAAAGAGTACGTCTTCTCCTTCAACTCACCCACCCTCGGAGATTTTTCCCAGGTTCGCACCATGGACAAAGGCTTCATCCTCTCCCAGGACACCGCTGAGGCTGCCGATCAAAAAGGAGACCTCGCCTTCTTCACCGACGATCCCGCCGCTATCATCGACAATTGCTGGTTCCGTGGCGGCTGGTTCGATCCTTTGACGATGGCCTGGCAGCATATCAAAGAGGCGAGTCCAAAACCGGTCGCTCCACAACCCAATTCGGCCGGAGCGTCCCTTTTCGTTCCGTTCACGTTGAAACCCGGAGAAAACAAGACCATCCGCCTGCTCATCGCCTGGTACGTGCCCGATAGCAAGTTACGGGTGGGACCGGCAGTCACCGATCCAAATGACAGCACCACCAAAGACATGTCCGTCGATCTGCCTTCGCCGTATTATAAACCGTGGTACAGCAGTAAGTTTAAAACCATCGGCGATGTCGCAGCGTATTGGCGGGACCGTTATGAAACACTTCGCCGGAACACGGAAAAATTTCGCGCCGCCTTTTATCGAAGTACGTTACCGCCAGAGGTGACGGAAGCGATTGCCTCCAATCTCAGTATCCTCAAATCGCCCACCGTCTTAAGGCAGTATGACGGCCGCTTCTGGGGCTGGGAAGGGTCAGGAGATACGTGGGGGAGCTGCGAAGGTTCTTGTACACATGTGTGGAACTATGCTCAGGCATTGAGTCATCTCTTCCCATCTCTGGAACGAAGCCTACGTCAGACAGAGTTCTTCGAAGACCAGAACGTCGCCGGCCATCAACAGTTCCGCGCTGCGTTACCCATCCGCCCGCTGGCGCATACCTTCTATGCCGCTTCCGATGGCCAGTTAGGCGGCATCATGAAGGCTTATCGGGATTGGCGGATCAGCGGTGACAGCAGTTGGATCGCTCATCTTTATCCCCGCATCAAACAAAGTTTAGACTATTGCATCGGCACCTGGGATCCGCGACATACCGGCACGCTGGAAGAGCCGCATCACAATACATATGACATTGAGTTCTGGGGGCCGGATGGCATGACAACCAGCTTCTACCTGGGCGCCCTGGAGGCCATGATCCAAATGGGAGCCTATCTGCACCAGGATGTCTCCGGGTACGCGTCGCTTTATGCGAAAGGCAAGTCCTTTGCCGAACAACAACTCTACAATGGCGAGTATTTCACCCAGCAGATCAAATATACCGGCCTCAATGCCGCCGATCCCGTCGCCGCCTCGCAGCATTCTTTTGGTGGCGGCTACTCAACCGAAGCCATCAACCTGCTGCAAAAGGAGGGGCCGAAATACCAATACGGGAAAGGTTGCCTGTCCGATGGGGTGTTAGGCGATTGGCTGGCCAGGGTCTGCGGTCTGCCCGAACCCATCGACCGGGCGAAGGTCAAGAGTCATCTGAATGCCGTCTATCGCTATAACCTGAAAAAGGATTTGAGCGATTACAGCAATCCACAGCGGCCGGGATATGCCGTGGGCGCCGAAGGCGGCCTGTTACTTTGCACGTGGCCGAAGGGCGGGCAGTTATCATTACCGTTTGTATACAGCAATGAAGTCTGGACGGGCATCGAGTACCAGGTGGCTTCGCATCTGATCTTTGAAGGCCAGGTCGCCGAGGGGCTTGATATCGTACGCACCTGCAGGCGGAGATACGATGGCAGTGTCCGTAATCCGTTTGACGAATATGAATGCGGTCATTGGTATGCGCGGGCGATGTCGAGCTATGCCCTGCTGGAAGCCCTCACCGGCGTCCGGTATGATGCGGTGACGCAGACCTTGTATGTAGATTCGCGCATTGGAGACTTCACGTCCTTCTTGTCGACGGATAGCGGGTTTGGGAATGTAGTCTACAAGAACGGCAAGGCCCGGCTGGAGGTGGTGTATGGTAGTATTCCCGTGCAGAAGACCGTTATCTTGCGCAAATAAATGATAATCATCATATTATAATGCTTTCATCATTCTGCCTGTTAATAAAAGGCGCATTAAATATTACTTAAAGATAATAATTACATCAGAAAGTATAACTTTGTGATACATTTTTTATCAATTAGTATGATTTATGTTTGAGCGTGATATTTATAAAGAACTTGCGACCCATTTATCCAAGAAACAAATAACGGTAATAACCGGCATGCGCAGGGTAGGGAAAAGTACCTCCGTAAAATACCTTTTGCAGCAAATAAAACATACTAATTTTTTATATCTCGATTGTGAGCGGGTGGAAATAAGGATATTGTTCAACAAACCCGATTACGAGAATATAAAAGAAGAATTGGAATTAAGAGGAATTGATTTTTCGCAACCCAGTCTGATTGCAATCGATGAGATCCAATTGGTACAAAATCTGCCTAGCGTCATAAAATATTTGTATGATACTTACCAGGTAAAATTCATAGTAACGGGTTCCAGTTCCTATTATCTTAAAAATACTTTTTCGGAAAGCCTCGCAGGTCGGAAACGGATATTTGAAATGTATCCGTTGAGCTTTAAAGAATATTTGAAATTCAACCAAGTATGGGACGAAGTTTATGAAAAGTATTCCTGGAAGCCCTATAACAGTGCATGGTATAATAAAGCAAAAGACTGGTACGAAGAATATATTTCCTATGGTGGTTTTCCTGAAGTTGTTCTTGAACCCAAAAATGAAGACAAAAAAGAACTATTGCAGGATATCATTAACTCCTACATCGAACTGGATGTAAAACTATTATCCGACTTTGCAGTCAGTGAAGAACTTTTTAAACTGGTAAAATTATTGGCCGCCCGGTCAGGAAACAAAATCGATTATACCAAGATCGGAAGCGTTTCGGCTATCCATCGGCAAAAGATTACGTCGTATATGCAACTCCTGGAACAGACTTATCTCATCTACCAAGCCACTCCTTTTACAAAAAACATAGACAAGGAGATATCGCAGCAAAAAAAACTCTACTTTGCAGATACCGGTATATTAAACGTACTTGCGGGAAACCAATTATCCTCGGGCCAAATATTTGAGAATGCCATTGCGACCCAATTAAAGCCGCTCGGCCCCCTGCAATATTATCAGCGGAAAACAGGGCAAGAAATAGATTTTATTTTCAAAGGGGACACGGCACTCGAAATCAAGGAAACTCCGCTGGAACAAGATAAAAACTCTCTCCGACAGCGAGCGACGGCTATAGAGATGGATAAATATCTTTTGATAGGCCATTACCCTCCTTCGAATGGTTTTACTGATTTTATATGGGCAGGTTCTATTTTTTAATAACCAAAACCCCCATCATGCGAACACTGTATTTACTGATCATTCTCGCCGTCTTCTCCCTGGAAAGTTTTTGCCAGGACGGTCCGCGCTATTCTGCAAATGATATGACGGCGTTGCAGGCCTTGCCGGCGACCTTCGAGCGCTGCTGGAACAACCACAATATCGCGCTATCCTCCCATCAAACTGAGGATGAACTCCGTCCCCCCGCCAGGCAGACTGTTCACCGACACCAGGCAGCCGATGGCACGCGCCAGTTCGCGGACCACATGCAGGCCAAGACCAGTTTTCCCTCCGACAACCACCGAGTCATCATACAGCGCCTTCAGCTGCGGTTCGTTAACGCCGGGACCATTATCCGTGATAGATAGGTAGTGTTTGCCGCCCTCTTCCCAGGCCTTCCAGCTGATAGCCGCATCGGGGGTGCCGGTCAGGGCCTTTATCGCATTGTTGGTGAGATTGCGCATAATCGTCTTCAGATAGTGCTCATCGGTATTGAGCTGCGAGACCGCAGAATCAAAAGTCAACCGAACATTCGTAACACCTGAAAAATAATTCTTCAGGTCCGCAAACAGCTCTTCTACAACCACGGGCCTCACCTGTGATTGAAAGGTCTTCATCTGCCCCTTGCTCCAGAGCAACAGATCTTCCATCGTCAACAGCAGGTTCTCCGCGTTGGCAAAAATACGCTCGGCATGCATTGCCCTGGCCTGCTCTTCCATGAGGTCCGGCGCATCCTTCTGCAGCCGGAGCAGGTTGATCAGCGTGGCGACGGGCGCTCTTAGATCGTGATTCAGAATATTGAAGAACTGCGTTTTGACCTCATTGGCCTGGTCCAGTTCGGTATTCAGCTGAAGCAGAACCGTATTGGTGCGTTTACGGATGACGGTTTGCCGGTATAAAATCCCCCCTATCAGCAGCAGCACCACGAGCCCGACGATAAAATACCAGCGCTGTCGTTTCTGATTGACCAGCTCCAGGTGGTTGATGGTGAGCTGTTTGTCGCGAACGGCTATTTCCCGTTGCTCCTCCACGGCGGCCAGCTTGTTCTTGCTGTCCTGGCTATACACCGAGTCGGACAGGCTGTCGCTGGCGGAGAGATTTTCGAACGCCGTCTTGTAGTCATGCAGGTGGTACTGTAGCAGGGCCTGCTGTTTGTAAAAATACAGTTCGTATTGGCGGACATCGTTCTTCCGGAAGAAGTTCAATGCCCTGGAAATATCCTGATCGGCCTTTTGCAAAAGGGCCTGTTTCTCCTGTAGGGTACGCATCCGGCCGGTTTTACTGTCGGGCAGGCTGTCCAGCGCTATGGATTCATAGATCTCCCCGGTGTTGCCAAGATTCACATTGGCATTTATACAGTCGGGGCCCACCCGCTCCCAAACGGCGTTAGCCTTCAGTGCATAAGCAAGCGAGGAATCCTTGTTATCGGTATAGAACGCCACCAGCATACCGTAAACTTCCGCTATCCCCAAACTGTCCTGGGTATCTGTCATCAGCCGAAGCGCCCTGTTCCAGTCCGTCAGGGCCTCCTTTTTCCTATTCTTGCTGAAATAGATATGACCCAGGTTTTCCAGGGTCTTCTTCTGCCCGTAGAGATCATGCCGTTTCTCCGCCATCGCCAGTCCTTTCTCTTCATAGAGCTGTGCTTTGTCCAGGTCATTCTGGTTCAGGAAGGCGAGCC
>JAMFSL010000185.1 GCA_026225275.1 Puia dinghuensis
CGATATTGTTCAATATCCCCTTCACCGTTCTTTCCGTGATCTCCAGCCGCGTTCCATCCGGCTCGCGTATCCGCAGCTGCATCTGCCCGGCATTGGAGTGGGGTAGCATGTCCTTGCCGATCACACTCAGGCAAATGGCAGCCAGGCCAAACATTCCGATCAGGTAACAGATGACGATCAGCTTCCGCCGGGGCATCCAGGCATCCAGCCGTCGCAACAAGCCGATCTTCATCATCCCGAATAATCCCTTCTCCTCTTTATGTTGCGAATCCTGTCGCGCATGGACGATCACCTCTTGCACTTCCGCATGATCCAGCGCCAGCCCGTCATTGCCATCCATGAACGCCGCCTCTTCGTGTGCCCCGGCATCCCCATGTCCCTCCGTCTTCAACAACCAGTTAGCCAGTATCGGCACCAGCGTCTGCGCCGCGACATAGGAAATGATCATCGCAAAGGCTATCGACAAGGCCAGCGGCAGGAACATCGCCTTTGGCACTCCTTTCATTACAAAGGACGGAGCGAATACCGCCAATATACACAGCAATATCAGCAGCAAAGGAAACCCAATCTCCGTACACGCATCGAGTATCGCCCTCCGCTTGGGCTTCTTCATCTCCAGGTGCTGGTGGATATTCTCGATCGTCACTGTCGCCTGGTCTACCAGTATCCCGATGGCCAGCGCCAGCCCGCTCAGCGTCATGATATTGATCGTCTGTCCTGCGAGTTTCAGACACAGCACTGTACTCAGCACGGCGACAGGAATGGTGATGACGACCACGAGACTGCTCCGCCAATCGCGGAGGAACAGCAGCACCATCAATCCCGTCAGCACGGCGCCTAATATCCCCTCGGTCATCAGGCTCTTGGCGGCATTCATCACAAATACGCTCTGGTCAAATTCATAACTCAGATGTACGTCCTCGGGCAACAGGCTCTGCATCTCCGGGATCTCCGCACGCAGTCCCTGCACCACATCCCAGGTAGAAGCGCTCGCCGTCTTCACTATGGGGAAGTATACGGACCGCTTCCCATTGACCAAAGCGTAATCCACGACGATATCAGAAGCATCTTCCACTTTCGCAATGTCCTTGGCAGTGATCATATTCACCCCGTTGGTGGCGATCGGGATATCCCCGAAGTCTTTCACCTCCTGCTCCTGCGAGTTCATCGAGGCCACATACATCGTACTGTCGATCCGGACATTACCGGACGGCGTCATGGCATTGTTCTTTTCCAGTGCAGCCACCACGGCCTCGGGCGAAAGATTCAGCTCCCGCAGCTTCAACGGATCTACTTTGATGATCACCGACCGCGCATTGCTGCCGAATGGCGGGGGTGCGGATAACCCGGGCACCTTACCGAACAACGGTCGTACCAGTACCGCCGCCATATCGAAGACCTCATTCAGCGACCGCGTCTTACTGCTGAAGACAAGCTCACCCACGGGCAGCGAGCTGGCGTCAAACCGCACCACTTCCGGCGGTAAGCTGCCCGGTGGGAAAAAGGCCAGACACCTGTTCACCTGTATCGCGACTTCCGCGGCGGCCTCGGCCATGTCTGTCCCCTCGTAGAAGCTTAATTTGATCATTGTCAAACCCTGGATATTCTTACTTTCAATGTTGCTGACCCCATCGATGTACAGGAAGTTATCCTGCATCTTCGTGGAAAAGAATCCCTCCATCTGTTTAGCCGTCATCCCGCCATACTGCTGGATCACATAGATCACCGGCAGATTGAGGTTGGGGAAGATATCGATGGAGATCGTCCTTACCGCCATAACGGAAAACAGCAACAGACCGAAAAACAGCACCATGATAGTAATGGGCCTCTTCAAAGCTGCTCTTACCATGTTGATTATTTTACGGTTTGAATAAATTGATCCAGCCGACCGGCAGCAGCCGCCTTATCCAGGCTGGCCGTATACCACTCGTTGATGGTCGTTATATAATCGGATTGTGCCGCGAACAATTCGAAGCTCGCATTGGCCAGGTCAACCAGGTTGATGACCCCCGCCTTGTACTGCGCCAGCTTCTGGTTATACGCATCGGTGGCAGCCTTGAGCTGCAACGGCAGCTCACCCAGGTTGGCTCTAGCCGTCCGGATGGACTCATCCGCCTGCAGCTCCTGGTTGTGCAACGACAGCTCCTGCTGTTGCAGGGCATAGTCCGCTGCAGCCACCTCGCCGTTCAGAACAGCTACCCGGTCCCGCTTGTGAATGCCGTTGAAAAGGTCATAGGTTATCCCTACCCCTGCGAGGTAGTTCAGCCGCTGATAACCCAATCCCTCTCCCGGCGACTCGTATACATTGTTGTATTGAATGGAAGATCCGCGTACCCAGCCCCCCGCTCCAAGAATGATCTTCGGCAGATAACTCTTCCTGGCCAGTTCCTGCTCGGCGTTATATTGCAGCTTTTGACTCGCGAAATATTCGGCCAGCGGATTGTTGATAGCCGCCGCTGAATCTCCCGGCATTCCCGCACCCGCGTTCACCAACGCCTCCGCTCCTTGAATCGCATTTCTGTCCCGCTCGACCACAACGCTATCGCTTCTAATATCGGCCGGTCCCTCGAACGTCCTCTCTACCGGAATCTCCGGCGTACTGATTCCCGTCAGGTAAGCCAGCTGCAGCTGCAGCCGGTGCAAAGCGCCGATCGCTTCATTGTAATTGATCCTCGTCCTCGACAGCCCTGCCCGCGCCAGGGAAGAGTCGACGCCGGGATTCACCCCGCTGCCGGTTAATGCCCTGCTCACCTGGTACATCGATTGATACCGCCGCATATCCTCCGAATCCACCGCCAGTTGGTTGCGGTTCTTCTGAATAGCGAAATATATCCTCGCGATATCCCACTTCACCTGGTAACGCTCCTTCTCCAGGTCAGCCTGCGTGAAGCCCACAAATGCTTTCGCACTCGCTACCCTCGCACCTCGCAACCCGAAATTCACCAATTCGTACTGCCCGTAAAGCGAGGCCATATTACCGGTGACCGCCTGGTAGTCGGTGGCGCCGTTGATACTGCCGGCAATGGAATGGATAAGACCCGGAACCGGCAGAAAAGGCCCTGTCAGGTCGTTGGCCGAACCAACCGATAATTCTTCCACCGCATTGACCTGGGGTAAAAAGGCATCCTTAGCCTCTCTGATCCCCGCCTGTGCACTCTGCACCATGGCCTGCTTTTCTAAAAGCAATGGCAGATGGCGGCTGGCCGAATCCACCAGGTCGGATAATGTATATATTGTAGCACGTTGTGCCGATACAGAACACGCCAGTATCATCGGCAGAATGATCCGCCCGAGATAGCCAGCTGCCCGTTTGCACGAAACAACCATCTTCAAAATGATTTAAGTGAAAAAGCCTGAAATAAACGCGCTAATTACCTTGCATCCGCAAGGCTCAGCATAATCATGCGCAGCGCAAAAAATCAGGCACAGGGAGGCCCGCGTAGGGCATTGGTAGGAAGTAGGTCAGAGGAAGCATAGACCTTCAAAGGAACATAATAGATCCTTGATACGACCTCGTATGAGGCGATCGGAGAAAACGCGGTAAAAGGCAGTTTGACAAAATGCTTCACCGCATAACGCTTATCAACGCGCAGCTGGGCCTTAGCAGGCGAGGGCACATAACTGGTCAGCCCGGCTGTGCCCTTGATCGCCGTCATATGACTGGCCCGGTGATAGTCGAAGAAATTGGCAGCGGAAAAAAAACGGCCATTGGATTGAATGGAAAAAAGGAGGAAATACCCCACTAAAAGCAGGATCCTGGAGAATGTCCTTATATATTTTCTTGTCCGGGTCATCTTAATCTGTTATAAAGATAAGTAATGATTTGAGAATTGTATCATAAAAAAACTAAATCTCCTACCTTTAGCTATATGAAAAAGATGTTAACGATCTGTTTGCTATTGGCTTCCCGCCTGGCTAACGCACAAGTGGATTCACTGGTCGTTGATTGGACGGCGCAAACCATGGTTTCGCATTCTACGCCGACCCTTCAGGTAGTCGTTAATCCTCCCCTGCGTCGCGGAAGCAGTATTCATGATCCAACCTTCGCTGCATTAAAGGAACTGGGCTGCGATTACGTTCGTTATGTCCCTTGGCTGCCTTATCCCCGGCTGGGTGTCGCTGAACTTGAGCCGCCTTCGGGGCACAAGACGTCCTGGGATTTCAGCGTCATAGACCCGATGACGCTCGACTTTCTTCATGCGACGGAGGGCCATTCCGTCATCCTCAATTTCAGTACGATACCGCAATGGATGTACAAAACGGAAAAACCGGTGTCTTATCCATCCAGCCCCGATAGCGTATTCTGGAACTACACAGAGGGATCTGTCCCCAATGATTCTACCTATCAGGAGATCGCAAAATATTATGGCAGACTCTATAGTTGGTATACCCAGGGAGGATTTACCGATGAACTGGGACAACGCCATACTTCGGGGTATCATTTCAATATCCCGTACTGGGAGGTCTTGAATGAAGTTGATTTCGAACATGGCAATTCTGTCGAAAGCTATACGAAGCTTTATGACGCTGTTGTCGGAGAGATAAAAAAGATTTCACCCGGGACCAAATTTGTAGGGATGGCGCTGGCGGATCCCAACCGGCCGGAATGGTTCGAGTATTTTCTGAACCCGAAAAATCATAAGCCCGGTATACCTATCGATATGATCTCCTATCATTTTTATGCATTGGGAAGTGTTCCGGAGGGCACCGGTGTCATGCAATACACTTTTTTTGATCAGGCCGATGGTTTTATGAGAGTAGTGCGCTTTATCGACAATATCCGTAAGCGCCTCTCACCGTCGACAAAGACAACGATCGATGAGATCGGCAGCATCCTTGCCAACGATGCCGGACCCATGGGAGATTCTATTCCCGCAGAATACTACAATTTGTCCGGGGCGACCTATGCCTATGTATTCCTGGGGCTGACCAGGCTGGGTATCGATGTGATCGGCGAGTCACAGCTGGTGGGCTATCCCACACAGTACCCCAGCGTCAGTATGATGAATTGGAAGAATGGCAAGCCTAATGCGCGGTATTGGGTCCTTAAACTGATCAAGGATAATCTGGGTGCAGGGAATACACTGGTCAATGCGTCTGTTGCCGGCGGAGACGAGTTGGTTGTACAGGGATTTCTGATAAAGGGCGGGCGACGGGTGTTACTGATCAATAAAACGAACCAAACAGTAAAACTAAAACTTCCCCCCTCATTCAATCAGGCAAAACTGATCCTCGTGGATCCGTCTACGGGAGACAATGAACCGGTAGCGGCTTCTATCGGTGCCGGCAGTGTTGAAATAAAACCTTTTGCCGTTGGGATAATTGCGTTGTAGTGCTTTGCCATCAAATTGAAAAAGTAAAAAACTATGGACCGCTATTTAATCAGTTCGGGCTCCATCTTTGAAGAGCAGATGGGTTATTCCCGGGCAGTCGTCGATGGGAATTGGATTTTCGTATCCGGCACGACGGGTTTTGATTATGGCACGATGACCATTTCTGACGATATCGCCGGGCAGACCGAGCAGTGCCTGAAAAATATCCAATCGGCCTTACAAGAGGCCAATGCCCGGCTGGAGGATGTCGTGCGAGTGATGTATATCCTTCCCGATGCAAAGGAGTTTCCGGCCTGCTGGCCGATCCTGCGAAAGTATTTTGGCGCCATACGTCCGGCAGCCACCATGATAGCGGCTGGTCTGGCTGATCCGAAAATGAAAATAGAGATCGAGGTAACGGCCTTGCGTAGAGATTAATATTCGGCTATCTGCTTGTCCGTGTAACACCACAACCACCTTTCTTCGGGCTCTGACGAAGATATCACCGGGTGGTGGGTTTTATGATAATGCGCCGTCATATGTTTCAGCGGCGAGTCATCACAGCAAAGAGTAATACCGCAGGTCTGACAGGTGCGCAGGTGCAGCCATTTCTTATGTAGCCTGACACACTCTTCACAGACATATTCTTTGGCGGTCTTTATGTCGGTAATTGCGGCCAGATGTTCGCAAGGATTTGCCATGGTTGTAAAGGTAAGAAGGAAGGTACATTATTCAGGTCAAAGCCGGGAGATCTTTTTTTCAAGCAGCGATAGGATGGCCGTCGATTTCGTCATGGTCATGGCCTGCCGGAAGTAGTCATAAGCCTCCATTTTTTGACCTGTCTGCTGATAAAATTCACCCAGGGCAGCAGACAAAAGATAATAGCCTTCCAGCGCCTGGTGTTTTTCCAGTTCATGCAACAGGTTGATGGCTGCCTGTGGCCCGTCCTTTTTCCCGATGACAATAGCCAGATTGAGCTTGATGACGGAGGAGGGTTTCAATTTTTCCAGGGCGATATAAAAACCAAGGATCCTGTCCCAGTTGGTTGATTTAAAATCGGGTGAAAGACAATGCTCCGCGGCAATGGCTGCCTCCAGATGCCACGCCGTTACCGTGTCGCCACCCGCACTCTGCGACAAGAATCGCAAGCCATGTCCGATCAACTCCTGGTTCCAGAGTCCCCGGTCCTGCTCTTCCAACACCACCAGGCTGTTATTGATGTCGATCCGGGCCTCGAAACGTGCCGTATGCAGGCACACTAAGGCCAGCAAAGCATAGATGGGCGGATATTGGTTGGTGGCAGCTTTCTCCGTCAGCAGCATCCCCAACCGGATCGCTTCCAGACAAAGATCCTGGCGGATCACCGGATTGTCGCCGGATGAATTATAGCCTTCGTTGAAAAGCAAATAGATAACCAGCAGGACGGCATCCAGTCTGGACACCAGGCTATTTCCGGCAGGTACCGTGAAGGTGATCAATTCCTGCCGGATCTTTTCCTTCGCACGGGAAAGTCTTTTGTTGATCGTCGATTCGGAGGTCAGCAACGCTACGGCTATCTCCGGAATGCTGAAACCGCACAGCGTCTTTAGCGTCAGTGCCAGCTGACTTTCCATCGGCAGTGCAGGATGGCAGCAGGTAAAGATCATCCGCAACTGACTGTCTTTGATCTCGTCTTCGAGAAAGATCTGGTCCATAGTATAGGCGGCCGTCCATTCGGATTTCAGCAGGACATCCATGTCCGAGGCGAACGAACGGTGCAGCCTCTCGCGCCGGATCGCATTGATCGCTTTCCGTTTGGCGACTACCATCAGCCAACCCGCCGGATTGTCCGGCACGACGCCCAGGCTCCAGTCTTTCAGCGCCTGGTGCAGGGTATCCTGCATGACATCCTCAGCCAGTTCCAGGTTGTGGATGCCGAATATCCGGGTCAAAATGGCGACCATCCTCCCCGCCTCATGACGGAAAAGATGATCGACCAATGCCTGCACGTTTTTCGGCGAAGACATAATTATTGTCCCATTGGTTTTAACAGGCGTACTTCCAGCAAGTATTCGCCCAGCAGCGGACATTGTTTAGTCAGCTCCGTCGCTTCCTTGAAATCTTTTGCGCTGATGATCATATAGCCCGAGATCATTTCTTTCGATTCCATAAAGGGACCGTCAGTCAGCACTTCTGTTTTGCTTTTGAGCAGACGGCCTTCGGACTCGTCCAGCGGCGCTCCGCCTACATACCGGCCATCCAATACTTTTTGTACCCATTCGCCGAAGATGGCCATGTGCTTTTGCGTCTCTTCCGGCGGAAGATTGGAATTGTAGTGGCCCCGTACAAGGATCAGAAACTGATTCATAAAAAATGTTTTTTGTGAGTAATGCTACCTTGTCAATCGCGCCTGACCAAATTAGGACAAGAAAGGGGATTTTTTTTAAAATTGCCGTAACTTGTCTGTTCCAACTCTGCGCTATATGAAAAAACGAACCTTTCTCAAACTATCTTCCCTTATGATGGCAGGTACTGCATTGACTCCCCTGATCGATCTTGCTCAGGATAATAAGCTGAAAAACTGGGCCGGTAATCTTACGTACAGTACATCCCCGCTGCAGCCCGCTTCTTCGGTAGAACAGGCCAGGGCGTTGATTAAGCAATACGAGAAGATGAAGGTGCTGGGTACCCGGCATTGTTTCAACAACATAGCCGATTCCAGCCATCACCTGGTGTCCCTTCTTCCCATGAATAAAGTGATAGCGCTTGATAAACACAGGCATACGGTGACAGTGGAATCCGGCATCCGTTATGGCGAACTGGCGGTTTTTCTCGAAGACAATGGCTATGCATTGCATAACCTGGCTTCACTCCCGCATATTTCCGTTGCCGGCGGCTGTATCACCGGCACGCATGGTTCAGGGGTCGGCAACGCCAACCTTTCCAGCGCGGTAACGGCTTTGGAACTCATCACCGCCGCAGGCGATACCGTCACCTTTTCCCGGGAAAAGAACAGTGAACTGTTCACC
>JAMFSL010000021.1 GCA_026225275.1 Puia dinghuensis
CAGCAGACGAGCCCGCCGACTACACCATCCGAATCGGCACCGGCCTGATTGAAGTCGGCCCCCAGCACATCATCAGCACCACCACCTATAACGGCCAATTTCCCGGTCCGCTCCTACGTTTTAAAGAAGGGCAGCGCACCATCGTTGATATATTCAATGACACCGACCGCCCCGAGCAATTTCACTGGCATGGTCAGTTCCTTCCCGTGGACGTAGACGGCGCTGCAGAAGAAGGAACCTCCTATATCCAGCCCCACGGCCATCGCCGGGAAATCTTCGTACCCAAACCCTCCGGCATCCGATTCTATCATACGCATGTTATCGCCGGCGCCGACCTCAGCGCCGGCCAATACAGCGGTCAGGTAGGAATGGTGTACGTCGAGCCCGCCAGCCCACGCACCTTGCAGCCCCACTACGACCGCGAAGAATTTATCATGCTGAAAGAATTCGAGCCTTATTTCATGCGCGGCGGCGACATGGCCATGGACTTTTTAGCCGGCAAAGAGATATCAGAACTAAAGGCCATGCAGGACAAAGCCGAAAAAATGTCTGCCGCAATACCCAAAGGATACGAAGTAGGCTACAAAATATTTACCATAAACGGACATCAATTGGGCCATGGCAAGCCCATCCGGGTGAAACCCGGCGAACGCATCCTTTTCCATATCGTCAACGGTAGCGCCACCGAGATCCGCAGTCTCGCACTCCCCGGCCACCACTTCAAAGTCATCGCCCTCGACGGCAACCTCGTACCCAACCCCGCAACTGTTCCCGTCCTGTGGATCGGCACCGCCGAGCGCATTTCCGCCATCGTAGAAATGATCAACCCTGGCGTCTGGATCATGGGGGATTTGGCAGACGACGACCGCGGCAACGGCATGGGCACCGTCATCCAATATGAAAACCACCAAGGCAAACCCCAATGGCTGACCCCCAAACCCTTCCCCTGGGACTATACCCTGTTCGGCCGGCATAACAGCCCCTCACCGGACCCGGATGAAACCATTGACATGCTCTTCGCCAAACAAAAAGGCGCAGCAGGCGGCTTCAATCGCTGGACCATCAACGGCGTAGCATTCGATATGATGAACATGCAACCTATGTTCCATGTAAAAGAAGGTAAACGATATCGGCTAAAAATGCGCAACGCCTCCGACGACCTTCATCCCATTCACCTACACCGCCATAGCTTCGAGATCACCCGGATCGGCGGCAAACCCACGGCCGGGATCATAAAGGACGTCGTCATGCTCGGCGGCTTCCAGGAAATGGAGATAGACTTTATTGCCGACAATCCCGGGCTAACTTTATTCCATTGCCATATGCAGCTTCACATGGACTTTGGCTTTATGGCCCTATTCGACTACCTGGAATAGCGTATGGTTAATGATCAGTTATTCACCTTTTCAAAAAAGTCCGTATTCAATATCAGAACCCCGTTAATAGCGCCCGAGTCATCTTTATCGAATGCCACTGAATAGCCCTGGGCTTCATTATAAAAGAACAAATCCGCGATTGGCTTTACTGCGACCTCTTTCCCATCCCAAAGCTGTTTAATGGTCAGATTCAGGCCTGATGCATTTATCTGGATGATATCGTCCGGGTCTTCCTTCAACCGGTACTTACCTTCGAAACCCTTTACCTTCTCAGGCGTAAGGGAAACCTTCTTCGCCTTGTCCCAGCGGTCCCGGCCAAAAGCGACCATTCTGGCAATGCTGCCGTCGTCACCTTTAACAAACTCAAGGGTAAACCTCAATTGGTTCTTATTGAAAAAATGCATGGCCGAATCAGGAACGAACTCGAACTCATTACCGTCCCAAAGTTGCTTAAGGATTAATTTATTTTCCTTTTCCGTAATCCGGATAAATGATCCCTGACCCTGATAAAGCCCTTCAAATACTTTCATAGGATTGGGCTTTGTTGTAAAAGTATAGATCAGACAGGGGCCTAACTTCGATCGTTTTGCCATCCCAGAGCTGTTTGATCAGTAGCTGATTGCCGTGGGCGATAAGCTGAATCGTATTGTCGGAGTCGTTCTTTGCCCGGTATTTGCCTTCGTAGGAATGAAGCTGAGCGGGGGTAAGGCAGCAAGGAGAATAGCTCTGATTCCGCCAGTTTTCAGCTACCCGCCTTTTTTGCCCTTCGCTAAAATGCGACATATCGAAATTTTGCGGAGCCGGCGAGACATTTTGCGGTAATTTCAGCTTTAGATTCCTCCGGCATGCTACTTGTGATGCCGTCCGCAAAACCTATTTTGCCATGGCCTACAATCCGACACGTCGATCCTTACTCAAGCGATTTGCCGCCGCTTCGGTCGGCACACTTCTGCCCAACACATTCAGCAGCCTCCTGCAAGCCCAAACGATAACTCACCATCAATCGCAAAATATGCCAGAAACAGATTTTCAATCATCGCACATCGAAGTCGGGGGAAATAAAATCTTTTTCCGCCGTTATGGGAAAGGTCCCGCCATCCTGATGGTCCATGGCTTTCCACGCACCAGTCTGATGTGGCGCCATCTGGCACCGAAGCTGGCCAACGACCATACCGTCATTTGCGTCGACCTTCGTGCCTATGGTCAGAGCGGAATCCCTGCATCGTCAGACAACCACTTCCCCTATTCAAAACGAGCGATGGCTGCGGAACTTGTGGCCGTCATGGAAAAACTGGGTTTCCCAAAGTTCATTCTTGTCGGGCATGACCGCGGCGGCCGGGTTTCCTACAGGATGGCACTGGACCATCCCGAGCGGATCGAACGGCTGGCGGTGTTCGACGTCATCCCTATCCTCGAGGCATGGAATCGATCGGATGAGCGGTTTGCCCGGACCTACTGGCCCTGGATCCTGCTGTCCCAGCAGGCCCCGTTACCCGAAAGCTATCTGCTGGGCGCTCCGAAGGCCGTTTTTGAAAATCCCTTTGGTCATGGCTCCTTCGGCCCGGACATCCTTGACCAATATGTCCAGACGTACCGCGATCCCGCAAGGGTTCACGGCATCTGTGAAGAATACCGCGCCGCCGCCACCATCGATGTGGAACATGACCAGGCGGACAAATCAGCCAATAGGAAGATTCAATGTCCGATGCTGCATCTTTGGGCAGAGGGTGGTCCGTTGGATACTTTTTACGGCAAAGATGGCGGTCCACTGGGTATCTGGCGGCAATGGGCTCCCCAGGTGCAAGGTCAGGCGATGCACGGAGGTCATTTTTTTCCGGAAGAGAACCCGGACGATACCGCCCCCCTCCTTCGAAAATTTCTTGTTTGAATATTCGCTAATTTTGAATAGGGGCAAATAAAGGAACATATATGCGAGTGCGAGGCCCCATTTATGAGATACTTCTTTTTCATCATATCGATCTTTGCAGGCCTCGGTTCCACCAGGGCCCAGATTTATGCATCCGTCAAGCGAAGCGTACTGCTCAATCAATTAGAGAATGTCCGAACGGACAGCGGTAAGGCCGAACTCCTGCTGGATATCAGCAATGCGTATATCAAGGGAAATATGCCGGACAGTTCACTGTTCTATTCCGCAGAAGCCCTTCAGCTGAGCCACAGGATTGGCTATGAGGAGGCCTATGACCAGGGAAGCTTTTTTGCCTGTAAGGCATACGCCATGAAACGGGATTTTGCTGCGGCGCGCGCAGTCATGGAGGAAGCTGCAGGAGAGTGGAAAGTCAAGATGTTGCAGCAACTAGTCGAGGAATATCAATTCAGACCCGGTAATCTGTCAGCCAACCTGGATTCCGCGTGGCCCTGGCTTCAACAATTCGTGCGCTACAGCGACACCGTTCATACTACCTGGGCCATTCAAAATTCGAGAGTGGTGTCAGCAAAATATTATTTTCAGCGAGGTCAGCTGCAAACCGGGATCGGGCTTTTCAATACCAATATAAAAGAAGATCAGGCCGCCGGGGATAAGGCAACGGAGGCTAACTGCTGGTCGATGCTGGCCAGCAATATCCCAAAAACGTTTGCTACCATCTCCTTAGTGCTGAAAGCCGACTCCAATGCCGTCCAACTTTACGAAGCAGCGGGCAAACACGAAGACGCCTTGTATTCTTTGGAAGATCTGGCCGACGCCACCTGGCGGGTCGGGCGGTTTGCAGATGCAGACAAGGAGGAAACCATTGCCACTGACGGGCTGCTTGCTTTGGGCAAAAAAAAGATGTACCCCCAATATGGGTTGCTTGCAGAATATGACCTTTATCTCGGGAACCACGCCCGCGCCCTTGACTTTCTTCTCAGGGCCAAGAATAACATGGACTCCCTGAAGGAAGATTACCTCGCCGGACCCATTGACAAGTACCTGGCCAACGTGTACTGGGCGGAAAATGACATCAACCAAAGCTTATATTGGTACAAGACATCGTTGCAGGAGACGCAGGGTAGAAAAGACAAGACTATTTATGGCACTGCCTTAAGAATAGCGGAAGGGCTGATCCTGCAACACCGGTTGACAGAGGCCAGGGATTTCCTGACGGATTTCGAACGGAGCAATCCGGCTGTCAGAAACCGCGACAAGGAATTGCTGACGGCAGCCTGGGGCGGTTTATACGAGGCCCGTCATTCGATGGCCGAAGCCGAAAAATACTATTTGGATATGGTAGAATACGACAGGTTGGCTGTCGTCGATCAGGCAAGGGACATCGAAGAGGAATATGACATTGCCAGGCCAGAGGCGAACTATACGATGGGAAAGTTCTATATCGACATCGGACAATTTGCCAAAGCCCGTCCTTTCCTGGAGAAAGTGCTGACCCCGGAATCTGTGGTCCCTATTACGATCGATATTATCCGGGACGATCATTTACTGCTTTACAAAGTAGATTCCGCCGCAGGAAATTTTCAGTCGGCGCTCCGGCACCGGTTAATTTATGAGAAGTACGCCGATTCTATCTTTTCCGCGAATAAGGTGCGGGATCTGGCCGAGCTGCAGATCCGTTATGAATCGGACAAAAAAGACCAGAACATTGCATTGCTCAGCAAAGAACAGCAATTGGACAGGACGGAATTGTCCCATTCCGCGCTCATCAGGAATATCACTTTCGGCGGGTTGGTGGCGGCGCTGGCGATCATCGGGCTGTTATACAATCAGTACAAGGTCAAAAAGAAGAACAGCAAGGCTATAGAGTTAAAGAACGAGACCTTGAGCCAACTAGTCGAAGAAAAGGAGTGGCTGCTTAAAGAAGTCCACCATCGGGTAAAAAACAACCTGCAAACGGTGGTCAGCCTGCTCGATTCCCAAACCGCTTATTTAACCGCCGATGCGCTGACGGCCATACAGGATAGCCAAAATCGGGTATTCTCGATCTCGCTCATTCACCAGAAACTATACCAGGAGGATGATGTGGCCAGGGTCAACATCGCTTCTTATCTCGCGGAGCTGGTGAATTACCTTCGCGATATTTACGGGATCAGGAACCAGATCGCCTTCCAGCTGGATATTGCGCCCGTTACCCTGGATATTTCACAGGCGGTCAGCATCGGGCTTATTCTGAATGAAGCGCTTACCAATGTTATAAAACACGCCTTTCCTAAAAAGGGCAGAGGAAATGTAGTCACCATTACGATGACCATGGGACAAAGTCACATTGTGGATCTGTCCATCTCGGACAATGGCGTAGGTTTGCCGGACCCAATGGACACAAAGAAACGGGGAAGCCTGGGCCTGAAACTGATGAAAGGGTTAACAGACGATCTTGGCGGCTCTTTTAGGATTGAAAGCCACCAGGGGACGACAGTAGACATCCGGTTCGTGGCCAACGCCTCACTGGAAGAGGCTATGCACATCATCGCTTCTGATAAAAAAGCCAACCGGATATGAGAGAAAAGATCCTTATAGTCGAAGACGAATTCGTCGAAGCGAATCATGTTCAAACCATTTTGGAGCAGGCCGGCTATTCCGTCTCCGGGATTGCACGTTCCGTCAACATCGCTTTAGAGATGATCGAAGCTGAAAAACCCACCCTAATCCTGCTGGATATTTTTCTGAAAGGATCTCTAACCGGCATTCACCTGGGAAATACCCTGAAAGAAAAGGGAATAGCCTTTGTATATCTGTCCGCCAATTCCAACCGGGATACGCTGGAAATGGCCAAAGCCACTGAACCATATGGATTCCTTGTCAAACCGTTCCGGGAGAAGGACCTGCTTGTCACGCTCGAGATCGCTTTATACCTGCATGAGCAGCGGTCCAAATTCAACGCGTCAAAAGCCCAGACAAAAAGTAACCCCAAACCAGGCGCCACGGCCACGGGAAAAGACAAGGCTTTCGACGGAATCATTGGCGACAGCCCCATATTCCAATCTCTGTTAGAGGATGTGCGCCTTGTCGCCCCGACAGAAACCTCCGTCCTTTTGTTAGGCGAGACCGGCACCGGAAAGGAACTGATCGCCACGGCCATTCATCAATTATCCCGAAAACGTTCCGGGCCGCTGGTTAAAGTCAACTGCGCCGCTATTCCCGCCACCCTTGTGGAATCCATCCTCTTCGGCCACGAGCAAGGCGCCTTTACCGGCGCTACCCAGCGAAAAAGAGGGAAATTCGAACAAGCCCATCAGGGCACCATCCTTCTCGACGAGGTCGGCGAGATCAGTCTCGACATGCAGGCAAAGCTGCTCCGCGTGTTGCAGGAAAAAGAGGTCGAGCCATTAGGGGGGGAAGAAGTCATAAAAGTGGATTGTCGGGTCATCGCCGCCACCAACCGGGACCTGGAAGCCGAAGTAGCCTCGGGCCGTTTCCGCATGGACCTATACTACAGACTGACCGTCTTTCCGATCCTTCTTCCGCCCTTACGGCAACGGCCGGAAGACATTCCCACCCTCGCCCGGCATTTTACCAGTCAGCATAGTCAGAAGTTTGGCAAGCCCGAGCCCGCCCTGGCGGCAACCGTCATCGCTGCCCTGTTGAAATACCCCTGGCCCGGCAACATCCGGGAGCTTGAACATGTGATCGAGCGCGCAGTGCTTCTCAGCACGGGCGACACGATCCGGGAGATCACGCTGCCTAAGCCGGCTCCTGCACCCGACAGCCCGAAGATCGTCCTGTCTTCGATGGAACAGGTTGAACGCGACCATATCATCGACGTGCTGCGTCAATGCGACGGCAGGATCTCCGGAAAGGGCGGCGCGGCAGAACTTCTACATATGAATGCCTCGACCCTTAACTCACGCATCAAAAAGCTGGGGATACAAAAGCTGAGAAATATCTTGTAGCCTTCGCGGCCGCCACTATCACTATTCCGCTATATATCGCCATTTCACGAAGGATCACCAAAATCCCATATTGACTTTCAAGGGATTGCCATCGGCATGTCATTTGCCCCTGCGCTCCTAAATCTTCAGATGAAATCACAACCCGTCAGGTATGTCACCACGAAAGTCGCGGGCCTGGAATTATTTTACCGCGAATCCGGATCGGCCGATGCGCCGGTCATTCTGCTATTGCATGGGTTTCCTACATCTTCCCATATGTTCCGGAACCTGATACCCCTGTTGAATGACAAATACCGGGTGATCGCTCCCGACCTGCCCGGATTCGGCTTTTCCGCGGCGCCCGACCATACCTCATTCACCTATACCTTCGACAACCTGACAAAATATATTCAAGTTCTCATCGACCAGCTGAAGCTACGGCGTTTTGCCCTTTACGTTTTTGACTATGGCGCTCCCGTCGGTTTCCGGCTGGCCGTCGCCAATCCGGAGAAGATCACAGGCATCATTTCGCAAAACGGGAATGCGTATGTCGAAGGGCTGAGCGAAGGCTGGAATCCCTTTCAAAAATACTGGGCGGATCCCACCCCGGAGAACCGTAATAACCTCCGCGCAATGTCTACGGCGGCCACCACTCACTGGCAATATTTCACCGGGGTCAGCGATCCAGGCCTTGTCGCACCGGAATCCTATACCCTTGACCAATTCTTCCTCGACCGTCAGGGGAATGCAGAAGCGCAGCTGGATCTTTTCAGGGATTACGCCACCAACGTCGCCCTCTACCCGACATTCCAGGAATATTTCCGGCACTACCAACCCGCAGTGCTCGCCGCCTGGGGTAACAAAGATCCCTTTTTCCTGCCTGCCGGCGCGGAAGCCTTCAGGAAGGATCTGCCAAAGGCTACGATCAAATTTTATGATACCGGCCACTTTGCGCTGGAAACCCATGCGAGCGAAATTGGCGCAGATATTTTAAGATTCCTTGGAACCCTGCCCAGATGAAATTAAAAAAATAGCCCGAAAATAATGACGACAATCCACTTCAACGGTCAGGGTATCGGAGTTACCCCCGGTCCCGGGAAAAAGGAGAACTTATTTTGCAGAGAGATTCTCCAGGGGTTATGTCCAGCCCGAAACACTTGCCGTCGAAATACTTTTATGACACCGCAGGAGACCGCCTTTTCCAGGAGATCATGCATTCTGAGGAATATTATCCCTTCGAATGCGAATTAGAGATTTTCAAAGAAAGTACCGGGCCATTAGCCGATTTCATCACCCGTCCGGAAGAGCCTTTAGACCTCATAGAACTGGGCGCCGGTGACTGCACAAAGTCGAGCCACCTGTTGAAATATCTCGTCCGGGCCCATACGAACTTCACCTACATACCGATCGATATTTCCGCGGGCATCATCCGGTACCTCGAGCGCGAATTGCCCGCGGGTATTCCCGCCATCAGGGTAATGGGGCTCCACGGAGAATACTTCGAAATGCTGGAAAAAGCGGCTGCGCTTTCCAATCATAGAAAAGTAGTGATGTTCCTCGGTTCGAATCTTGGAAATATGTTGCCTGACCAGGCACTGAACTTTTGCTGCGATCTGCGGAGATACCTACGCCCGCGCGATAGGGCTATCATCGGTCTCGATCTGAAGAAGAACCCCGCCACCGTCCTTGCCGCCTATAACGACAAAGCCGGTCTCACGCGGAAATTCAATCTGAATCTACTGCACCGGATTAATCGTGAACTGCATGCCAATTTCGACGTAGATCAATTCCAGCACTTTCCCGTGTATGATCCCGACACAGGCAGCTGCAAGAGTTACCTCATCAGTCTCAAAAAGCAGGAGGTGGCTCTTATCACCCCCGGAGGAACACGTATCATTCACTTCGCCGAAAACGAGGAAATATTCATGGAAATCTCCCAAAAATATACCGTCGACCAAATCAACAGCCTGGCCCGCCATGCCGGATTTACGCCGCGCGGCATGCTGCAGGACAAAAAGAAATGGTTTGTCGATGTCATCTGGGAAGTCAATTAAATGTCAGGCATATAATGAACGACAATAAGGATATGGAAGGTCCGGAGGAGATGAGCATCGGAATGATGGCCTGGGAAACAGGTCCGGAGCGGATCTATTCTTTCTCCGATGGCGTCTTCTCGATCATCATCACCATTATGGTGCTGGAACTGAAACGACCCGAGTCTCCCACCTTTCATGCGCTGTTTGAACTATGGCCGACCTGGCTGGGTTATGGGGTAAGTTATCTGTTCATCGCCATCGTCTGGATCAACCATCATTTCCTGATGAGGTTCGCCCAGAAAGCGAAACCGAAACTGATGTGGGTCAATTTCGCTCACCTTTTCTGTGTGTCCATCATCCCCTTCCTGACCCGGTGGCTTTCGGAAACCAGGCTCGCGCCCATTCCGGTAGCGATGTACGCCTTTGATTTTATCCTCGTCAACATCACCTATCTTATGTTGGTTTTTGAAACCATTTGCGACGATACAGTAAGGGTCATCGGCCCCAGGGGAAGATACCTGATCCATTTACGATTCGGCATTACCCTGGGATTATTCACACTCGCCATGATCGTAGCTTTCTGGTTTCCCTATATTAGTTTTGGCCTGGTCGTTTCCTGCCTGATCCTGTACATCAGGCCCGATGTGCCCCGGTTGCTGAAACATATCGGCATGCACCAGCACCCAAACCGGCCTCTTTCAGACAAAAAATAATATCACACATATGACACCCAAAATCGCTATCGTCACCGGCGCGAGCGCCGGTATCGGCAGGGCCACCGCCCTCAGGCTTGCCAAAGATTACACCGGGCTGGTACTCGCCGCCCGTGAACCGGACTTACTGGAAAAAACCGCCGCGGACGTCAAAGCACTCGGCGCGACGCCCCTCACGATCGCCGCCGATTTAAGCCTTGTCGAATCCGTCAACAAAGTCATCAGTGAGACCCAAAAGACGTTCGGCCGCATCGATGCCCTGGTCAATATCGCTGGCGCCGTCCCGCAGATCGACCTTTTTGAAATGACCGACCAGCAATGGACCGACGGCGCCGAAATGAAACTGCACGGAGCGCGGCGACTGGCTATCAAGGCCTGGCCCCTTCTTAAAGAAGCAAAGGGGTCCGTGGTTTTCATGTCCGGCAATTCCGCCGAAAGTCCCAAACCCGGCTTCGCCGCCGTCGCCACCATCAATGCCGCCATCTGCGCCCTGGCCAAGGCCTTTGCCGAGCAGGGAATTGCGGACAGCATCACGGTCAACAGCATCGCCCCCGGGCCGGTGATGAGCAACCGGCGTATCGGCTTCCTCGAAAAATGGTCCAAAGCCCATAACCTCACGATGGACCAGGCAAAAGAAAAGTTCCTCGAAGAGGCGCACATCGCAAGATACGGCCAGCCTGAAGAGATCGCGGAACTCATCGCCTTCATGGTATCGCCGGGCGCCAAATGGCTGACCGGAACCGCGATCCGGATGGATGGAGGAGAAATTAAAGCTATTTAAGCATTACTCTACCCCACCTCCTTTTGGGGGTGGGCTTTTGAGAAAAATTTGTAAGTGAACGAACGTTCATTTATCTTTGCATGATGAGGAACAGGGATGAGAATAAAAAGGATGCGATCCTGGAGCATGCCCTGAAGACAATTGTGCAGAAGGGATTCGACGGACTAAGCATGCAAAAGCTAGCCAAAGCAGCCGGGGTATCTCCTGCAACCATCTACATTTATTTCAAAGATCGGGATGACCTGCTGGTGCAGTTGTTCGAGGTCCATATGACCAATTATTTTGGTTATATCATGCGGGGCCTCGATCCTGAAATGGATTTCGCTACAGGGCTGAAAACGCAGTGGAGGAACAGAGCGGATTTCGTCATGAAGCACCCGGATGTTGCGCATTTTATGGAGCATTTTACGTATACGCCGCTCCATTATCAGGTGGTGAAGAAAATAAAAGGCAATGCGACGGGCAATGCGATGAGTCGCTTCGTACAAAAAGCGATCCGCGACAAGCAGTTGGTCGCAATGCCGATAGAAGTATACTGGTCTGTGGCCTTTGCCCCACTGTATAATCTATTGCGATGGAATAAGATCGGAAATAATATGGCCGGTGAAAAATTCAAGCTCACGGATGAAATGATGGAACAGACGTTGGCGCTGGTGCTGAAGGCCCTGAAACCGTAATTTTTATACATTGAAAGTAAATGAATGTTCATTTAAAAACTTAATATGACATCGACCCCCAAAACCAGCGTGTTTACCCGCTATGAAGTATTTATGATCGCCATTATTTCGTTCCTGCAGTTTACAGTGATACTGGATTTTACTGTGATGTCGCCCCTGGGCGCCCTGCTCATGCGTCTCCTGCATCTCAGTCCGTCCCACTTCGGGTGGGTCGTCTCTGCATACGCCTTCAGCGCCGGCCTCTCCGGTATCCTGGCAGCAGGTTTTGCCGATAAGTTCGACCGGAAAAAAATGCTCCTGTTCTTCTATACCGGCTTCATCATCGGCACGCTGCTGTGCGGCATGGCGCCGGAATATTACTCCCTGCTGGCGGCGCGTATGGTGACAGGGCTGTTCGGCGGGGTGCTGTTTTCCATCAACATGGCCATTATCGCCGACCTCTTTCCCCTCGAAAAGAGAGGACGGGTGATGGGCTATGTGCAAATGGCTTTTGCTGTCAGCCAGGTTGCCGGTATACCGCTCGGGCTTTTTCTGGCCAACCAGTTCGGCTGGCATAGCCCTTTCCTGATGATCGCCGGATTTTGTGCCGTCATCTACGGGGTGATCGTCCGCTGGATGAGACCGATCACTGGCCACCTGAAGGACAGGGCCGCCCAGAAGCCTTTCAAGCATCTTGTCCGGACGGCCTCCGATACCCGGTATGTCCGGGCTTTTGCCACTACCGCACTGCTTTCCACCGGCGGCTTCCTGATGATGCCCTATGCCAGCGCATTCCTGGTGAACAATGTGGGGGTTGGCGAAAATATCCTGCCGGTCGTCTTTATCGTAGCAGGTTTCGCGGGTCTTTTCACAGGACCGGTGATCGGTCGGTGGAGTGACCGCTTCGGAAAGTTCAGAATATTCGTGATGGGAAGCACGCTGGCCTTCGTCATGGTACTGATCATCACGCATCTTTCCATCACTCCCCTATGGCTGGTGCTGATCATCAACACACTGATGTACACCGCAGTCTTCTCCCGCATAATCCCAAGCCAGGCGCTCATTTCCGCAGTCCCCGATGCGAAGGACCGGGGAGCGTTTATGAGCATCAATGCCTCTGTGCAGCAGTTGGGCGGCGGCATCGCCTCGGCGGTAGGAGGACTGATTATCGCCCAGAACAGCCACGGGCAGCTGTTGCACTATGACATACTGGGCTATGTGACAGTCAACGCCTTCGTGATATGCGGTGTGCTGATGTATTATGTCAACCGGTATATTGTGTCAAAGACGACGAAACGGGAAGAAGCGCCGCAACGGCAAGAAGAGTTGGCAATGTCAGCGGAATGATGACCAACGGAACAACCGGAAAAACGCTGCCCTCTCTTTGGATGACATAAATAGCCCGCTTGGAAAAAATATTTGGCGGAATAAAAAAGCGCAGTACCTTTGTCCAACCAAATGGTTGAACTAAATAGATAAACCGAATGGACGACAAAACCACCGAAAGTCAAATTTTTCATGCAGCGCTGAAAATCTTTCACAAGAAAGGGCTTGCCGGCGCCAGGATGCAAGAGATTGCAGATGAGGCCGGGATCAATAAATCCATGCTGCACTATTATTACCGGAGCAAGGAAAAGCTATTCGGTGAGATATTCAAATCTTCGAGCGAAGAGTTTTCGGGCAAATTCCTTACAATTCTCAACGAAGAGAATAGCAATTGGGAAGACAAGATCAGAGATATTTGCCATTTACACTCTGATTTTATGATGGCCAATCCGGATCTGGCATTATTCGTCATCAATGAAATGAACCAGCAACCTGATTGCATTGCCTCCCTCCTCCAGACGGATATGGGATTGATGCACACCCGTTTTTTCAAACAGCTACGGGAAGCTATGAAAAAAGGAGAGATCAGGAAAGTGGATCCGATGCAGCTGTTTGTGTCCCTGGTAAGTGAGATCGTACATCCTTTTGTCTCGGGGTCGTTACTTCAGCGGAGGGTCAACCTGACAGCAGAAGAATGGCCGAAATTCCTCGAAAAAAGAAAACAATTCGTCGCTGATATGCTGATTACCTACCTGAAAACGAAATAATTTTTTTTAGCCCAATATCAACCATTTGGTTGAATCATATAGTTGGTTTAAAAGATTGGATTTTATAGATAGCTGAATACGATTAATAGAAAGGATAAGAAACAATAGACAAACATTAGAAAAAACCAGGTTATGAAGACAATTGGACTCACCGCGCTTTATTTAGCGCTGCTTTTATTCGACGCCATCATAGTTTTAGCACAGCAGGATCCGCCAACTAAATTAATCCAGGCGTATTGGGACGATGACTATATCAACTTCTATGGAAAGGGCACTGACAGGTCTTACACGGATGGCAACAAACTGACGATGTTCTACACGCAAAAAAAACCCTCCCGTTTCTTCATCGACCGGGTCCTTCCAAAGTCCGGTGACAGCAGTAATCTCGTGTATGGCTGGGGACTCGTACTGCTGATGTTCACCCCGCAGCAAATTACTGACCCCAAGTTGCAGCCGAATGACTATCCCTGGTCCGGCGCCCTGTATGCCACCCATTCCCTTTATTCTTACAATGAGAAGAAGAAATATGACTTCCAGACGGAGTTGGATCTCGGCGTGACGGGACCCGCATCCCTGGCCGGAAATGCACAGGATGCCTTCCACAGGATGATACATTATTTTCGTCCAAAGGGTTGGAACAATCAATTCGGCAATAGTCCATGGGTGAATGTGAATTTCACTGCAGAGAAAGAATTGCTGCATGACGGGAAATGGCTGGAAGTGATCGGCGGAGGGCAGGCCGATGCCGGAACCGGGGTAAATGCCACAGCCTTCTATTCCATGGTCCGGATCGGGAAAATGAATCCTTATTTTCAGGGACTGATACGACAGTACAGCCGCTCAGGATCCGGGAACAAGGTACAGTTCTATTTTGTGGCCAGAACCCAGGTACAATGGCTGCTGACCAGCGCTCTGCTGCAAGGCGGTCCCGGCGCCTCCCGACCGGCTCCGATAATGATCACGGGAAAAAATGGACCTTCCCCGGAATATTATCATCCCCTCAACTCCGCAGTAGCCAACTATGCGTACGGAGCCGTTCTCGCGATCAACCGTTTCAGTATCTCCACACTCCAGACAACTTCAACTCCATGGATGAAAAGCTTGTATAGCCAAACCTGGGGAAACATTACCGTAAACTATATCTTATAATTATAATAATGAGCATCTTTAAAAATCTCTTGTCCCGGCCTACGGACAATAATAGAAATCAGGAAACTGCAAATAAGAAGATCGTAGAAAAAATAATACACACGGCCAATCTTTCCACATCCGGAAAGGAAAAGCCGTCTTACCAGGTGATCGCACCCGACGAAGGGGCCTTGATCAGTCGGATCCGGCAGACGGTGGTCAATCAGCGACTGATCGCCGGAACGACGGAAATGCTGATATTCCTTGCGGCTGAAGACTCTTCTGGCGACGACGATCACGATGCACTGACTGCCGTAGGTACAGCCATGGTCACCGCAGCACTCCAAGGCGTCGACAGCATTGCCGTCGAGGATTTTGATGGTGCTGAAGTGGATGCATTGCTGGAGATGGGAAATAGCCGTTATCGGAGCGTAGCTTTGTTGACCTTCTGAAAGTCGACCTGAACGGTGTCCGGTACCATCCCCCTACTTATCCCACTCCGAATATTTTGTTTCCTCAGGCACATCCGTAGGACTTTCAAAATCCAATTGATACCCGTCAGGGTCACAAAAAGCAACCACCCACATATTATTACCTACAAAAGGCTCCTTAATGTCAACACCCTGCGCAGTAAATTCATGATACAAGCCAATCGCATCCAGGCATTGAAAACAAATGGATATTCCTTTACCCTTTGAACCGCCTTGCTCGAACTTCTCATAGTCCCGTGGTTCTTGCAACATAATGGCAGCACCCTCCCGCTGTAGCCAGCACCATTCGATTTTACCGCGCGGCGTCCATTGCCTCGTCATTGTAAATCCAAGCTTATCCACATAAAATTGCAGTGAAACTTGCATATCCCTGACCATAAAAAATGGTACAGCCTGTTGAATGTTCGGAGAAACTGGCATAAATAAAAATAACTATTTTCATCCATATTTACCATTTGGTAAATAAAAGGCACTGGGGTCTAAATATCTTTGTAAAAAGAAAAAATATGGCAAAGATATTCATTACCGGTTCCGCGGATGGACTCGGTCAAATGGCAGCCCAATTACTAATAAAAGGAGGGCACGAAGTAACATTACATGCCCGTAATCACCATCGCGTCGGGGAAGCAATGGCTGAGGCTCCGGGAGCCAAAGGCGCCCTTACCGGAGACCTGTCCAGTATAGAAGAAACCATCACCCTCGCACACGAAATCAATAAATTGGGTCGTTTCGACGCCATCATTCATAATGCCGGCGTAGGTTATCGTGAACGATCCCGGGGCAATACGAAAGACGGCCTTCCACTCGTATTGGCAGTGAACACCCTCGCACCCTATATTCTCACCTCTCTCGTTCAGCCGCCGAAACGATTGATCTATTTGAGCTCCGGACTGCACCGGGATGGTGACCCGGACTTAAATGACCTCACCTGGGATAAACGCGAATGGAATGGCTATCAGGCTTATGCCGATTCTAAACTCCACGATGTTCTGCTGGCCTTTGCAACGGCACGTTTATGGCCGGAAGTCTATAGTAATGCTTTAGAGCCAGGCTGGGTAGCGACCAAAATGGGCGGCCCGGGTGCACCCGATAGCCTCGATGAAGCGCCTATAACGCAGGTATGGCTGGCCAGTAGCGATGACCCCAAGGCTCTGGTCACCGGGAAATATTTCTATCATCAAAAGCCCAGACAATATCACCCCGCCGTAATTGACGTTACAGTGCAGGATAATTTTTTGACCGCCTGTGAAAAGATTTCGGGAATCAGTTTCCCGAAAAGATAATCCCCCTCTACGGACTCACCCCTTCCGGCACCAACACAAACCGAATGAGATTCTTCCCACTCAGGTATATATCAGCCGCCTCCCGTAACGAAGCAGGCGTGATCGCTTTAAGATACTCGTCATCCTTGAGAACATCCATCGGATCATCGCCATTTTCCACTTGCCCTACCAGATAACTCAGCCAATAGCGGTTTTCTTTTAGTTGTAGTTCCCTTGACCGGGCATATTCCGCCTTAAACTTGTCGACATCTTCAGCCGTAGCACCACTATCGCGGATTGCCCGAATCTCGCGGGCGACACCATCGATCAGATGCTCGACATTTTTAGGCGCGCAGCCAAAGGATACCGTCACCGTATACCTGCCTTTGCCAATTTTGCTATAGGCCGGCTGTACAGAAGGGCTGTATACTTCCGACTCATCCTCGCGAAGGTGCTGGATAAGTTTAATGCTCAGCACTTCGGCCAGGGCACGGAGGGTCAGATTATTCTGGCCGCCGTACTGATAATCCCCGCTATAGACCAATCGGACAGTGGCCTTGTTTTCGCTGCCTTTGTATACTGTCTTGCTGAGCTGTCCCATTGGGGTCCGGATGCCCAGCTCTTTCGCCCGGTCATTCCGATGCAGGGCGGGGAGGCCGCCGAGATATTCAGCCAGCAAGGGTTTGATACTATCGATAGTAAAATTTCCAACGAATACAAAGGTGAATCCTGCCGCATCACTAAAACGATCGCGGTAAATAGAATAAGCCTTGTCAAGATCGATCTGACCCAACCGTTCTGCGGTAATCGGGCTGCGCCGGTAGTTGTAGTTACCAAGCACATAGCTCATCGTGTCCTTGAACACATTGCCCGGATCGCGGTAGCGGTTGGCGAGTTGGTCGCGGGTGGCTGCGATAAGGTTGTGAAATAGTACGCTGTCCTTTCGGGGAGCGGTAAAACGATCGTAAACCAGCTGCAAGGCGGTTTCAAGATCTTTTGGCGAAGAGTAACCGTTGATACCCTGACCGCGTTCCCCGATAGAAGGCGAAACACTAACCCGCTTGCCGGTTAATGCTTTTTCCAGCTGAATGGGAGTGAAATCGCCGACGCCAAAGCTGCCGATGAGGGCGGCCGCATTCGCTGCGGAAAGAAAATCAGCATCAGGATACAGTGAAGTGCCGCCAGGTCCATAAGCCGTAAAGAAGATCTCGTCCTGTTTGAAATCCGTCGGTTTGAGGATGACATGAAGGCCATTAGAGAGCACGAGGCTCACCGTATGGAGAGCCGGATTCGCTTTTTCCGACACTACCCTACCCCCGACAGGCTGATGCGTCAACAAAGGCTGCTTGCTGACCGAATCGACATATGCCGTCAGATTCTGTCGGCTGACCGCTTGTATCCAGTTGGCGAAGGTGGCAGAATCCGGCAAGGCCTGCCGGTTGCTGTCCGGAGCGAGCACCAGGATATCGCGGTCGGTTTCACGGAGGTATTGACGGGTAACGCTATCGATATCGGCGAGGGTGATCGCAGGCAGGTGCTGCTGGACAAAGTGGTATTCCCAGTCAATGCCTGGAGCGGCTTCCTTATCCAGAAAGAGGTGTTGGTATTCGCCGACGAAGCTGGTCGAGGGAGTCTTGTTCTTCTCCCGGAATTCCGCTTCTGTACTCCGGAGATAGGCAGTCTTGGCGCGGTCGAGTTCGCCGGGTGTGAAGCCGAAGCGTTTGACGCGTTCGAGGGCAGCCCAGGCCGTCTCAAAAGCCTCTTTACTGAGGCCCTGCTTGGGCGTCACAGCTAATGAAAAAGCGTCCAGACCGCCTAAAAAACTCCCGATCCCGGCGCTGGCCGAGACAAAAGGCGGGTTGGGAGACTGACCCAACTCCGCCAAGCG
>JAMFSL010000186.1 GCA_026225275.1 Puia dinghuensis
ATGAAGCTCCGGATCTCAAGACAGCCGGGAAGATATTGGCGGCAGAGGAGATCGATATAGTGGTATGCGACGTGAAGTTGCCGGATGGCAGCGGGTTGGAAATGACGCGGAGAATCAAGTCCTGTCATCCGGCCGTGGAGATCCTGCTGTTGACGGCTCATGCGCAGATAGCGGATGGGGTAGAGGCAATGAGATCCGGAGCTTTTGATTATATCAGTAAGGGGTCCGACAATGACAAGTTGCTGCCGTTGATTGCCAGGGCGATGGAAAAAGCGTTATTGCAGCAAAAGGTGGGAAAGCTGCAGGAGCAGGTGGCGCATGCATACAGCTGGGAACAGATCATCGGGCAATCTGTTGTTCTGGAGCGGACGCTGACCCTCGCCAGGAAGGTGACGGCCGCCGATGCGACTGTGCTGCTGCTGGGGGAAACCGGCACCGGTAAGGAATTATTTGCGCGGGCGATCCATGCGGGAAGCATGCGGGCTTCGCGGCCCTTTATGGCGCTGAACTGTAGTGCGCTGAGCAGGGATCTGCTGGAAAGCGAATTGTTCGGTCATAAGGCGGGCGCTTTTACGGGAGCGATGAAAGACAAGCGGGGGTTGATCGAGGAGGCCGGGGGCGGCACGTTATTCCTGGATGAGATCGGAGAGATGCCGGTCACATTGCAGGCGAAGTTGTTGCGGGTGCTGGAGACGCGACAATTTTTCAAAGTCGGGAGTACGACTCCGACCGGTGTGGATGTGAGGATCATTTCGGCAACTAACCGTCATCTACGGACGGAAGTGGAAGAGGGAAAATTCAGGGAAGATCTTTTCTACCGGCTGAATGTCTTTACCATTGAGCTCCCACCATTGCGGGATCGGAAGAAGGATATCCCGATACTGGCGGCTCATTTCGTTCAACTATTTGCGGTGAAGATGAATAAAAGCCGGCAGGTGATGAGCAGGGAATTCCTGCAGTTACTGGAGCGTCAGCCCTGGAAAGGGAATATCCGCGAGTTGAGGAATGTGATCGAGCGGGCGGTGATCCTGACGGATGGACCGGAGTTGCATGTGGAGAGTCTGCCATTGGAATTCCGGCAAGAGACGCCGGTGTGGCTGCCGATGTCGGCATTCGATCTGTCGAGCGTAGAGAAGCTGCATATCCAACGGGTGTTGAATTATACGAAGGGCAACAAGGTGGAGGCGGCGAAGTTACTGAATATCGGGTTGACGACGGTTTACAGGAAGATGGAGGAGTATGGGTTGGGGTTATGATTCCATGGTCTTGGGTCATTGGCATCAGAAGGAATATACGGCAGCGAGCAGGAAGTTGGCGGCGGTGTGGTCTGGGGCGCCGTCGTGGTGGGTGAAGATGGGTGCGGAGGCGTTGTCGAGACGGAATTCGGGGATGAAGGTAAAGCCATCGACTTTGATGTTGGCTGAAAGGGTGGTGGCGAAGACTGCCGAAGGGCTGGGAAGTTTTTGACCGTCCGGGTCATCGAAATATTCAGTGCGAAGGGTAAAGCCGAGCCATTTTTTGGGGTCCAGATTGAGATAGAGGGCTGATCCCCACCAGGCGCGGGTCGATGCATATTTTTCGGCGGCCATGCTGGACATGCTGGTAGAGCCGTTGAAACCCAGGCTGAAGAGGGTACTAAATTTATCGGTCAGGGTAAAATCGAGCTGGTGGGTCTTGTTATTCTGCACGTCGCGTCCGCCCACGTAATTGAGGCATGCTTTGACGTTATCACTGGGCGCATAGCTATATTGGGCGATCACTTCCTTATTTTCATAACTGCCGGGTGGTATGCTGCGGTAATCCGAGGGATTGGCGATGCCGATCATGAAGCCGTTTTTGCCGAAGCTGAGGTCTGCGCGGACGCCGGTATGGGAGAAGGGGCTACTGGTGAAAATATAAGACATGCTATAATTACGGTTGCCCGAGGCATCCACGACTTCATAGCCGAGATGTGTTTCCCAGGCGCCGCCGGTGAATTTAAGCCAGTCATTGGGGGAATAGCTGATATATAGTTGTTTGATGGCCTGGGTAATGCCCTGGTCGTTGTATGCATACTCCTTTTCCCTGGGGCCAAGGCCGAGGTCGGCTACCATGTCAATGCGGGCGGTTTTGTGTTCCAGCCTGATGCTGGCCATACCGATGCTGAATTGGTTGTTGGAGCGGGTGAAGCTGGTCAATTCGTTGTTATTGGTCCGGGCGAGATCGTAGCGGTAGTACATGTCGGCGGAGCCGGAGATGAGGAGGGCGGGGGCGGGATGGGGGGTGGCGGAATCGGGAGCTGGGAGACGGGAGACCGAGTCGGGGCTGGGTTGCGGAGCGATGGGATCCCGGGGGAAGGTAGGGTAAGAGGTGGTGTCGCGGAGAGGTGTGGTGTGGGTCGTGTCGGTGGCGGCGCTGGCCGATCCGGCGGTAAATGCGCTGAGCAAAGTAAGCAGGGAGGTAATCAGCAAGGAATATGCTGGCATGGCTTGTGTTTTGGTTAAGTGAGCTGATTTTGATGTATGCCATGCTAATTTAATGATAATGTGGTCGGATGTGCGGTAAAATATTACATACGATTATTTTTAATGTGACAAAAGAACTGTGTTAACCCGGTTTAATTGTTTGAATGTTATGTAGTTATGGTTTGTGTTAGCGTTTTTTCATATCTGAAAAAATAGAATTCGTTTAAAAAAGGGGAAAGATTTTGATTTTTTGTTCAGTGATAGAAGGGGTAGTATATGAGAGAGGTAATAAAAAGAGCCGGCTCAAGAGGAGCCGGCTTATAAGGAGGATGAGATAACAAATCGAGGCGATACTGCGATGGGCGCCGGTGCTTTAAAGCGCGATAAGGCTTTGGTCGCGTCTTTCGAGCAGGGAGGCGGAGGTGCCGATGAGGTATTCGTCGACTTTTCGGGCGCATTCGCGGCCTTCGCTGATGGCCCAGACGACGAGGGACTGGCCGCGGCGCATATCGCCCGCGGTGAAGACCTTCGCGATATTGGTCTGGTAATTTTTTTCGGAGGCTTTTACGTTGCCCCGGTCATCCAGTTCGACATCCAACTCTTTCAGCAAACCCTGGTGCTGGGGATGAATGAAGCCCATCGCTAAAAGGGCGAGCTCGCAGGGGAGTTCTTTTTCACTGCCCGGCACTTCGGTGAACTGCGCTGCCTTTCCCTGGGTGATGGTCCATTCGAGGCGCACTGTTTTGAGCGCTTTCAAGTTTCCTTTCTCATCACCGATAAACTCCTTCGTCGCCATAGCCCAATGCCTGTCGGCGCCTTCTTCGTGAGAAGAAGAGGTCTTGAGGACCATGGGATAGGTAGGCCAGGGCATATGTTCGGTGCGGGTATGCGGGGGTTTGGGCATCAGCTCGAACTGGGTAACGGACATGGCTTCATGGCGGTTGGACGTACCGACACAGTCGCTGCCGGTGTCGCCGCCGCCGATAACGACGACGTTCTTGTTGGTGGCAAAGATATCGCCGGGCTGGTGCGAATGACCGGCCTGGGACGGAAGGGGGCTAAGGGCCGGTTTATGGCTGACGCGTTTGTTCTGTTGTTTGAGGAAGTCCATAGCGAAATGAACCCCATTGAAATGACGGCCGGGGATGGGCAGATCGCGGGGAGTCGTGGATCCGCCTGCCAGCACGATGGCATGGAATTCTCTCAGGAGGTCGCCTGTGCTGACGTTAGCGCCGACTTCCGCATTGCATTTGAATACGATGCCAGCTTCTTCCATCAATTTTATCCGCCGGGCCACGACCCATTTTTCCAGCTTGAAATCAGGAATCCCATACCGGAGCAGACCGCCGGGTTCATCATCCCGTTCAAAGACGGTGACGGAGTGACCGGCGGCATTGAGCTGATCGGCAGCGGCGAGTCCGGCGGGGCCGGAGCCGACGACGGCTACTTTTTTGCCTGTCCGCAGGGGCGGGTGATTGGCTTTGACGAAACCTTTGTCGAAGGCGATCTCGATAATGTGTTTCTCTATTTCTTCGATGGCTACCGGAGGCTGGTTGATGCCCAGCACGCAACTGCTTTCACAAGGCGCGGGGCAGATGCGCCCGGTGAATTCGGGGAAGTTATTGGTAGAGCGAAGAATCTCATATGCCTCATGCCACTGCTGGCGATACACGTGATCGTTGAATTCGGGAATGACATTGCCCAGCGGACAACCATGATGGCAGAAAGGGATACCGCAGTTCATGCACCTGGCTGACTGGTGGGTCAGCTCCTGCGGAGAGTAGGAATGAACGAATTCATTATAATCATTTTTTCTCTCCTGGACGGGGCGTTTGTCCGGCATCTGCCGGGTATACTCGAGGAATCCTGTTGGTTTACCCATGTTGGATGGTAAATTTTTTAATGATTCGAATGTTTGTTGACGGCCTGGGCGTGACGACGGGCATGCAACACTTTTTTATAATCGCTGGGGAACACTTTTACAAAGTGTCGCAGCTGGTTATCGAAATCGTCGAGCACGAATTTAGCGACCGTGCTGCCGGTATAGGCATAGTGCCGCTGGATCATGTCTTTCAGCTCGGTGATATCTTCTTCCCCGACGGGGTCCAGCTCGACCATTTCCTTGTTGCAATGTCCCGGGAAGCGGCCGCGGACATCGTATACATAAGCGATGCCGCCACTCATGCCAGCCGCGAAGTTCCGCCCGGTATCACCGAGGATGACGATGCGGCCGCCGGTCATATATTCACAACCGTGATCGCCCACACCTTCTACGACGGCCCGGACGCCGGAGTTACGGACAGCGAATCGTTCGCCGGCCTTACCACGGATGAAGGCTTCGCCGGAGGTGGCGCCATAGAAGGCGACATTGCCGATGATGCTGTTCTCTTCCGGGATGAAACCTGCGTTGACAGATGGGTAGACGACGAGACGGGCTCCGGAGAGGCCTTTGCCGAAATAGTCGTTGGCATCGCCTTCGAGTTCGAGTGTGACGCCACGGGTATTAAAGGCGGCGAAACTCTGGCCGGCAGTGCCGGTGAACTTGAAGTGCAGGGTGTCTTCTGGCAGACCGTCGCCTTTGTATATTTTAGAAATTTCGTTCGACAGGATCGTGCCGACTGTCCGATCGGTATTGCGGATGGCGAATTCAGCGAATACTTTTTGCTGATTGTCGAGGGCAGGTTTGGCCACCTCAAGGAGTTTCCAGTCGAGGACGTTTTCGAGTCCATGGTCCTGTTCCTCCATTTTGTAGAGGCCTGTATAGAGAGAAGCTGGCTCTTTGTACAGGATCGGGGACAGATCGAGCTTGCGGTATTTCCAGTGGTCGACATTATCCCGCACCTGGAGGCTGTCGACCTGGCCGACCATTTCTTCGATCGTCCGGAATCCCAGCTCGGCCATGATCTCGCGAAGTTCCTGGGTGATGAATTTGAAGAAGTTGACGACATGATCTGCGTCGCCGGTGAAGCGCTTGCGCAATTCGGGGTCTTGCGTCGCGACGCCTACGGGACAGGTATTGAGATGGCATTTGCGCATCATGATACAACCCTCTACGACCAGGGCAGTGGTGGCGAGCCCCCATTCTTCGGCGCCCAGCAGGGTAGCGATGGCGATGTCCCTGCCGGTCTTCATTTGGCCATCAGCCTGCAAGACTACGCGGCTGCGCAGCTTGTTCCTGACAAGGGTCTGGTGAGATTCGGCGAGGCCGAGTTCCCACGGAAGGCCTGCATGCCGGATGGAACTGAGGGGAGAAGCGCCTGTTCCGCCGTCATGGCCGGCGATCAGGATGACATCGGATTTCGCTTTGGCTACACCGGCAGCGATAGTTCCCACGCCGGCTTTAGAGACCAGCTTGACGCTGATGCGTGCGGCGCGGTTGGCATTCTTGAGATCGAAGATGAGCTGGGCCAGATCTTCGATAGAATAAATATCATGGTGTGGCGGCGGAGAGATCAGTCCTACGCCGGGTGTGGAATGCCGGACTTTACCGATCCATTCATCCACCTTATGACCGGGAAGCTGGCCGCCTTCGCCGGGCTTGGCGCCCTGGGCCATTTTGATCTGCAGCTCGTCGGCCATGGTGAGGTAATAGCTGGTGACGCCGAAACGGGCAGAGGCTACCTGCTTGATGGCGGAGCGCATAGAATCGCCATTGGGCAGGGGTTCGTAACGCAATTCGTCCTCCCCGCCCTCACCGGTGTTGCTCTTCCCGCCGAGGCGGTTCATGGCGATGGCCAGGGTGCTGTGGGCCTCATGAGAGATCGACCCGAAGGACATGGCGCCGGTAGCGAATCTTTTGTAGATGCTCTCGGCCGGTTCGACTTCTTCGAGAGAAATGGACGGCCTGTTGCGTTTGAACGTGAGCAGGCTGCGCAGGGTAGCGGCCTTTTCGCTCTGGTCGTTGACGAGCTTTGAATATTTTTTGAACGTGTTGTAATCGTTCGTCCGGGTGGAATACTGCAACAGATGAATCGTATTCGGATTGAAGAGGTGGAATTCTCCCTTTCTTTTCCATTGGTAGATACCGCCTACGGGAAGCCTTTCCACGGGAATGTTCTTGCGGCTGAAAGCGAAATAATGTTTGGCGAGGACTTCTCTGGCGATCTCGTCGAGGCCCATGCCTTCGATGCGGGAGGTTGCGCCGGTGAAGTATCTATCCACGACGGTACGATTGAGGCCGATGATCTCGAAGATCTGGGCGCCCTGGTAAGATTGCAGTGTAGAGATACCCATCTTGGAGAAGACCTTCAGCAATCCGTCACAGACGGCCTTGATATAGTTCTTTTTGAGATCCTCGGCATCGAGTGAGGTCTGCAACCTTTCGGTGAGCTTCATATCGCGGATACCGGACAGGGCGAGGTAAGGATTGATAGCCGTCGCTCCGAAGCCGATCAGGCAGGCGAAGTGATGGACTTCCCAGACGTCGCCTGCTTCCACGATGAGACCTACCTGGCCGCGGTACCCTTTCCTAATGAGATGATGGTGTACGGCGGAGGTAGCGAGCAGGGAAGGGATCGGCGCGTGATCGGAATCGATAGCCCTATCTGTGAGAATGAGGACTTCGAAGCCGTCTTCGACTGCGTCTACGGCATACCGGCAGAGGCGGTCGAGGCCCGCCTGCAGAGAGCCGGGTTTACCATCGGCCCGGAAATAGGTCTGCAGCGTTTTGGCCTGGAAGACGCCAGTGTCAATGCTGCGAATTTTTTCGAGTTCGTGGTTGCTCAATACAGGATGCTTGAGGGCTACGCTATGACAGGCCAGCGGATCTTCTTCCAGCAGGTTGGCGTTGCCGCCGACGAAGCTGGCCAGTGACATGACGAGTCTTTCCCGGATGGGATCGATCGGCGGGTTGGTGACCTGGGCGAAGAGCTGTTTGAAATAGCTGCTGAGATGCTGAGGCTGGTCGCTCAACACAGCCAGGGGAACATCGGTGCCCATGGATCCCAGCGGTTCTTTGCCGTCGAGGGCCATTGGCGCGATGAGATTGTCGAGGTCTTCGGTTGAATAACCGAAGGCTTTCTGGTATTTGAAGATCTGGTCGTGTTCGAGATGGGTGAAGGCGACCCGGGGTTCGGGCAGCTCTTCGAGGCGGATCTTGTATTTATTGAGCCATTCTGCATAGGGCTGCTGTGAGCAGATGCCTTTCTTCAGCTCATCGTCGCTGATGATCCTTTCCTGTTCGAGGTCTACGACGAACATTTTGCCGGGCTGCAGCCTGCCTTTTTCCTTAATCAGTTTAGGATCGATGGGCAGTACGCCGGTTTCCGAGGCCATGATGACCCGGTCATCCGTGGTGACGCAATAGCGGGAAGGGCGAAGGCCGTTACGGTCCAGGGTGGCGCCGATAATCTTACCATCGGTGAAGGAGATCGAGGCGGGGCCGTCCCAGGGTTCCATGATAGAAGCATGGAATTCGTAGAAGGATTTTTTCACCGGATCCATGTCTTCGTTGCCGTCCCAGGCTTCAGGGATGAGCATCATCATGACATGGGGCAGTGGGCGACCGCAGAGAGTCAGCAATTCGATGACATTGTCGAGACAGGCTGAGTCGGATGCTCCATCGGCGATGATCGGCAGCAGCATGTCCATTTCTTCCTTGCTGAAATAGGGCGTCGTGAAGCCTTTTTCGCTCGTCTTAAGCCAGTTGAGATTGCCTTGCAGCGTATTGATCTCGCCGTTATGGGCGATATAGCGGAAAGGCTGGGCCAGTTTCCAGGACGGGAAGGTATTGGTAGCGAAACGGGAATGGATCAGGCCGAAGGCGGAGACCACGCGTTTGTTACTGAGGTCAGGAAAATAGTGCCTGACCTGGCCGCTGGTGAGCTGGCCTTTATAGACGACAGTTTTATAAGAGAGGGAGGCCACATAGAAGCCGATGGCGTCCTTTTTGATCGTGTTGTTGATCGTATTACCGGCGTAGTTGCGGAGCAGGAAGAGTTTGCGTTCGAAGTCATCCGGTTGTTTAATATGATCGGGGCAGGCGATAAACACCTGTTCCATGTCCGGCTCGACAGAAAGGGCGGTAGGGCCGATTCCGTCGGGGTTGACGGGTACTTTGCGATAGCCGAGGATCTCCAGGCCGAGTTTTTCGGCGGAGCGGCCGAAGATATCCCGACATTCTTCCTTGAGGCGGATATCGCGAGGGAAGAAGAGCATACCGACACCATACTTGCCGAAGGGGGGTAAATGGATGCCCAGCCGCACGCATTCGTCGAAGAAAAACTCATGAGGAGTCTGGATCATGATGCCGGCTCCGTCGCCGGTATTGTTCTCACAACCGCAGGCGCCGCGGTGTTCCATGTTCTCCAGGATCGTCAGCGCGTCGGAGACAATCTGGTGAGACTTGTTGCTCTTGATATTTGCCACGAAGCCGATACCGCACGCATCGTGTTCAAATTCAGGGGAGTATAATCCGGTTTGTGCCATGTTTAAAAAGCAATATTAGACGTTATTCAATTTTTTACCCGAAATGTTAGATTTTCTTATGGCATGGTCGCGGGATCCCGATAAAAATACGAAAAAAACCTCAAATATTAAAAATTATACCAGATAGCTAAACAGCGTATCGTCTTTATTCAATTCGGTATAAGTGATGTTATAAAGGGTTAGGTTTTCAATGAGTTTTTGGTAGTCTTCGCGAGCGCTAAGCTCAATACCCACAAGGGCAGGCCCCGTCTCTTTGTTGTGTTTCTGCATGTATTCGAAGCGGGTGATATCGTCGTTGGGGCCGAGGACGTGATTCAGGAATTCTCTTAGGGCGCCGGGGCGTTGGGTGAAGGTGACCAGGAAATAGTGTTTTAGGCCTTCATACTGCAGAGATCTCTCCTTGATCTCCTGCATCCGGTCGATATCGTTGTTGCTACCGCTGACGACGCAGACGACGGTTTTGCCTTTGATGTCGTCGGCATAGTCATCGAGGGCGGCGATGCTGAGGGCGCCGGCGGGTTCGACGACGATGGCATCTTCGTTATACAGGCGGAGGATGGTAGAGCAGACTTTACCTTCCGGTACGAGGTGCATATCGTCGAGGACTTCGCGGCAGATGCTGTAGGTGAGTTCGCCGACGCGTTTGACGGCAGCCCCATCGACGAAACGGTCGATGCTGTCGAGGGTGACCGGGTGGCCAGCCTGAAAGGCGGTGAGCATGGAGGGGGCGCCTTCGGGTTCGAGGCCGATGACTTTGGTGGCCGGCGAATAGGTTTTGAAATAAGCTCCGGTGCCTGAGGCGAGTCCACCGCCGCCGACGGGTACGAACAGGTAGTCAATCGGCTGTTCGGCTTTGGGGAGGTCTTCGAGGATCTCGACGGCCACGGTGGCCTGGCCTTCGATAATGCGGAGGTCTTCGAAGGGGGGGATGAAGGTCATATCGTGATCCTGGGTGTACTGGCGGGCTGCGATGTTGCAGTCGTCGAAGGTATCACCGATGAGGACGATTTCGATATTGTCTTCTCCGAACATCCGGGTCTGGTTGATCTTTTGCCGGGGGGTGACGATTGGCATGAACACGACGCCTTTGACGCCGAGCTTATGACAGGAGTAGGCAAATCCCTGGGCATGGTTACCGGCGCTGGCGCAGACGACGCCTTTGGCCAACTGATCGGCGGGAAGAGTGACCATCATATTATAGGCGCCTCTCAGCTTGTAGGACCTAACGATCTGGAGGTCTTCTCTTTTAAGGAAGACGCGACAGTTGTATTTGCGAGAGAGGGCCTGGTTAAATGCGAGGGGGGTACGGTTGACGACTTTACTAAGCCGTTTGGCGGCTGCATGGAAGTCGAGCCCCCAACTCGCTGCTTTGTTCCGGAGAAAAGAGGTCTCCTGAGAGGGCGAGCCGGGGTTCGAAGCTTCTTGTATGGACAGTGTTTTCGACATTGATGGGTATTAATTCGTAACAGCTTCGCCTTTGTTTGATTTAGTGGCGGCGCCGGGTGCGGGCTGGTTTTCGGGACGGAGGCTGCGGACTGTTTGGCCGGCTTGCCAAAGTTCGCTCTCGCGGAGCTCTTTGAGCTCGGCGTCGAGTTTTTCGCGGTAATCGACCTGACCGTTAGAGTCGATCGAACGCTTGGATTCTTTGCCGGCGGCAACGCTTTCGTACAATTCGGTGAAGACGGGCAGGGTAGCGTCACGGAATTTCTTCCACCAGTCGAGGGCACCACGTTGCGCGGTGGTGGAGCAATTGGCATACATCCAATCCATTCCATTTTCAGCGACAAGAGGCATCAGTGATTGGGTAAGTTCTTCCACTGTCTCGTTGAAGGCTTCGGAAGGTGTATGGCCCTTCTTGCGCAGGACTTCATATTGCGCGGCGAAGATGCCCTGGATGGCGCCCATGAGGGTACCGCGTTCGCCGGTGAGATCGCTGTATACTTCCTTGCGGAAATCCGTTTCGAACAGGTATCCGCTGCCGACGGCGATGCCAAGAGCTGTGACGCGGTCCTTTGCTTTACCGGTAGCATCCTGGAAGATGGCATAGCTGCTGTTGAGACCGCGGCCCTGCAGGAACATGCGGCGGAGCGAAGTGCCCGAGCCTTTGGGGGCGACCAGGAATACGTCGACGTCCTTGGGAGGAATGATACCTGTCTGTTCGTTAAAGGTGATGCCAAAGCCATGGGAGAAGTAGAGCGCCTTACCGGGGGTCAGGTGCTTCTTCACCGTGGGCCACAGTTGGATCTGGGCGGCATCGCTGAGCAGATAGCAGATGATCGTGCCTTTCTGGAGGGCTTCTTCGATGTCGAAGAGTGTTTCGCCGGGAACGAAGCCGTCTCTTACTGCCTTATCCCAGGACTTTGAGTTTTTACGCTGACCTACTATGACGTTGATGCCGTTGTCCTTCTGGTTGAGAGCCTGGCCGGGGCCTTGTACACCGTAGCCAATGACGGCTACTACTTCGTTTTTCAGAACCTGTTGCGCTTTGGCGAGCGGGAATTCTTCGCGGGTAACTACGTTTTCTTCTACTCCGCCGAAATTTAATTTTGCCATGAATGTTTATTTTATTTTTTAATTGGACTCTCTAATAATTGTAAGGATGATTACATGGAAAAGACCTGATCTTGTTTGTCGAGATATTCATTTTCGACGATTTCTTCGCCGGGCTCGGTCAGTTCGAATTCCTTGAGCTTTTCATGGAAGCCTTTGCTGTCCTTGATGATAGCCACGCGGGCACTGCGGACGAATTCGATGAGTCCGAGGGGTTCCAGGACGGAGACCAGGCGGTCGGTCTCTTCACGCTGGCCGGTTGTTTCGAATACTGTATAGTCTTTACGGATGACGACGGCGCGGGCTCCATATTCACGGAGGAGCCTTTCCACTTTCACTTTCTCCGCGATCTCGTCGGTGGATACTTTATAGAGGGCCAGTTCCTGCCAGATGATCTCCTCGTTGGTGTTGTAATATGCCTTGAGGATCTCGACCTGTTTTTCCAACTGGCGGCAGAGCTTACGTACTACTTCTTCCGTTTCGTTGATGACGATGGTGAAGCGGTGGATGCCTTCGACTTCGGAAGGAGAGGTGTTGAGGCTCTCGATATTGATCTTCCGGCGGGAGAACAGGATGGCGATGCGGTTGATGAG
>JAMFSL010000187.1 GCA_026225275.1 Puia dinghuensis
TACTACGCGACCAGAGAACGCTGTGGACGTTTTTTCAAGGGACGGCAAAACTACTTAATAAAAGTCACTTCAACAACCCTTTCAGATTACTGCTGAAGATCTTAACGGCGATGGCCAACAGGATGACCCCAAAGAATTTACGGATGGCGATCATCCCGGCAGGGCCAAGGATCTTTTCGATGAAATCCATCGACTTCAAAACGATGAAGATAAAGATCAGGTTCAGGATGATACCCAGCAGCACCACACTGGTCTCGAAATTAGCTTTCAGCGACATAATCGTCGTGAGGGTGCCTGAACCGGCAATCAGTGGAAAGGCTATCGGCACGACTACGCTGGCCTTCTCATCCGGCTGACTCTTGAAGAGCTCGATCCCCAGCACCATTTCCAGGCCCAGAATGAAGATCACGATGGAGCCGCCTACGGCGAACGAACGCTGGTCCACACCCAGTATTTTCAGGAACTGTTCGCCACCGAAGAGGAAAAGTATCATCAGCGCACCTGAGATTAGCGTAGCCTTGCCTTCATGCAGCCCGCCGAGCCTTTTCTTCAGGGCATGCAGCAGCGGGATGCTGCCAATGATGTCAATGACGGCAAATAAAGTAAAGCTCACTGTGAGCAATTGGTTGAAGTCAAAATTCAATTTCATTTTCTATAAAACGCAGATGGCTTATGCTGTTCTTTTTCCACCGGGACCTGGTTATAAAGGACCTCGTATTGTGCCACATCCTCTTGCCAGAACACCCGGATGACGCAACCGTAATGCAGCGAAAAGACTTTAAAACTATCGATGAGCTGTGTATCGGTAATTCCCGACAAGATACTCCGGATCACTCCACCATGTGCAACGATCGCTACATCCCCGCCGGCATTCGCCGCATACCCCGTACCGGAACCCCCGGCATTGGCTATCATCGTGGCCCTAATCATCTCCCAGCATTCTGTCACCCGCTGATGCAGGTCGAGATAGCTTTCTCCGCCCGGAATGCGCACCTGCACGAAATCCGCCATCCAGGGGTCTACTTCTTCTTTGGGTAGTTCATCCCAGCCGCGCATTTCCCACTCGCCGCAATGAACCTCCATCAGTTGATTCAGGAGGATCGGCGAAAGATCGGGAAAGAGATGTCGTGCCAGCCGCCTGCAACGCTGTAAGGGACTGCTATAGACCGCAACGATGTCTGATGGCAGATGTTCTCTGATAACCTCCGCTTCCTCCGCGAAACTCTCCGTGACATCCAGGTCCGTCTGCCCATAACAGATGCCCTTGGCGACGGCCGGTGTGGTATGACGTATGAGGAAAATGTTGTCCATAAAACCGTTCATGAGATAGGGGACCGCGATCCGGGCGGCCGTCCGACTCCCCTTAAAGATACCGCCAAATAAGGATAAATCCCAGGTAAATAACGATCTCCGTCACCTGCTGAATAGCCCCCAGGCAGTCGCCTGTATATCCTCCGATCCATTTTACGAAGTACCGATACAAGGAATAAGTGGTATAGAGGGCCGGCAGGAGAACCAGTAGAAAAGGCCAGGGTAACAGCGCGAAAGGTGCCAGCGCCAGGAGACTGGTCATCGCCAGACTGGCGGGGGACAGGGGAGCCCCGGTCGCCAGCGGCCTGGCCTTGCTCTGATCCGGATCGGCTGCATAGGCCCCATACTGCATGACCAGTACCGGCATCAACCGGCTGACGCTGTGGGCTGTGATGACCGCCAGGATAAACCACCGATACGTAAAAAATACCGAAGAACTGGGATGAAGGAGGTCGGGAGAATAGCCCGGGAGTGCTGCCAGTAATACGAATTTGCTGGTGAGAATGGCCATCAGCCCAATGGCGCCGAACGCGCCGATCCGGCTATCCTTCATGATATGTAAAATTTTTTCGCGGGTCCAGCCGCCGCCAAATCCATCGCAGACATCGGCCAGCCCATCTTCGTGAAAAGCGCCTGTGACGAATAGTCCGGTAACCATCGAAGCGATAATACCTGCATCGGTGGAGACATATCGCGAGAAGACCAGGAAGGCCAGTGCACTGAACGCGCCCACGATCCATCCGACCACCGGGAAATACCGGCGTGCCTGTTGGAGGTAGACCGGGCTGTGATCGATGGCCCCTGGTACAGGGAGGCGGGTCAGAAACATGACTGCCGTTAAAAAGATTTTTCCTTCTTTTTTCATATCGCCTTTCATATATCGCCGCCTTTGCTGACACCTGCCGATTCGAAATCCGCCATTTCCCGCAGGAAATTAACAGCCGATTGGACCAGCGGCCACGCCATCGCTGCGCCGGTGCCTTCGCCAAGGCGCATTCCCAGCTGTAGCAAGGGTTCGGCGCCCAGGTATTCCAGCATTTTCGCATGCCCGTTTTCGCCGCTGCAATGGGAAAAGATGCAGGAGTCCATTACCCGGCTGTCCATCGATCGCGCCAATAAAAGCGCCGCGGTGGTGATGAACCCGTCGACCAGGATGACCATTTTCAACTCGGCTGCTTTCAGGTACGCTCCCGTTAGCATGGCGATCTCATAGCCGCCGACATGTTGCAGGATGGTCAGCGGACTTTGACTCGCGGTAATGGCCGGCAGATGCAGGCTGAATGCTTGCTGTAAGGTTTCTTTCTTTCTCTTGAACTGTTCGTCGTTCACACCCGTCCCCCGCCCCGTACATTCATCCACCGGAATACCCGTGATATAACTCATGATCAGCGCGGCCGAAGAAGTGTTACCGATGCCCATTTCACCCAACCCGATGCAATTGCAGCCTTCCGCGGCCAGGTCCGCGATGACCTGCTTTCCGGCTTCAATAGCCGCGTGCGTCTCTTCGGAAGTCATCGCCGCTGTCTCTATATAATTGCGGGTGCCATATCCTATTTTCTTGCTGACCAGTTTGCCGGCGAATCCATTCGAATTTGTTTCAAAATCGAAATTGACGCCTGCATCTACTACTATAAGCCCAAGATGCTGTTGATGACAGAATACATTGATGGCTGCGCCGCCCGAAAGAAAATTCAGCACCATTTGCGCCGTGACAGCTTGCGGATAGGGATTGACGAGCCCTGTGCCTGCAATGCCATGGTCACCGGCAAATACGACGATGTGTGGCCGCACCAGCTGCGGATCGGTCGTTCCCTGTAGCAGTCCTATCTGCATGGCGATGTCCTCCAGCCGTCCCAGCGCTCCCAAAGGTTTGGTCTTATTGTCTATCCTGTGCTGTAGTGCCTGTCGAAGAGTTAATGAAGTCGTTGTTTGCATAAAATCCGATTCAGTTATTTTTGAGCGTCAACGGAATCCCGCTGACCATAAAGATAGCCTGATCTGCTTTCGCTGCAATATACTGATTGACCCATCCCTGAAGATCGGTGAATTTTCGGCCGGCCGGGGTGTCGGCATGCATTCCCATGCCTATCTCATTGCTGATCACGATGAGGACGGCATCCTGTATGGCCAGCGCATCGATCTCCTGGCGGCATAAGACGAGGCAAGCATCGATATCAGCATGCAGATCTGTAAAAAAGTTCGTGATCCAAAGCGTCACACAATCGATGACCGCTACGCGACCCTCCAATGGCAACCGGCTCAACTGTTTTTCTTCTTCCATCGAGGTCCAACGTTCGTCCCGTTCCTGCCGGTGACGATCGATCCGTTGGCGGAATTCTTCATCCCAAATCCGCGCCGTAGCGACATAGACTGGACGATCGCTATACTGCAAAGCCAGCTCCTGGGCATACCTGCTCTTCCCGCTACGGGCTCCCCCGGTGATGAAGATCAGCTTAGACATGTTGAAGGGCGGACGCCGTCACCGGCAGGTATTTATGTTGCAAATGAAGTGGCACCGAAAAGATTTCCGGATGGAACAAACCTGCGAGCAATTCAATCCCATCCGTCAGCGTGCCGGGACTTGGTTGTGTGAAGAGATCATAGTCCGCCAGATAGACGGCGCCGTTGCGGACGGCCCGCAATGTGTCCCAACCTTGTTTCCGCTGTAACAAATGCAGCTCTTCGCGTGCCCTGGCCGTCAAAAATCCGCAAGGGGCGATCACCAGCACCTCGGGGTCATACCGGACTATTTTTTCCCAGGGGGTTACAATACTGTCCCCGCCGGGATTAGACAGCATATCGATACCGCCGGCATAGGCGACCTGGTAGGGTATCCAATGCCCGCAATTATAGACGGGTTCTATCCATTCCATTAACAACACCCTTTTCAGTGGCGACCGGTGCGCCCTCAGCGTATCGGTGATCGTATCGATCCTTTTCTGCAAACCGGACAGATGACTGTAGGCTGCTTCTTCCCGGCCAAGGGCCCCTGCGATGGTGACGGCCGTCGTAAAAACCTCTTCGAGATTACCGGGCGTCAGTGGTATCAGCACCGGCTGTTTGGGCAGTTTAGCAATGGCCGCGGCCGTACAGGTGGTATCGATCTGACAGACTTCGCAGACGTCCTGGGTGAAGATGATATCCGGGGCGATCTCCTGCAGCAACGCGTCATCTACATAGTACAGGCTCTTGCCCTGCGCTTTACTGGCCGAAAAGATCCTGTCGATCTCCTCGCTGCTATAGGAATGTCCTTCCAGCAGGCATCGTACGACGGCTGGCTTGCCGGCCGCTTCGGACGGACATTCGAAGGTCACTCCATACAGCATATCCTGCAGCCCCATGTCGTAGATCATGCGGGTTGCGGCAGGAAGAAAAGAACAGGCTTTCATATCAGTCATTTATCCAATGAAGGTAGTTAAAATTCGACCGTCGCGCCCGCCGTGAACATCGCGGGAATGGAATTATACCCGTAAACGGTGGTGAATTTCTTGTCGAAGATATTCCTGCCCTCGACGAAGACCTTCAGCTTGCTGATCACCTTGTATTCGGCATAGCCATTCACAATAGCAAAAGGATTCAGCACGACGTCCGGCGCCTCATATCCCCCAAGATCATAGCGTTTGCTTTCATAGTGTGTGCTGACACTGAGGTATAGCGCGGGAATCGGCCGCACGCCCAGGGTGACATTCGCCGTATGCTCGGGTACCCGCAGGGCATAATTGTAGGCCGTGTCATCGAAGGACTCATGGCTCTGCATCGTCTCTTTCATCTTCGTCCAGGTATAGTTGGCAGAGAGCGACCAGATCTTTGCGAATTTGATCGTGCCTTCCCATTCGATGCCGTTGCCGTGTTCCTCGTCGTAGTTATAATATAGGCTGGTAAAAGAATTGTAGTCGATCCCATTTTTAGTATTCCGGTGAAAATAAGTGGCGCGCAAATTCAGCAACGTGTTGTTGAACTGAATCCCTCCTTCATAACTCTTCGACGTCTCGGGCAGCAGGCTGGGGTCGCCATATGGTGAATACAGCTGGTACAAGGTAGGAGCCTTAAAGGCGGTGGCGATACTGCCATAAAGTTTCCAGTTGGGGTCGATCAGCCAGGCTGGATTGAAAGTATAAGTATAGTTGCTGCCGTAACGGGAGTCGGTGTTCAGCCTGCCGCCGAGCTCGGCGCTTACTCCGGACTTGCCGCTGTACAATAGCGAGCTATACATGGAAGTCTGGCTAATGGAGGTATCGTTGAAGTTGCCATAGTTGCTGGCTTCATGCATGGAAGCATACCGGTAATCTGCGCCGTTCAACAGCGTGAAACCATAACCGAGGTTCGTACTGGCAAACATTTCCACATATTGAGAAGTGCCTACATAATGATCGGTGTAATAGTATTGCCCGAAGACGCTATCCTCCAGCAGGCGTAGGTCGGAGGTGCTGTAGCGGTAATTACCGTTGATCGTTGTGTTGGCCAACTTGTAGGTAAAACCTCCCCCCGCCATCAGGCTTTTTGTGGCGCTGGTATAATCTACCGCCGGCGTGAAAGGCTCTGCTTCGATATCTACCTTATACTGGCTATATTGAAAGAATCCTTTGATGGCCAACGCGCTGGTGGCATTCCAGCCAAGGTTGCCGGCTACAAGATCGCTCTTGAACCCGTCGTTCAGGAAAGGCACCGCGGAGGGAGCGGTTTTGAAAGTATCGGTGACAGAAGGAAAACCGCTGGAATGGTCGTGGTTGTAGCGGATATTATAGGTTAGCTGGTCGGCAACCTTCCCGAAAACCTGCGCATTGGCGTTATATGTCCCGTAGTTGCCACCGGACGCACTGGCTTTGACATTGAACGGTGTCTTCACATCGGATTTAATAGTGATGATGTTGATCACCCCGGCAATGGCATCCGACCCGTAAAGGGTAGACTGGGCGCCTTTGGAGATCTCGATGCGCTCGATCATCGTCACGGGGATGAGGTTGATATCGAAGCTGTTGTCCGTGGCTGTCGGATCGCTGACGGGTATACCGTCAATCAGCACCAGCGCCCGGCCGGAACCTGCTCCACGGATAAAGATACTCTGATTCGTGCCTGGATCGTTGAGGCTTCCGCTAACGATGATGCCTGCCTGCTCGCCCAATAACTCCCCGAGTGGTTTCCCGGCACTCTTTTCGATGTCCTCATGAGTCAGGACGATCACCACTTTCCCGGTCTGGCTCTGCTTGACAGGGTACTTGGTGGCGGTGACAATCACCTGGTCTAACTGTTTGCCCGTACTGTCTTTGGTTGTTTGTGCGAAAGTAGAAGCGCTGCCGGTTACCGACAGCAATAGGAATGCCCAATGTTTGCTGATCATTGCAGTTAATTTTTTTTGCTTTTCTCCCGAAAGCTGTTAATAAAATAGTGATGAATCAGGCAGGTCTTCTGGCTTGTGCGGGATCCGGCTGACCTTCCCATCCGCATTTGGCGGACAGTGGTTGAAGAGTTACCGGTCGTTTCCCGATGACTGGATATCCGTAGGATATCCAAACGATGGGACAGCACTTACAGCTACGGGGATAGCGCCGGATTTACACCGGACTTCCCTTTTAATGACGATGTCGTCAACCGTATTCGGCGCGAAGATATTACATTCTACACCATTGCCTGCAACAATTCCGCAATGGAGATGCACTCCCGGCTTGCTCCTCCCCTTTCCAGCAGCCAGGATGTCCGGGTTATATTATCGGAGATGCGGATATGGTAAAGCATGTCCGCCGGTGAAAATTCTTTGGCCGATGTGGTAGGTGGCACGACGGTAAATCCTGCCCGGCGCAATGCCCTTTGGGTCCAGAAGAAAACGGCGCCTTCGCCCGTCAGCAGGACCGGCCTTCCCTGCCCGGCATGCATGATGAAATTGCCGGCCTCTTTATCGAAGACGATATCCTGCTCTGCGAAGGCCGCTTCGAAAACTCCGTTGAGTACGAGATCTTCCGGCGCTCCCTGGTGCAGCTTTCCTCCGGGCTCCAGCAGCCAGATCTTATCGGCCACTTGCAGCGCAAGATCCAGCTCGTGTGTAGACAGCAGGATCGCTTTACGTGTCTGTCCTGCCAGTTGGTGCAACAACCGCATCAGCCGTATCCGGCTGGGAAGATCCAGGTGGGCAGTCGGTTCATCCAGCATCAATATCGGCGTGTCCTGCGCCAGGGCGCGGGCCAGCATCATCTTCTGACTTTCCCCGTCGCTTAGGCTATGCGCCTTCCGATCTCTTATCGCATGGATGCCCGTAGCGCCAATAGCCCATTCGACAGCCCCTTTGTCCACTTCGTCCAGCACCCCCAGCCAGCCGGTGTAAGGATATCTTCCCAGCTCGATCAGCGACTGTACGGTCAGGTTATTGCCGCGTACCCTGTCTGTCAGTACCAGGCTGATCTTCCTGGCCAGCTCAGCCGGCTTGTGCGCCTCGATACCGGGAACATCGATCGTACCCCTTAGCGCCGGTTGCAGACCAGCCAGGGTGCGAAGCAACGTGGACTTGCCCGATCCGTTGGGACCCAGCAGGCAGATCAGCCGGCCTGCCTGTAACTCCAGTTCCGGCAATGCGCCGGACACTACGATGTTCTTCCCTCCGGAACGATAACCTGTTTGCAGGCCATGGGTTTGCAATAAGACGGTGTCATTGCTCATCACCACGAGTTTAGATTTTTCCTGCGGAGAAGAAGTATAATGACGACCGGCGATCCCAGCAGCGAAGTGACGATATTGATGGGCAGCACCGACTGGCTGCCCGGCAGTTGTGAGACGGTATCACATAGTAATAAGAGGGTAGCGCCGATCAGACAGCACGCAGGTATGAGGATACGGTGACTGGCTGTGTTGAAGATGGTCCGTGCGATATGGGGAACGGCAATCCCGACAAATCCGATAGGACCGCAGAACGCAGTAATGCTGCCCGCCAGCAGGCTCGTGCTGCAGATGATGATGACGCGGGCCCTGCGCGTAGTCAATCCCATGCTGCGGGCATAATGCTCACCCAATAACAGAGCGTCCAGCATCTTGGAGGAAAGAAAGGCGACGATCAACCCGGCAGCAATGACCCCGGACAATATCGACAGCTGTGCGCCGGTTACCCCGCCCAGTGAGCCGAAGGTCCACAGCAAGTATTCCTTGACCTGCTCCGGATCGCTGAAATATTGCCAGACACTGGTGAGGGCAAACGTAATACTGCCAATCATAATCCCGATGATCAGCATCAATACATTGTCTTTTAGTTGCCGGGACAGCGACAGCACCAGCAGCATGACGGCGCCCGCACTCAGGCAGGCCGCAGTAATGATCAGCCAGCTGCCGGATACACCCAGCTCTTTGATCGCATATAGTGTGGCCATGCTGCCGCCCGACAGCATCACCGCTGCCACGCCCAGGCCGGCCCCTGCAGTGATGCCCAGGATAGAAGGATCTGCCAGGGGATTACGGAACAAGGTCTGCATCTGTAGTCCGCCGACGGACAACGCGCAACCTGCCAGCACGGCGGCACAAGCCTTAGGCAGCCGGATCTGCGCGATGATGAAATGCCAGGTAGGATTGGCAGCCGGTGGGGAAAAAAGGATTTTCATGATCTTTCCCGCAGGGATCCTGACCGAACCCGTCGACAGATCCAGCAGAAAGGCCATCAGCAGTAGAAGTAACAGCCCAATCAAACGAAATTTCTGTATCGGGCGTTCTGTCATTTGATTTGTTTATAGTAAACCAACGAGTCGGCGGGCAGTAATCCGGGATGAAGGATACGGATCATATCTGCCAGCACCAATTGGGGGTTTACGGCGCCGGATTCCCAGTAGTCATTAGATCCTAAATCGTTGACCCGCTTGTTGAAATTATAGATCGCTCCGGTTTGAAAGGCATGGAAGGTACCGTAACGCGGATCTTTGGAAAGGATGTCGTTTTTTGAATCGACATAGCCGACATTTAGCCAGTAGTCTGCCGTTAGTGCCATGGGCGCCACCCCTTCGAAGCTGAGAGCCAGGCTGCCGATGCCCTTCGAATCCGACCAATGGTAGTCAGCACCGGCATCCCGAAGAAATTGTGCCGTATAACTTCCTCCCGCCGGTGTATACCAGGTGCCTTTATAAGGCATGCCGATAATGACCGATGGCTTCACGGCCGCGCCGCTGCCTATCGCAGCCATTTTTTGATAGGCTTGTTCCACGCTGTCGAATTTCCCGTCCACGAAGGCTTCCCGGTCGGTCAGCACCCCCACCAGCTTGACCCATTCGGCCCGGCCCAGGGGTGTCGTCTCCAGCCATTCCGCATTGGGGAGGACTGGAATTCCGGCATCGATCAGCGCCTTATATTGGCCAAATGCCGCCTCCGGATTACTCATCGTCATGAGCACGCCGGGATGCATGGCAATGACCTGCTCGTTGTTTAAGGTGGCATCTATCCCGACCTGCTTGATCTTTCCTGACTGTAGACCCTCCCGTACAATCCTCGAATTCACATAATGCCCGTTACCCAATCCGATGATCCGGTCGGCCACCCCGGCAAAATCCGATTGCGCGATATGCATGGAAGACATGACGATCAGCGATTGCACCGGCGTGGTGATCACCTGCGCGGAAGGATGACCGGCCGGAACGGCAGCGCCTTGCGGCACCAGCAGGTAATCCAGGGTATCCATCTTATCGCCCGCCCGGTTCAGGATCTTCACTTCCTTATAGTGATCGAAATAATCGATGGTAAAACCGTGTGCATATTTGATCACGGATTTGCCGGGGGAGGATTGCTTATCGTCGGATGCAACCGAGGCCTTGTTGCCTGGCGGCTGCTGGCAGGAGAATAAAGAGAAGATTACCAGGATACAAAGTGACAAAAGATGCCTGCTGATATTGATCATATCGGTGTAGCTGATTTTTTTATTTTAATGTCCAATGGAAAGATACGCCCGCAAAATAATTCCGTCCCGGAGCGACATTGTAAAAGCGGTTCAATGCTGCGTTGAAATCATCACCCAGGCTATATTTAGTGTTGAATGCATTGTCGATGCCCGTGTAAATATCCAGCCGTAATTTTTTCGACAGGATCTTCCGATATCCGATCCGGCCGCCCAGCAGATCGTATGACCCGGCAAAATAAGTATTGGCATCATTGAGCGGGATCTTAGCCGTATAGGTATAGGTGACATTGGCATACAATCCTACTTTCAATGAGGCATCCAATCCGCTGACGATCGTCTGCGGCGCTACGCTGGGCAGGCGATGCCCGGAAAAATTCGACGTGTCCTGGGTGAACGTCGCATAGTGGAAGTCATGCCAGGCATGGCTGATAAATACCCGTACATTGGTGAAGAAGCCATTGGCCTGATCGACCAGCCGGTAGGAGATATACGTCTCCAGCCCATGTTGATTCGTACCGCCGGCATTGACGGAGAAGCTTATTCCGTTCGAATCGATCCGCTGGACGATGGCATTATTGATATGGAAGAGAAATCCATCGATATCGACGAACAGTCTGTCATGCAGAAAGCTGCCCCTTGCACCCAACTCATAGTCGACACCGTTTTCCGGCTGTAATGGCGGACCTGGAATTCCGTTGCTCTTTTCCAGTTCCTGTACCGTAGGCGTAGAAAAACCGCGGCTGGCGCTGGCATAGACGCTAACGTCCGGCAGGATCGTTTTCAACAGGGCAATACGGGGCGCGACCTTATTATTAAAACGAATAGGAGTAGTGACGGGAGGCGTCACGTTGAATTGCGTAATATTCACGGCATTGACGTTAAAGCTGGCGCCGCCCGTCACCGTCCAGCCGCCAGGCAGCTTAAGATCCGCCTGAGCGAAAGCCATATAGGTCCAGTTATTCAGTTTGTCATCCAGCTGGAGACCGGATGGCACCCCGTTATTGTTGCCGAAATCGCGGGTCTCGAAAAAACCCTTTTGTGCCTCGGCGCCGGCATTGACCTGCAAAAGGGAAGAACCGAACCAGGTTTTGTACTGAAAGACCGTGCGGCCGCCGAAATGAGGCTCCTGCCTATATTCATATACCCGGATGCCAGGATTCGTAAAGTCAGTATAAGCTCCGTATACGGCCGTCGTATTCTGCCAGTGTTCATCAAAATGGTAAGTGCTGCTGAATCCGGCTGTAAAGTTCTTCTGAAAAATAGCTGCCTGTGCCTGCACCGCGCCCGGAGAAGTGCCTGCTGCCGGCCGCGCCATCTTTGGATCGGTATTATATTCCGCCTGTGTCAGGCCGCCGGGTGTCTGGTAATACAGATCGCTGTATAATATATAAGCGTGGATCGTTTGCTTGTCGCTGGATTTCAGCAGCGTCTCCCAGGTGCCGACATCCCGCCGCATCTGCGTCTGCTGACGATAGCCGTCACTGGTCTGGTGGTTGAACCCGATGATGGTACGATGAGCATCGTCGCCCAGGTGAAGTATGACATCCGTGTTATTCGTGTTGTAGCTTCCCCCGGTATAATCTATGCTGGCTCCTTTTTCCCAGAAGGAAGGCATGCTGTTGATCAACACCGCGCCGCCGATGCCTGCCCCATACAAACTGCCCGCTGTGCCTTTGATGACTTCCAGCGATTGGAAATTGTAGAAACCCAGTTCATTCAGGTAGGTATTACCACCGGGATCCGTCAGGGGGATTTCATCATAATAGATCTTGACATCCCTCACGCCGAAAGGAGATCTTATCGAACTACCCCGGATGTTCAACCGGTAACTGCCGGGTGATCGTTCTTCCATTCTCACCCCGGGGTTTTCGTTCATGGCCGACAAGATGCTGAGATTGCTGAAACGATCCAGTGAGGCCTTGGTGACGAGGCTGATGGGGGCGGCCACCTCCGTTAGCTTCCGGTTTTGCTCGTAAGCTTTCACCATCACTTCATTCAAAGGCCGCGTATCTGATGAGTCCGTCAGAAAGCCGGGTGAATGTGCCTCCTGTGCGGATATAACGGTACCATAAAACAGCGCGGGAAGCAGCAGCCAGTTGATTTTCTTCATCCGGAGGGATTGGTTTTTTAGGGAACCGCCGGAGGCGGCTCGACCGAAGGTCAGACATTAAACATTTGAGGAAAAAGGGCTATCTTTCAAAGAGCCCTTTTTCCGAACACTAAACCAAAGATAGAGCAGAATAATCATTATCTTCAAACTACTCTAAAACAAAGCCGTCTGCGGTGAGTCGCCTGCCATTCTAACCCCGATCAAAGCATGAGCAATAAGCAACTGAATCTTTTCGATCTCGCAATGATCGTCGTGAGCCTGGTCATTGGCATGGGTATCTTTCGGACTCCTGTTGTAGCAGCTGCAAGGGCGGGTACTCCCTCTCTTTTCTTTCTGGCCTGGCTCATAGGCGGCGTGATAGCCCTTTGCGGCGCGCTTACCTATGCGGAGATCGGCAGTCGCTATCCCGTCGTCGGCGGATATTACAGGATCTTCTCTTATGGCTTTCATCCTTCACTTGCTTTTTCTATCAATTGTATTTCGCTCGTGTCCAATGCCGGCTCCGTTGCCGCCGTCGGTATCATCGGCTCGGAATACGTCGGCCGGTTTTTTTATGATGGCCCTACACCCGAGATATTCAAACAGCTGGTGACGGCCGGCGGGATCGTCGTTTTTTATATCATCAACCTCTTAGGGTTGAAAATGAGCAGCCGGGTGCAGAATATCCTGACCGTTTTTAAGATCCTGCTGATCATGCTATTGCTAACCTCTTTATTCGGGCACCATACCGTGTCGGTTCACCCCCTGTCCACGCTGCCTGTCAAACCCGGTAGCCAACCGGGCTGGCTGACCGCGCTCGGCTATGGTCTTGTCGCCGTATCCTTCAGCTATGGAGGATACCAGCAGACGATCAATTTCGGCGGCGAAGTACGTGACCCGGGCCGTATCATTCCCCGCGGGATCGGCTATGGCGTTGCCCTGATCATCTTTCTTTATCTTTCCCTCAACTTCGTGTATGTCAAAGTCATTGGTTTCGAACAACTGAAGAATGCCGACTCCATCGGAGCAGTCCTGATGGACCATCTGTTCGGGCCTGTCGGCGACAATATTTTCCGCATCCTCATGTTCCTCTCGGTCATGGCTTACGTCAACGTAGCCCTGCTGAGCAACCCCCGGGTTATGTTCGCTATGGGTGACGAGGGCATCCTGCCGGCGCTTTTCCGGACCACAACGGCCGGCCGCGGCGTGATGGTCTGGTCATTGACCATTTTTTCCGCTATGATCGTTCTTACACTTCTGTTTACCAGCACGGTAGAAAAGATCATCAACTATACCATTTTTCTCGACAGCATTGCCTTCGTCTGCTCTGCCTCGACTATCTTTATTATGCGTCGCCGGAAACTGGGGGAGGAACGCGAAATCTATAAGATGAAATTATATCCGGTGGTTCCTCTGGTGTTTATATTAGCTTATGTTTGCGTAGTGACCAGCATTATCCTTGGCGATCCGTCCGCGGCGGCGTACGGCGTCCTGATATTCGCCGGTTTCCTGGCCTTATATTTCCTGATCCGACAGCGTAAAGTCAGTGCCGGCTAAACCCCCCGGGCTGAAAAAATTTGTTTTAAATTTGCCCATGAGTATGAAAAAACTACTGCTCCTGTTAACCTTACCTGTCGCGCTTTTACCCTTCACCGCCCACGCGCAGGATACCCATGCGCGCGATACCGCCCTCGCACTTCGGGATACCTCCCCCGTTCAGGCCACGGTCCACACACAGGGCAACTGGGACCTGAAACGGTGTGTCGATTACGCCGTGGCCAATAATATCTCTGTTAAGCAAGCCGATGTTCAGGCCCGTCTGGCCAAACTTACGCTCGATCAAACCAAACTGTCGCAAATCCCTACCCTTACCTTCGGCACCGGGCTCGGCGTGAATTCAGGTCGCTATCAAAATCCGACCACCTTCACCCTCGTCACCCAGACAACGATGGATAACAGCTTAGCCCTTCAAAGTACCGTCACCGTTTTTAACGGCTTCTACCTCCAGCGGACCATTCAAGCTAACCGCTATGCCTGGCAGGCTACCCTCGCTAATACGGACAAGCTGAAAAATGATATTTCCCTCAATGTCGCCAATGCCTACCTTCAGGTACTCCTCGACAATCAGACGACAACGGCCTCTCAGGGCCAGCTCCGGCTCTCACAGAACCAACTCGAGCTGACCCGTAAACAGGTAAAAGCAGGCACCCTCCCGGAACTGAACGCTGCTGAGCTGGAATCCCAGGTGGCGCAGGATAGCTCTACCTATATAACCAGCCAGGGTAACACCATCCAGGCCGTCCTTACGCTGAAGGCGTATATGGATCTCGATGCCTCTGTCCCCTTCGATGTAGATACTCCGCCTGTCGAAGAAATCCCCATCGAACCGCTGGCGGACCTTCAGCCGGAATCCGTCTATTCACTGGCCCTGACCTACCAGCCTCTGCAGAAAATGGACGCTTTGCAAATCGAATCGGCCCGCAAGACCGTCCAGGCAACAAAAGGCGCCATGTATCCCGTTGTCAGCCTCTATGGCAACCTGGGGTCGAACTATGTAAACACCCCGGGCCAGTCCGCTGTTCCTTATGCATTCCTCGATACCGTCGGTCATGTCGTCGGCAGCAACACGCCCGTCACCGGTCTGGCTGAGGGATACAACCTTGTTAATACTAAAGCGCCGGGTTATTTCACCCAGCTCAATCAATATTTTGCGCAATCAGTAGGGGTCAACGTTAGTATCCCCATCCTGAACAACGGTATCCTCCGGACCAACTATGCCAAATCCCGTCTCAATCTTCGCAACCAGGAATTGCAGCGCGACCAGGACAACCTGACGCTCAAACAGAATATCTACCAGGCGTATACGGCAGCCGTAACGGCGCTGCAGAAATTCGAGGCCAACAAGATCACCCTGGCCGCCACGCAAAAAAGCTACGAATTTGCACAGAAAAGATATAACGTCGGAATGCTCAATACCATCGACCTGCTGACTAACCAGAACAACTTTTTCAATGCAAAGATTAACCTGCTATCCTCCCAGTTCGATTATGTGTTCAAAATGAAAGTGCTGGAATTTTATAAAGGACTGGGAATAAAATTATCAAAAGAATAACCTAATCATGAATAAGCAAGTACTTCGGATCATAATAGGCGTCATCATACTTGTCGTGCTGCTGGTCGTGCTGAAAAAGGCAGGTGTGCTGGGCAAGGACGATGGGATAAAGGTATCGGCGGAAAAAGTCGTCAGGCGAAATATCACAGAAATAGTCACGGCCAGTGGCAAGGTCTACCCGGAAAAAGAGGTGAAGATCAGCCCTGATATTTCCGGCGAAGTGGTGGAACTTAATGTGGTGCAGGAAGGCGATAGCGTACATAAAGGCCAGTGGCTCGCCAGGATCTATGCTGACATTTACACCACTCAGCGCGACCAGGCTGCCGCGCAGATGGACCAGCAACAGGCACTCGTCTCCAATATGTCGGAACAGCTGCCCGGTCTTAAGGCAGCGATGGAAGCCGACAAGCGGGCCCTCGACAGGGAAAAGCAGTTGCTGGATCAGAAAGTGGTCTCTCTGTCGGAGTACGAAACCGCAGAAAGCACATTTAAGTCAGCCCAGGCCAGTTACATGGCTGCACTGCAATCGGTCAAAGGAAACGTGGCCGGCGTAGCCAGTGCAAGAGCCAACCTGCAGGTTGCGGCCAAGAACCTCAGCCGTACTACGGTCGTTTCGCCAATCGACGGAGTGGTCTCCCTCCTGAGCATCAAAAGAGGGGAAAGGGTCGTCGGGGCATCCATGATGGCAGGTACTGAGATGATGCGGGTGGCCGATATGAGCAAAATTGAAACGATCGTCGACGTCGGAGAGAACGATATTCCCAAGGTACACCTGGGCGACACTGCACTGGTCGAGGTAGACGCTTACAACAACCGCAAATTCCAGGGCATCGTTACCCAGATCGCCAGCAGCGTCTCCACGGCTACCGGCGCTACCACGACGATCTCGACGAATGACGTCACCAATTACAAAGTGCATATCCGGTTATCGCCGGATTCCTACAAGGATCTCATCGATCCCGCTCACCCCAAGAGTTTCCCCTTCCGCCCGGGGATGAGCGCCAGCGCCGACATCCAGACCCGCACCCATCCCAGCGTGCTGTCCGTTCCCATCAATGCCGTCGCCACCCGGGAAAAAAATACCGATAATGCGGTCCTTGGCAATAGTGACGCATCGGACAACAGCGACAACAATAAGACGGATACCCGCCCTGTTGCCTCCGGATCGGACGACCTGGATGAAGTAGTGTTCGTCATTCAGCCGGGCGACACCGTTAGAAAAGTCAAGGTCCGTACGGATATCCAGGATATCAATTACATCGAGATCGTCAATGGATTGAAAGAAGGGGACCAGGTGATCACCGGACCATACAGTGTGATCAGCAAGACATTGAGGGGTGGGCAGAAGATCAAGGTGGTGCCCAAGGACAAACTGTTCGAAGGAAGTAACAAGAACTAATTCATTTTTTCAGGAATCCAAAAATCGATTCTGCATGCGTTTTGGAGTGATAGGCAGCGGTAGTTGGGCCACGGCGCTGGTCAAGATCCTGACAGATAACGGGCATAGGGTCCACTGGTGGGTTCGCAATGAGGCCAGTATCCGGCATATTCAAACCCGTCATCATAACCCGCAATATCTTTCTTCCGTCTATTTCGATACGAGTCTCCTGTCGCTCAGCAGCCAGGTAGAGAATGTAGTGGCTGCTTCCGATTGCCTCGTAATGGCCGTTCCTTCGGCGTATACATCAGCCACCCTGGAAGGATTGGACCGAAAGGCCCTGCAGGGCAAGAAAATCCTCTCTGCCATCAAAGGCATCCTCCCCGAAAACAACCTGCTGCTCAACGAATACCTCAACAGGGAATTCGATGTCGGGCCGGCGGATTATTTTACCGTCATGGGCCCCTGCCATGCCGAAGAGGTGGCGGCAGAAAAATTATCCTACCTGACCTTTTCGGGAATTGACGAAACGCTGACCCGGGAACTGGCAAGCTGTTTTGCAAATGAATATCTCAATACGGTCATCAATGGGGATGTATCCGGCGTGCAATTTGCCGCTGTGCTGAAAAATATCTATGCCCTGGGGGCGGGTATCGCCCACGGATTGGAATATGGCGACAATTTCCTCAGTGTGCTGATTGCGAACTGTTCGGAAGAGATGGCCGGATTTCTGCGGAAAGTGGGGGTACACCCTGCCAACTATACGGCATCCGTCTATCTGGGTGACCTGCTGGTGACCTGCTATTCTCTTTACAGCCGCAACAGGACCTTCGGAAATATGATCGGCAAGGGATATTCCGTCAAAGCCGCCCGGCTGGAACTCAACATGGTAGCGGAAGGTTATAACGCCAGTAAATGTATCTATTTGATTAACAAGGAAATAAAAGCGGAAATGCCTATTGCCGGCATGATTTACCGGATTTTGTGGGAAAATGTTAATGTTACCATTGGAATGAAACAAATTGAGCCGTACCTTGTCTAATATATAATGAGACCTAAGGTTTCACGGCCGTAAGGCCAAACTAAAAAACGATTTTTATGCCACTCTCCTTCCAGGGATTCGGACCTATAGCCATCATTGCGATGGTGCTGATCCTCTCGATAGCTCAGGGGGTGCAGTATCTGCGGAGCCGCCACCATCATTGATCGAAGAATAAATCCGCCGCTATTCCGTCAGCCAGTAACTTTCCGGCTTTCGTCAACACCAGTGTTTCGTCACCTGTCATTTTGCCTTCCGCGATATACCGCCGGGCACTTGCTTCCAGTTCGTGCGCCGCCTTCGTTCCAAAACGTCCCGCGATATGGTTCAGGTCCATACCTTCCATCGTCCGCAGCGAGATCATAATATATTCATTCAACTGCTGAACGGGTGTAAGGACCTCTTTTTCAATTATGCCGGAACTTTCTAATTCGGATCCCATTAATGATTTAATATACAATGCATTATTCGCCACATTCCACTCGCGTGATGCCCCATCATAAGAATGAGCCGAAGGCCCCAGCCCAAGATAGATTTCCCCCCGCCAATAAGAAGAATTATGCTGGCTGCGATGGCCCGGCAAGGCAAAATTGGAGATTTCGTAATGCTCATACCCCGCCTGGTCCATCCAATCCATCAGTAAAAGGAACTGCCGGGCCTGGTCATCGGGGCTAACATCCTGCCGGCGATGACCGCGGATCAGCGTGTCCAGGGCAGTCCTGGGCTCAACGGTCAGGGCATAGCAGGAAAGATGTGGGATCCGCAGGGCTATAGCCCGCTCTACGTTCTCCTGCCAATGATGGTCTGGCAGGGTAGGCCCCCCGTAGATCAGATCGATACTGATATTATCGAATCCCTCTCCCTGCGCCATCCGAATGCATTCAGTGGCCTGTTCGGCATTGTGCGCGCGATTCATCCATTGGAGGTCCTCATTAAAAAAGGACTGGACGCCTATGCTCAGCCGGTTAATCCCGGCGGCACGCCAGGCCCGCACGGTCTCGGGCAGCGTCATATCATCAGGATTGGCCTCCATAGTGATCTCGGCCGCCGGATCGAGGATAAAGGTTTCTCCCAGCTTATCCAGGATCACCCGCAGCTGCGCCGGCTCAAGGAGAGAAGGCGTGCCGCCGCCAAGATAGACTGTCGCTATCCGTGACTGACCGATATAATCTTTGCGTTTGCCCATTTCTCTCAATAAAGCGGGGATAAAATCGTTTTTACCCTTCAAAGACGTGGAAAAATGAAAATTGCAGTAGTGACAGGCCTGCCTGCAAAAGGGAATATGAAGATAAATGCCTGCCATCCGATAGATTTTTATTATAGCAAAATTAATCAACATTAACTTGCGGGGGACAGAATGGTAAAGGGATACTGTTGCCGGCTGCTTTTGATCCTGTTGTTGAGCCCATTCAGCGGTTGGGCGCAGTATGTCCTGCACATTGTTCCCGTCGATAAAGATTCACTCTTTGTCCAGAAGCGGCTTGGGTTGACCACGGCTTTCAAGTCCCGGGAACTCTGCACGGAATATGTATACACCATCCTGCCCCTCCTCCAGGGCAAGGGATATGTAACGGCATCTGTTGACAGTATCTCTTATGGCGATAAGAGCGCCAGACTCCGATTGTACGTAGGGGATGTCTGGCATTGGGCGCAGATCGACGTCCGGCATACGGATCCGACCCTCCTGTCTGCGGTCAACTGGACATCGAAGACCTTCGCCAACCGGCCCATGGACATGCATCAATTCCAGATCCGTCAGCAAATGATGCTCGATTACATGGAAAATAACGGGTACCCCTTTGCCAAAATAAGCCTCGATAGCATTACGCTGAAGGATTCTTCCGTTATATCGGCGGTCCTCAAAGTAGACAAAGGTCCTCTGTATAAGATCGACAGTATCCGCATCTATGGTTCCGCCAGGATCTCTAATCAATTCATCCAACGCTATCTCAATATTCCCAATGGCAGCCTTTACCGGAAAGACCGGCTGCAGGCTATTACCAAAAAGTTAATGGAGTTGCCCTATGTACAGGAGCAGCAGCCCTGGAACCTGACCATGCTGGCAGAAGGCTCCGTGATCAACCTTTATCTCAAACCGAAAAAGAGCAGCGAGCTGGATGCGCTGGTAGGCTTCCTCCCCAGTGATGATCCTGCCGTTGGAAACAAGGTGGTGGTGACGGGCGAGGCGACGATCAATCTGCAAAATACGCTCGGCGGCGGCGAGACCATGCAGCTGGACTGGCAGCAATTGGAGGCAGGCAGCCCACGGCTGGATATTTTGTTCCAGCAGCCTTATATATTCAATTCATCCTTTGGGCTGAATGCGTCTTTTGACCTCTATAAACAGGATTCTACCTACATTGACCTTAACCTGACCGTGGGCGCCCAATACACAATCTCCGACAATCAAAGCGGCTCGGTGTTCCTCCAGGAAGCCTCTTCCAGCCTGTTGAATATCGACACCGCCGCCATCATCGCCTCCCATGCCCTCCCGGCTGAGGCAGATATCAGCAGTTTAAACCTGGGCGTGACCTATGACTTTAATAACACCAACTATCGCTTTAATCCGAGAAGAGGCAATGAATTCAATCTGCTGGGCTCCGTAGGAGCAAAAACGGTCCACGAAAACTCAACCATTGTTCAACTGCAGGATCCGAATGATAGCGGTTTCAACTTTGCTTCCCTTTACGACACCGTGAAGCTACATTCCTATCAATACCTGGTCAAGCTGGCCGCCGCCCATTACTTTCCGATTGGCCGAGCCGCCACCATCAAGCTGGGTTTTAATGGCGGCGTATATAGCAGCCCCAATACATACCGTAATGACCTGTTCATGATCGGAGGCTATAAACTGCTGCGTGGATTCGACGAACAAAGCATTCTGTGCTCTGAATATGCTGTCGGCACTTTTGAATACCGTTACCTGACCGGACTGAATTCCTTTTTGTTCGTCTTTACGGATGTGGGGTGGGCGGCGAACACCGTACCGGGATATAACCTGAACAGTATGTTTATCGGCACTGGCGTGGGCATGGCCTTCGACACAAAGGCAGGCATTTTCAATATGTCTTTTGCAGTAGGAAAGCAAGGCAGTGCCCCGTTTGATTTTCATGATACTAAAATTCACCTGGGATATGTCAGCTTTTTCTAGGGAGTACACCTATTTTTGTAACCGCATGACCAAAATCGTTTTTTGCTTATCCCTGCTAACCTGCCTGTTCATTGGCCTTCGGTCCGATGCGCAGACCGATTCGACCCGGCCGCCTGATGGACTGCCTGTGCAGACGCATGATACCGGCGTCGCCATACAGCCTATCCTCAGGCATGACAGCACCGTCCATCATCTTTCGCACCGCGACTCGCTGCGCCGCGATTCTGTCGCCCGCGTGCACAGGGCGATCCGTGACTCTATCCGTCGCCTGGAAAGTTCCATTCCAAAGGATTCCGTTGCGACCGCAACTATCGCTCCTTCAGCCATCCCCCCCCAACCTACGGCCGCCCCTCCCTCAACGCCCGCGTCCACACCACCAGTCATATCCACAGAAGGGCCGCCCGCGATCAGCTTTTGGCAAAAAGTTTTGTCGATCAACTCCTATTTCAATTTTACGGGCAAGCCGGTCGTAGAGATCTTTGCGCTCCACCACCCCAATTCCAAGGATAGCCTCTTCTACCTGCTTGTCGCCATCCTGTTCTATTTCGCCCTGATCCGGATCTTTTTTGAAAAGTATTTCAATAACCTGATGACACTGTTCTTCCGGGTATCGCTCCGCCAGCAACAGATTCGCGAACAAGTCCTGCAAACTCCTCTGCCCTCCCTGCTGCTGAATATCCTCTTCATCATCTCAGGAGGACTATTTGCCTGTTATCTGTTGCATTATTCCCGGCTGGGCGCCGGCGTCCCCTTCTGGATACTTTATCTGAACTGTATGCTGCTGCTGGGAACGATCTATTTCGTCAAATTCCTGATACTGAAATTTATCGGGTGGGTATTTTCTATCTCCCGGGCAACGGATATTTACATCTTTATCGTCTTCTTAGTGAATAAAATGCTGGGTATTTTCCTTCTCCCGTTATTGATTGTAAACACTTTTTCGGGTCCTCAATTGCGAGAAGTCTTTATAACTATTTCATTGGCAATGATTTTTGTATTATGGTCATATAGGATACTAGCCTCTTTCCGCCCCGTGCATAATGAAATAAAACTAACACCGTTTTATTTTTTTCTGTACCTTTGCGCCTTCGAAATAGCACCCCTTCTATTGATTTACAAGGTGTTATTGGCGTATTTGGAAAAAGTGTATTAACTTTGCTAATCCATAGGGGCATCACATGGTTAAAAACGAGGATAAAAAAAAGATTTTAATCACTCAACCCAGACCTGAAACAGACAAGTCGCCGTATTTCGAATTAGCTAAGAAATACGATGTGGAGCTTGCTTTTCATCCTTTTATCCGCCTCGAGCCTATTCCCGCCAAAGATTTCCGCAAACAAAAGATTGATATCGCACTGTTCACCGCTGTTGTCTTCACCAGCCGGAATGCCATCGATCACTTTTTCCGCATCTGTGAAGAAATGAAGATCAGCATTTCCCAGGACACTAAGTATTTCTGCATCACCGAAGCTGTCGCGCTTTATCTGCAAAAATTTATTCTTTACCGTAAACGCAAAGTGTTTTATGGTGCGGACGGACTGAACAAGAGCATGTTCGACGTCATTAACAAACATAAGGAAAACGAAAAATTCCTCTACCCCTGTTCGGAAAATCAGCAGGATAATGAGATCATTAACTGGTTAAAGGCGAACAATTGCGGATTCGCGACGCCTTTCATGTACAGGACGATCAGCAATGATGTGAAAGAGTTCCTCGATCGGAGCGAATATGATATTATCTGCTTTTTTACTCCCAGCGGAGTGAGGAGCCTTTTCGACAATTACCCTAAGTTCAAGCAGAATGGTACCAAGATCGGTGCCTTCGGCAGCAATACATCCCGCGCCGTGGAAGAGGCCGGCCTTACACTGGATATCAAAGCCCCATTGCCTCAAGCCCCATCTATGGTTTCCGCCCTCGAAAAATACCTTGCAGTAACAGAGAAGAAAAAGTCAGTCTAGCGCGAAATTTGCTACTCTTATCTTTCCGGTAAATGAATGACTCCATGGCTAACCGCCTCCAGGGTGAAACCAGCCCTTATTTATTACAGCATGCCCATAATCCCGTGGATTGGTATCCCTGGGGAGAAGAAGCATTGCAAAAAGCGCAACAGGAGAGCAAGCCTATTCTCGTGAGTATAGGCTATGCAGCCTGTCACTGGTGTCATGTGATGGAGCGGGAGAGCTTCGAAGATCCTGATACGGCCCGTTTCATGAACGATCATTTTGTCAATGTCAAGATCGACCGGGAGGAAAGGCCGGACCTGGATCATATCTATATGGATGCCGTGCAGGCCATCACCGGCAGCGGCGGCTGGCCGCTGAATGTCTTTCTTACCTCCGAAGGCAGGCCGTTCTATGGGGGTACTTATTTTCCGCCCCGCCCCCTCTACAATCGCCCTTCCTGGAAAGAAGTGCTGGCCGGGATCGCTCACTCCTTCCGGGAAAAGAAGGAAGAGATCGAACAGCAGGCCGGCAACCTTACCCATCATGTCGCCACCGCAGGGATGTTTGGCATCGGGGCGGCGGAAAAAACCCAACCTGCGGAGGATCCTTTTAACGTGGAGACGCTTCGCCGGATCCGCGACCAGCTGCTGGCTACGGCAGATAAAGAAGAAGGCGGCTTCGGAGGAGCCCCTAAATTCCCGCAGACCTTCTCCATCCGCTACCTGCTGCACTACCACTATTTCACCCGGGATGCTGAAGCCTTGCAACAGGCCCGTCTTAGCCTGGACAAGATGATCAGGGGCGGTATTTATGATCAGCTGGGTGGAGGATTCTCCCGCTACTCCACAGATAACGAATGGCTGGCGCCCCATTTCGAAAAAATGTTATATGACAATGCTCTGCTGGTCATAGCACTATGCGATGCCTGGCAGCTCACCGGAGATTCTTTATACCGGGAGGCTATCGAAGGGACGATGGGATTCATTGACAGGGAGTTATCGAACGGCCAGGGCGCTTTTTATGCAGCTTTGGATGCCGATAGCGAAGGCATAGAGGGAAAATATTATGTGTGGGACAAGACGGAGATAGATGAAGTCCTGGGTAAAGATGCGGAGCTGTTTGGCCGCTATTATGGCGTCACTGCCACGGGTAATTGGGAGGGGACAAACATTCTTACCCGGCCCGTGAACCCCGATGGTATTCCTGACAACCCTGGCACGAAGCTTCCGCTTCTAGGATCGACTGATTCCTCCACCCCTCCCTCAGAGCCTTCGCTTTTAAGCTCGGCCGTTCCCACGGCCTCTTCCTCGAACGGTCTCTTTCCGGACAACCGGGGCACAAACGGTCTCTCCCCCGAAGAGCATCAAAGCCTGGAGACAGCCCGGCAACGACTACTGGAGCACCGTTCGCGGCGTATCCCGCCTGCACTCGACGATAAAGTCCTCCTTGGCTGGAACGCCCTGATGAATATGGCCTGCTCCAAAGCCTATGCGGCGCTGGGCAACGAACGCTGGCGGCAATGGGCCATTGACAACATGAAGTTTCTCCGGACGCACATGAAAGGGGAAGGTATTAATTATTATTATCATTCGTATAAAGGGTCAGCTCGTATCCCTGCTTTCCTCGACGATTATGCCTTTTTGATCGCCGCCCTGCTTGAACTGCAGGAAATCACCGGGGATACAGCCTATCTGGAAGAGGCCAGGGATATTCTTGTAGAGGTTATTGCCCATTTTGGTGAAGAGGAGACCGGCTTTTTTTATTTTACCCATGACGGGCAAACGGATCTTATTGTCCGAAAAAAAGAAATCTATGACGGAGCCATTCCATCCGGCAATTCAATGATGGCTTCCAATCTATTATATTTATCCGTAATATATGATCGGCCGGATTGGGGAGAAAGGGGCCGCCGGATGGCTGCCGCCCTTAGCCGGCCGGTCACCACCTATCCAGGCTCTTTTGGGATTTGGGCAACCCTGTATCAGGCCATTACGTATACTATTCCGGAGATCGTGCTTACCGCCAGGCAGCCGGACCCTACCCGGAAGGAGTTTCTCAGTCAGTTGATTCCTTACCGGGTTTTCCAATCTGCGCAAGAGGAAAATACCCATTTTCCCTTATTGCGCGACAAATCTGCAGGCGATACCCCTCAACTCTTCCTATGTAAAAATTATTCGTGTCAACTCCCTGTTAATGAAGTAACTACGTTAATCCGCCTCCTCGAAAATGTGAATAATTTTCAATCGAATTTGTACAATAATCCGGTATAGAACGCGTTTGATTCTATAGCGTCAATCCATTCGCCCTTACGAAACACAATTGTCCGGATGAAAGCTTTGACATTCGAAAAATTAATTTTAAACTTGTAGCGAGATGTTGTCAAAAGATTTTTTTTGCCCAATACCCTTTAATATTATGAAAATGAAAAACCTATCCGTTTTAACGGCTTTTTTCGCCATTTTGACGATGGCAAGCTGTAAACTAGGTGGAAAATCCGGTAAAGGAATGCCGGATGACGGGCAATTGCACGGCGTAGCTCCTGCAAGTGCTTACAACCTTTCTAAGCCTCCGGGCATGGTTTATATTCCGCCAGGCACCTTCCACATGGGTCCGAGTGATGAGGATATGAACTATTCATTCACTTCCCGTAATCAGCAGACGTCTATCAGTGGCTTCTGGATGGATGCCACAGAGATCACCAATAACGAGTATCGTCAGTTCACCAACTGGGTGAGAGATTCCATCGCTGCAACCCTTATGCAGTATGGCAAGGACGTCGACGGTCGTTTTGCGATCGACTGGAAGAAAGCTGCCACGATCAAGTGGGGTGATAAGGCTACTATCGAGAAGATCAATCAGATGATCGTAGAGCCTGATGACCGGGTCTTCGGAAAGAAGGAACTGGATACGAGAAAGTTTAAGTTTCATTCCGAAATTTTTGACCTGACTGCCGCCGCCCAGGCGGTCAACGCAGGCAAGCCTCGTTCCCAATTCATTATTAAGACTGAAGTGCCTGTTTATCCGGATACGCTCGTGTGGATCCGCGATTTCAGCTATTCTTATAATGAGCCCATGACCAAACGGTACTACTCCCACCCCGCCTTCGGTAATTATCCTGTCGTAGGGGTCAACTGGAAGCAGGCTACCGTCTTTTGCGAATGGCGCACTCAATACCTGAATGCTCACCTGGAAGGCAAGCATATGGCTACCGAATCCAACTTCCGGCTGCCTACCGAATCGGAATGGGAATATGCCGCCCGCGGCGGACGTTCTCAGTCGATGTATCCCTGGGGTAACTACTACCTCCGGAACAAAAGAGGCTGTTTACTCGCAAACTTCAAACCCGGCCGTGGTAACTATCCTGAAGACGGCGGATTCTATACTGTACGGGCCGATGCTTACTGGCCCAATGATTTCGGCTTGTATTGTATGGCCGGAAACGTTGCGGAATGGACCTCGTCCTTCTATTATGAAGGTGCGTCAAACTTCCAGCACGACATGAACCCGGATATCCGTTGGAACGCAAAAGATTCCGATCCCCCCCGTATGAAACGTAAAGTGATCCGTGGCGGTAGCTGGAAAGATGTAGGTCTTTACCTGCAGACCAGTGCCCGTACCTATGAGTATCAGGATACGGCTAAGTCATACATCGGGTTCCGTTGTATTATCGATCTGGCGCCGACGCTGACTAACCAACGTTAATCGGGTGGATAACCAAATTCTCTTTCGGTACGTAAAATTTTTTAGTCAAATAACCGTTTTGATTTTAGAAAACTTAAGAAAAATCAACAGGAATTCTTTTCTCCTTAACCCTTTTAAATCCCTTTAAAAACAATTTAAATTAATCACTATGAGCGCTGGAGTATCAAAATCTACCGAAAGACTTGTAAATATTATTGTGTGCGTAGGTGCGGCCATCGTTATCTTCGGGGCCCTTCAGAAAATTCTGCATACCCCGTTGGCGAACTTCTTCCTGACCGCCGGTCTGCTGACAGAAGCCCTGATCTTTTTGGTTTACGCGTTCCTTCCCCCTCCCGGAGGTGAAATGCACGCCCTGGTAGAAGCGCTGCCCAAACTGGCCAACAGCGGCCCCAGCGGTAACCCTGCTCTGGAAAAGATGGACAAGATGCTGCAGGAAGCCGACATTACTCCGGCTAATCTGACCCGCCTGAGCGAAGGCTTCAAGAAATTCGGCACCACTGTAGAAAAGATCAGTGATGTTTCTGGTGCTGTAGCCGCTACCAGCGAATACACGACCAAGACGAAAGAAGCATCCATCGCGCTGGACAATATGAAAGGCGCCTACCAGAATGCTACCAACACGATCTCCAGCTTCAACGCCGCTGCAGACAGCACTAAGCAATTCCATTCACAGGTACAGGTCCTGACTAAGAACCTGGGCTCGCTGAATGCCATCTATGAGCTGGAACTGCAGGACACCAATAACCACCTGAAAGCCATGAACAGCTTCTATGGTAACCTGGTAAAAGCTTCCGAGACCATGCAAGGCAGCGTAACCGACGCTAAGAAAACACAGGAACAAATTGCCCTTTTGGCTAAGAACCTGGGTAATCTGAACCACGTCTATGGTAACATGCTGAGCGCCATGCAAGGCCGTCAGGCATAATGAGGCCAAAGTAAGCCTGCCCGTTTTGTCCGGCCCGCATGAACCTAATGGAAAACCAATTTAGAAGAATTTTCAATTTTACTGACCCATGTCAATACCTAAAGAACCGCGGCAGAAGATGATCAATATGATGTATTTGGTGCTTACAGCCCTGCTGGCACTGAATGTATCCACGGAAGTATTGAACGCCTTTAAGACCGTGAACCGTAGTCTGGAAAGATCCAACGGCGTAGTTACTGAAAAGAACGATCTGACCTATAACGCATTCGCAGCAAACCTGACGGATCCGCAAACCCAGGCGCTGGCCCATACCTGGGCTCCCCCTGCCATGAAGGCCAAAGATTTGTCCGGCGATTTTACCACCTACCTCGAGACGTTGAAGCAGGAACTGAAGAAGGCCTCCGGCGGAAAGATCGTAGATGGCAAGGAAGAATATATTGAAGGTGACCTGGATGCTCCCACCCGGATGTTCGACCAGAATGGACACGGAAAGAAGCTCTATGATTCCCTGATCAATTTCCGGCTGCAGCTCCTCGATCTCCTGGATCCTTCTCATTATCCCGACCAGTCCCCCGCCATCAAGGCTGACCTGGCAAAAGCCAAGGAAGATTTTGCTAAGCGCCTGCCCATCGATACCCGCGTCCCGCCGTCCGAAACCGGCGAAGCGGAGACCAAGGACAGCTCCGAGAACTGGACGATCCGTTATTTTCACATGACGCCGACTGTCGCTGCACTGACCATCCTCAGCAAGTTCCAGAGCGATGTGAAGAATTCTGAATCCCAGGTCATCGACTACCTGCACAAGCAGATCGGTGAAGTAAAGATCAAATTCGATAAACAAGAAGCTATCGTATCCCCCAGTGCCACCTACGTGATGCCGGGAGACGATCTGGAAGTCAAGGCAGGCATCGGCGCCTTTAGTAGCGCGGCCAAGCCTACGATTACCATCAACGGCACGCAATATCCCGTCAACGACGACGGTGTGGCTGACTTCAAAACAAAGGCTGAGGGTTCCGGCGAGCATACGGTTATGGTTCATATCCAATACGCCAAACCTGACGGATCCCTGGTGACTGAAGACAAGCCCGTTAAGTATACTGTCGGTACGCCTTCCGGCGCATCGATCTTCCTCGAAAAGATGAACGTGGTCTACGTGAAGGAAGACAACCCAGTCAGGATCTCCGGCGGTAGCGTCGGTGCTGAAAAAGTACATGTCAGCTTCGACAAGGGCGAAATCACCAAGGTCAGCGGCGATGAATACAATGTCGTTCCCGATCAGCCCGGTGATGGTACCGTCACTGTAGACGCCAATGGTAAGAAATTCACTTTCCCCCTGCGCGTTAAATACCTGCCGGATCCTACCGGGTTTATCGGCACGCATACGGGCGGATCCGTCTCCTCGGCTGAATTCAAAGCTAACGGCGGCGTGTTAGCCAAGCTGAATAACTCGGAGTTCCAATCAGGTTTCACCGTGCTCGATTACAAACTGGCGGCTGTAGGTGGTGGGGTGCAAAGCTATATCGAAGCTCCGAATACCGGCAGGAGCTGGACCGGCCAGGCAGCCCAGATCGTAGAGAAATGTACCCCCGGAACACACGTCTTTATCGACAACCTGCGTTGTAAAGGTAAGGACGGTCGGATCAGGGAACTGCCCTCGATGGTCTTTATATTAAAATAGATTACCGGATCTGTCCGCGACGTCCGGAGGCGGATAGGCGGACAGATCCTTTTGAAAACACATAAGACAAACATAGAGCGATGAAAAAGTATTTTATCAGATTGTGTCTCCTGGCCATGGTCTTCTCCGCTGTCGCGGGGGCTGCCGACGCACAGACGCCGCCAGCCAAAAAGAAGAAGCCCTCTGCGGTGAAAGGTAAGCTGGCCGCTAAAGGCAAAGCCAAGGGCAAGACCGGTGCGAAGAACCTGGCAGGCGCCAACGCGGTAGTCGCTCCGAAAGACACGACGGCTAAACCCGTCGCAGTGCTCGAAGCGGACATCAAGCTGGATACCGTCCGCCGGTCCCTGCGCAATGACGCCATCATCGAACGCAATCTGGTAAAGGATCGTACCCCCCTGGCCTATGAGCATATCCGCGAAGACGATGCTGTTTATCGTCAGCGGGTCTGGCGGGAGATCGATGTGCATGAGAAAATGAACCTCCCGTTTGTCTATAAGGCGACCGAAGATAATGGCAGCCAGGTATTTATAAATATCCTGCTGGCGGCAATCAAGAGCGGCCAGATCACCGCCTTCGATGCTAACGTAGACGACCGCTTTACGACCCCGATGACTTTTAGACAGATCGCTGAGAACCTGGTGGCAAAGCCCCACGTCGCTTCCATCCCCGATGCCGTCGCGGATCCGGATGGCTCCAAAGGCACGATGAAGGATACCCTGATCCAGGAAGAATTCACCGCGGATATCATCGAACGCTACCAGATCAAGGAAGAATGGGTATTCGATAAGCAATCGTCCCGTCTCCAGGTCCGTATCCTGGGTATCGCCCCTGAAAAAGACGTCAAAAACCCTGACGGGACCCTACGGTCGGTTACACCGGTATTCTGGGTATACTATCCGGATCTTCGCCCCATGCTGGCCAAGTTCGAAGCGTATAACGGAAAGAACTTCGGTGCGCGCATGAGCTGGGAAGAATTGTTCGAAAGCCGGATGTTCGCCAGCCGGATTATTAAATCGACAACCGATAATCCTGGCGACCAGTATATCGAAGGTTACATCAAAGATCCTATCCTCCGTTTGCTGGAAGGGGAAAATATCAAAGACAAGATTTTCAACTACGAACAGGATCTCTGGTCATACTAAAACCAGGAAAAATAATTTCGATGAAGAGGCGCTGCGGTAACAGCGCCTCTTCTCATTTTAGTCAAATAAGTAACTATAAATTAATTAGTTATTCTAAAATATTATTTTTAAAAATACCCACAAGCGGGTATTGTCGGATAGATTTCTTTTACTATTTTTACAACGGTTTTTCATAGGATATTGGATTTTAAAAACGGGGCTGGATATCTATCCTGGCCCCTTTTTATTTTGCCTCCTTCTCCTCTCGGTTTCCATCCTTCTCCTCAAAATGCGCCCTGATATTCCTGGCCTTCGCCGGCCCCACTACCACCGCTAATTCCTCTTCCGCCAACTGACGGATCCTGCTCACCGAACGAAACTGCTTTAATAACAGGTCGGCCGTTTGTCGGCCGATGCCATCAATACGCTCCAGTTCATTGCTAAAAGTTCCCTTGCTCCTTTTCTGCCGGTGAAATGTAATGCCAAAACGATGTACTTCATCGCGGATCCTGCGGACCA
>JAMFSL010000022.1 GCA_026225275.1 Puia dinghuensis
CAGACGAAGAACATCACGATCGTGACGATATAGACCGTGAACATGACCGGGTTGCGAAACATGGCCGAAGGGCTCAGCTTGACGAAGGACTGCTTCAGCGCCTCCGCAACGATCTCCCGGGGGAATAGTGATTTATTTTGCTTCATAAAGAGTTCTTTTTTTTCTCCGTCGCCTCGCGCGACGCTTATTTCATACTAAAATATTCCGCGATCGGTCCCAGCACCAGCGGCGGAAAATAAGACAGCGCCGTAATGATGATGATGACGACGAAAGTCATGATCCCGAAGGTCATGGAATCCACCTTCAGCGTACCCGCTGATTCGGGGATATACTTTTTATTCGCCAGCAGTCCGGCAATGGCGACGGGCCCGATGATAGGCAGGAACCTGCCAAGCAGGATGATGATGCCCGTCATGACGTTCCAGAAGATATTGTTACCCGTGAGTCCCGCAAGGGCGCTGCCGTTATTGGCGTTGGAGGAGGTCACCTGGTAAAGCATTTCCGAGAAGCCGTGATAGCCCGGGTTGTTGAGCCAGGCCGAGGGCTTGAATGCCCAGTTGGCATTGGGGTGATAAACCAGGATGTAGGCCGCCAGCGCTGTCCCGCCCTTGATCAGAAAGGCCGACAACAGCGTCACCAGCGCGGCGATCTTTACCTCGCGAGCTTCCACTTTATGTCCCATGAATTCCGGGGTGCGTCCTACCATCAGCCCGGAGATGAAGACGGCGACGATCACGTAGATGAAATAATTCAGCCATCCCACCCCGCAGCCGCCGTAGAAGGCGTTGATCATCATCCCCAGCATTTGCATCAGTCCGGACAGCGGCATGGAGCTGTCGTGCATGGAGTTCACCGACCCTGTGGAAATGACTGTGGTGATGATGCTCCAATAGCCCGAGCTGGCCGGACCAAAGCGTACTTCTTTCCCTTCCATCGCCCCTGTCGGCTGGGCTATACCCATGTGTGCAATAGCGGAGCTGCCCCGGACCTCCGATACGACAGTCGGGATCAGCAGACAAAGCATCCCAAGCGTCATTACGATGAAGGTCACCCAGGCAAATTTCTTTCGGTTGATATAAAAACCGAGCGCAAAGATCATAGCGATGGGGATGATCGTCTGTGCCACGAGTTCCAGTACATTCGTAAAGTAGTCCGGGTTTTCAAGGGGGTGAGCAGAATTGGCATTGAACCATCCGCCCCCGTTCGTGCCCAGGTGTTTGATCGCGATCATGGCCGCAGCAGGACCGCGGGATACCTGCACGGTATCGCCTTGCATGGTGATCACGGTGTCTTTACCATCGAAGCTGGTAGGCGTACCATGGAAGGCCAGCAGAATGGCGATGACAATACAAAGTGGCAGGAATATCCGCGTGACCGTTTTCGTCAGCAGCAGCCAGAAGTTACCCAGGTTATTGGTCGTCTTTTCTTTCAGTGCGTTGAAGAGAGCTACGGCGCAGGCAATGCCGGTCGCAGCGCTGACAAACTGCAGAAAAGTAATGACGAACAGTTGGGTAAGGTAAGTCACGCCCGTCTCACCGGAATAATCCTGCAGGTTGGTGTTCGTGATGAAACTGGCGGCGGTATTGAATCCCAGGTCGGGAGTCATGCCCGGATTGCCATCGGGGTTGAGGGGCAGCCTGCCTTGCAGCAGGAACATGACAAAGGCATAAACGAACCACAGCGAATTGATGGTCAGCATAGCCTTCAGGAATTCCTTCCAGGTCATTTTTTTGGTCGGGTCGATTCCGCAGAAGCGGAAAATCAACCGCTCGACAGGGTTCAGGAAATCGGTGATGGTCCGTTCGCCTTTAAAGACTTTTGCGATGTACTTTCCCAGCGGGAAAGCCAGCACTACCGTCAGCAGAAAGGTGGCGACGACACCCAGTAGTTCGGTATTCATATCAAAATTTTTCCGGTTTAAGCAAAACATACAGGAGGTAGATAAATACCCCGATGGATAAAATAAAAAGGGCTGTCATCATAGTTTTAAATTTTTTCGAACAGATCGATGCATTTGAAGAAAAGGGCGAAACAGACCGCGCCGGACAGGAACAGGATAGCTGTTAGCATAGAAACTTTATTTGCGGGGGAAAGGCCAAATTAGGTGCCTAAAGGGGGGCTGGAGTGTGACGGACGGCGGAATGCAGCGCTGGCGGAGGCTTCCGGTCATGCTTCGCCATCAGGCGATCAGCCGAAACAACATAAAAACCCTACCAAATTGAAAAGCCGGAGCGCCGAAATGGAAAAATTAAGGCCCGCGCGACTGCCTCCCAGCTTAAGCCTCGTAGCTCAGCTTATATTCTTCAATCTTCCGGTACAATGTAGTCAGACCGATATTAAGCAGCCGGGCGGCTTCTGTCTTATTGCCGCGGGTGTGATTCAGGACGCGCTGGATATGTAGTTTCTCCACGCTGGCGAGGTCGAAGGCAGATAGCGGGCCTGTAGACCGCAGTCCGCTTACCTGTAATTCGGAAGGCAGGTTCTCGACTGTTAGTATGGGTCCGTCGGAGAGGATAACGGCCCTTTCGATGATATTTTTCAGTTCGCGGATATTTCCCTTCCAGTCGTGCTGTTGGAGATGGTCCAGGAAATCCTTGCTCAGGCTATCCATGCGTTTGTTACTCTTGCGGGCGAAGAAGCGGAGATAGTAGTCGGCGATGAGCGGGATATCTTTTTTCCTGTCGCGGAGAGAAGGCAGGGAGATGGTGAAAACATTCAGGCGATAGAACAGGTCTTCGCGAAAGCCGCCATCCGCCACTTCCTGTTGCAGGTCGCGGTTGGTAGCTGCGATGATGCGGACATCCACGCGGGTGGCCCGGATATCGCCCACTTTGATGAATTCGTTGGTTTCCAGCACGCGGAGCAGTTTAGCCTGAAGGTCGATATGCATTTCGCCGATCTCGTCCAGGAAAAGGGTACCGTTGTTCGCCTCTTCGATCAATCCTTTTTTGTCCTTAGAGGCGCCGGTGAAGGCGCCTGCCTTGTGGCCAAACAGTTCGCTTTCCAGCAGTTCTTTGCCGAAGGCGCTGCAGTTCAGCGCCATGAAAGGTTTATTAGCCCTTTTGCTGCCGTGATGGATGGCCTGGGCGAAGACTTCTTTGCCGGTACCTGTCTCACCCAGCAGCAGGACGGTAGCTTCTGTAGGCGCCACCCTCCGGGCCATGTCGATGGCTGCCTGGATAGGAGGAGAATTGCCCAATATACCCTCAAACGTATATCTTCGACCTACTTCCTGTTCCAGTTGAACCACCCTTTTTTGCAGTTGTACCTTCTCCAGTGCGCGGGCCAGCAGGGGAATGATCTTGTCGTTGTCGTCTCCCTTGGTGATATAGTCGAAAGCGCCGTTCTTCATTGCGGCGACTCCATCGGCAATATTGCCATAGGCCGTCAGCAGGATCGTCTCTACGTTCGGATGTTTGGCCTTCATTCCTTTAACAAAATCCACTCCATTGCCATCCGGCAGCTTCACATCGCACAGCACGACATCGATGTCTTCCTTATCCAGCAGCCGGCTGCCAGCCTTCAGCGTCTCTGCCTCCAGCACGGTCATCCCTTCCAGCCGGATGATCCTGGCCAGCAGGGCCCTGAGCTTCTCCTCATCATCGATAATCAGAACAATACCTGTAGACATTCAAATGGGATTAGGGCTCAAAACTATTGGATTTCCATCAATCCGGCATATTTAGCGGTTCAGGCCGAGGTATAATTCAGCTTGCTACCCTATTATTTGGCATATTTTGCCTCAAAAGTTTTACTTTTGCTGCCCGGCTGATGCTGGTTGCCCCGGTAATCCGCTGAAGCCATCCGACCCGCGGGACCCTTCCCCGCGTCGACTCTTCCGGAGAGGTGGCAGAGCGGTCGATTGTGGCAGTCTCGAAAACTGTTGTGCGGGAAACTGTACCGAGGGTTCGAATCCCTCCCTCTCCGCAGAAATTCGGCAAATGCCCTCAAGATGTTATCTTTGAGGGCATTCTTTATTCGAACTTTTCCTGATTTTTCCAGCCATTCTTTCCATCC
>JAMFSL010000188.1 GCA_026225275.1 Puia dinghuensis
CGCAGCCATGGCCGGCGGGTCTGGCGACAGTCAGGGTGCAGTATGCGGGCCATCCGATGATCGCCAAGCGGCCGCCATGGGACGATGGATTTACCTTCACCAACGATTCTACGGGGCATCCCTGGGTCGCTGTCACGGCGGAGGGAACGGGGGGAAAGATCTATTTCCCCGCCAAAGATCATCCTTCCGACGAACCGGATGAAGGCGTCGATCTGACCATCACTGTGCCGAAAGGGCTGGTCGTAGCCGGACCCGGCCTGCTGGCTGGGGTAAAGACTAAGGGAGACCGCAGCAGCTATCACTGGAAGACTAACTATCCTATCAATAATTACAGCATTGTCTTCAATGTCGGGGACTATACCGTGGTGACGCGCACCTATACCAGCATCGACGGGCACAAAATACCGATGCAGTTTTATGTACTGAAGGAGCATGCGGATAAAGGCGCTTATCAACTGGAATTGCTGGAACGTTTTGCGCATGTGAAAGAGAAATACTTTGGGGAATATCCCTGGGCAAAGGAGAAGATCGGGATCGTGGAGACGCCGCATTTGGGTATGGAGCACCAGACGATGAATGCCTATGGTAATAAGTTCAGGTATACGCAGATCGGTGGCAAGGATTTCGACGGGCTGATGAATCATGAATTCGGGCATGAATGGTGGGGCAATAAGGTAACGGCCGGCGACTGGGCCGACTATTGGATCCATGAGGGGATCGGCACTTTCGGGGATGCCCTCTATACCCGCGATATGGAAGGCGAGGCCGCCTATGAAAAGATTTTTCAGCATTATGTACCCCGGATCCGCAATGACAAGCCGGTCGTGCTGGGCAAGGATATTACCGAAGACGATGCGTATCATCCCGATATATATCCGAAGGGCGCCTTTTTCATCCACACCCTGCGCTATATTTTAGGTGATAGCGTCTTCTTTCCCGCTATCAAGCGTATTGCTACCGACACTAACCATACCTATATCCATTCAGCCAGTACGGCCGAAGTGGAACAGACCTTCGAACAGGCATACGGGAAGGATTTGTCGGAGTTGTTCCACCTCTATCTGTACACCACAGATAAATTGGAGATCCGGGTGAGGCCGACCGACCCGAGCCATTACCTGGTGCAATTGTTGAACATAGACATGTCCCTGCCATTGGAGATCACTACAGATACGGGGACCCAAAAAATGATGGTCGATAAGAAGGGGGTTACGGTGACCAGTACGACCATGCCATTCATCGACACGCGGGATTTTTATCTGAAGAAAGTTATCTATGATTTATAAGGTCAAGTCAGTAAATTGCCAGTTCAAATCATTCGATCATGTTTGACAAGAGTATCTATATCAGCCGCAGGGAAAAACTGAAGCGGCAATTAGGCCAGGGGTTGGTTTTGCTGCTAGGCAACGAAGACAGCAGCATGAATTACAAGGACAACCTGTATCACTTCCGGCAGGATAGCAACTTTCTGTATTTTTTCGGTCTGGACAGACCCGGTCTGGCGGCGGTGATCGACATCGATAATGACAAGGAGATCCTCTATGGCAATGACCTTACGCTCGACGATATCGTTTGGACGGGGCCTCAGCCTTCCATAGCGCAACAGGCGGAGCCGGCGGGTGTCAGCGATGTCCAGCCTTCGCACGCGTTGCCAGTCGAGCTGGCTTCTGCCCGGGGACTGGGCAGGACCATCCATTTCCTTCCGCCTTACCGGCCTGAAAATATCCTCAAATTGAGTGCGTGGCTGGGATTTTCGCCTGCCGCGCTGAAGGGGCATGCAAGTGTTCCCCTGATCAAGGCAGTCGTTGCGCAGCGATCGGTCAAATCCGCAGAAGAGGTGGCCCAGATCGAGGCAGCGGTGGATGTAACGGCGGCGATGCACCTGGCGGCGATCAAAGGGGCCCGGGATGGGATGACCGAGGCGCAGCTGGCCGGCGTGTTGCATGGTATTGCCATCAGTGCGGGCGGCAATCTGGCCTTTCCGACGATCCTGACGGTCAACGGACAGGTCCTGCACAATCATTACGGCAACACGGTGATGAAAGAAGGACAGATAGCCATCTGTGACAGCGGCGCCGAGAATGCCATGCACTATGCAGGGGATATGACACGAACCTTTCCGGTCGGCCGAACATTCACGACCCTGCAGCGGGAGATGTACGATATCGTCCTTGCTTCCCAGGAGGCTGCAATAGCTGCTTTGCGGCCGGGGGTCTTATTCAGGGACGTGCATTCGCTGGCCTGTGAAAAGCTGGTGGAGGGATTGAAGGCGGCGGGAGTAATGAAGGGCGACCCGAAGGAGGCTGTGGCGGCCGGCGCTCATACCATGGTCTTCCAGTGCGGGCTGGGGCATATGATGGGGCTGGACGTGCATGACATGGAAGATCTGGGTGAAGAATATGTCGGCTATACCGATGACTTAAAAAAGAGCAAGGATTTCGGGTGGAAATCGCTTCGTCTGGCCCGGAGCCTCGAACCGGGTTTTGTCGTGACCATCGAACCAGGGCTCTACTTTATCCCTGAGCTGATAGATCGCTGGGGCGCAGAAAAGAAATATGGTGATTTCATCGATTACAATAAGCTGGAAGCCTTCCGGCATTTCGGGGGTATCCGCATAGAAGAAGATTTGCTGGTGACGGCAGAAGGCAGCAAATTGCTGGGTAAACCGCTGGCTAAGACGGCGGCGGCGATAGAGGCGCTACGGGGGTAAGGGGTGGCAAAGGTTTTGCAGTTACTTTGTTATAAAACATTTTTTTATGGCAAAGTATTCAACTGCATCGCAGCACAAAGTCGAGGAGAACATGAAGGAAATGAAAGAAGGCAAGCTGAAAAGCGGCCGCAGCGGCAAGAAGGTCACCAATCCCAAGCAAGCCATCGCTATCGGTTTGTCCGAAGCCCGCAAAGAGGGGGATAAAGCGCCTAGCAGGCCGAAGAGCTCAACGGGACGGAGTTCGGCGAAAAGTTCCGGCAGTACGACCGGTAATTCCAGTGGACGGAGTACGGCTAAGAATGCCAATAGCACCGGCAGACGGAAGAGTTAACTGGATTTCTTCCTTTCCAGGGGAAAACTATGGAAGCGATAGATAAAGCTCAGCAGGATGATCCGGCCGGGCAGATTGGACTGTTGGGTCTGCACATAGTTGATGCCGACCGATTGGGTGTAATTGCTGGGGGTATTGAGAATACCGAAGGCGGAAAGCCGGATTTGGGCGCGGCGATCGCGTAGAAAATCCTTGAAGATACTGGCATTCCATAGCGCGACGGACTTCTGGGGCAGTGTGCCCTGGGCGCCTGTGATCTGCCAGTTGTAATTACTGCTCAGAGTAATGGCGAAGGGTAATTCATACGAAACATCCAGGGAATAATTTTGCACCCACGTCTCCGTATTCTGGGTTGTATTGATCGAATAAAAAGCTCCCGTATAATTCACTCCTGCGACTGCATCTATAAAGAGTTTTTCCACCGGATGAAAGTTTAATTTCCAGTTGCCTCCCCAGCCGAGGCTTGTGGTCACGTCCGTCAGGCCATTGGTCAGACTGACATTGCGGCCGTATTGAGTATGCATAGAGATACTGCTGTTGCCTTTGCGCTGGTTACCCAATGGAAATCCGTAAGTGACAGTGGAATTGACGTTCCAGACGCCGTTCACATTGACATATTGTATTTGCTGGATGCCGCCGGATAAGACCGTTGTGGCGGCGGTGATCTCATGCTCGGTATAGTTGCCTTGCACGGATATCTGCAGGTTCTGAAAATTGCGGCTGTTGAAGGTGGTATAGGAGGCATTGACGGAATGCATCAACTGCTCCAACAGGCCGGGATTACCGATCTTAACGAGGAAGGGATTGGTGAGATCCGGCAGGGGTTGCAACTGCGCGATCGTCGGGGGAGTAGTCGTGGCCATATAGGCGATATTGATCGTGGTGCCTTTGGTAGGTGTATAGATCAGTGAGGCTCTGGGATACCAGTTGAGTTCGCGCTGGCGGATCGAGCTGTCTGCCGTGAGATTGTGATCGACCAGATTGCTGAGCTGTAGGGTAATCCCCAATTGATAGCGGAACTTACCATCGGTAGCATTCAGGCCTGTGCTGAAACGCTGGATCGTATTATCATTAATAAAGTGATTGGTGGTAAGGGTATCGGGTATATCGTATTTGCCAGTAGCGCTATCGAAATCATAGGATTGCCGGTCGGAGTGATTAGTGGACTGATTGAGGCGATAGGAAAAGTCGAGGATATGACCGGGTTTCAATGGTTGGGTATAGGAGAGGGCAGCGCCATAGCCGTCAGTGGAGGAGTGTTGCGAGGCCGTCTGGTTGGTCAGTGTTTGCGACAGCAGGCTGCCGGTGCTGTCGAAGTTATTCACGAGATTAAAAATATTCTGGGGTTGGTTTTGGTACTGGTGGTTCTCCGTCAGGCCGATCAACAGGGTATGGCCCGGAAGCCGCCAGCGCCGGCGGAAGTTGAAGGCGTTCGTGAGTGAATACCCCTCCGTGTGACTGCTATTTTCCGTATTGCCCTGGTTGCTAAGATAGCCTCCGGTAGTTTTCAGTGTGGAGATCCCTACCGTGTCCATGGAGGAACTGGTGGCCGTCTGTGGCGTTACCGCGGAGCGCAGGTTGACGAGGTTATTACTATCTATCGTATACTCCACAAAGGCATTGCCATGATAGGATTGGTTGCGGGTGCGGGTCTGGCTGTAACTATTCTGCAACAGGGAGGAGTCTGTCAGGTAGGTTTGCAGTTGGGTCGTCTGGTTCAGTACCGTCTTTGCCCCGTTCATTCCTGCATTGAGGGTGACCGCCAGCTTGCTGTTCTTATCGTTGCGAAAATTCAGCTGGGCGTTATTAAATGTCTGCAGTCCACCACTGCCGGGTCCGTTCTTATTATCCGTTCCGGTGAACTGGTTATTCATATTGTTGAGGTTTCCCGACGCGAATATCCAGGAGTTGCCGAGACTGGTCGCTGTGCCGCCGGCGGAATAGCTGCCGGTGAGGTCGGTGCCGGAACCGCCCGTGGCGCCACTGGTGGGCGGGTTGGTGGAAGTGCCTGTACCGGCATAGACTTTCCCGAAATATCCTTTTTTCCTGCTTTTCTTCAGCCGGATGTTCAGGCTTTTGGTGCCCGTTGTTTCGCGGATGCCTGTCAGTCTTGCCCTTTCCGTTTGAGAGTCGAATGCTTCGATCTGGTCGACGATATCGGCGGGCAGGTTTTGCGAGGCGATGCGAGGATCGTTCAGGAAAAATTCTTTTCCATCCAGGTAGATCTTGTCGACTTTTTGCCCTTGCATGGTGATGTTGCCATTTTTATCGACCTCGATACCCGGGAGTTTGCGCAGCAGGTCTTCGACCGTGGCATTCGGCCGGGTAGGAAAGGCGGCGGCATTGAAGGCGATCGTGTCGTTCCTGACGATAGCCGGCGGGATGGCGGCATTGACGATGACCTGCATGAGATCGCTGGCGGAATGGTGCAACCGGATACGCATTCTTGTCATCGTGGTGGTGGGGTCGAGATTGACCGCTAAGGTATCCGTCCTGTAACCGAGATAGGTGGTGACCAGACTGTAGGCGCCGGGCGCCAGGTCAGCAAATACAAAATCCTTTTTTCCGCTGCGGCGTTGGCGGAGGACAGCGCCATCCGGACAGCGTATTAATGATACCGTTGCGTCTTCCAGGAGCTGTCCGCTAAGGCTATCCGTGACCGTTCCCCGAATAGAGAGGCTCTGGGCGTGCGCGCGGGTGCTCCCACAGATGATTATAGTGACAATGATGATCAGTAAGCCAATTTTCCTATGCATAGGAGGTAGGGATAAAGATAAGTCAGCGGGTTGTACCGATGGGGGGATTTTGGTTGGTCGGTGAGTGGGGGTGATGGGGGTGTATTCGGGGGCGGACTCTACCAGATGAAGCTGAAGGAATGGCGGTTGCCGGAAAATTGATAGGAAGGCTGGAGGGAAGTCACCTCACAGATCTGTTTGATGATCGATAGTCCCAGGCCGTTATGACCGGTATGCTGTTCGCCTTTATAGAACCGGCTGAACATGCGCCGGGGGTCGAGTCCAAGGGCAAGACCTGTATTGCTGATCGTTAGTTGTCGTGGCTGCAGTTCGATATCGATATCTCCATGCGGGATATTGTGGTTGCTGGCATTGCTGAACAGATTGTTTAACAGGATATCGATCAGCTCGGGGCTGGCCAGGATCATGGTCGGCGAGAGCCGGGATGAAACCGTCACGCCGCTGGTCTGCCAGAGTTCCCGGAATTGCCCGAGCTTATCTTCTATCTTCTCTTTCAAAGGAATCTCTTCCAGGTGATTAAATTGCTGGTTGCTGATCTTGGTCAGCAGCAGGAGGGACTGATTGAGACGGGATAATTTTTTGATGGCGGCGAAAGCGCTGCGAACGATCTCGCTCTGTGACTGGGACAGGTGTTCGTCCTGGATGAGCATTTCCAGCTTGGATCTGATAATGGACAAGGGGGTCTGCAGTTCGTGGGAAGCGTTTTCGGTGAATTCTTTCAGCAACTGGTAATCTTCTTCTGCTTTCCTTGCCGCCATGCCAAGGCTTTCGTTCATGAAGGCGAATTCCTGGGTTGTCGTGGCAGGAAAATGCAGGTCCCTGGTATTGCCCAGCTTAAAATGCTGCATGACGTGCAGGGCATCGTAGAATGGCTGCCAAAGCCGGCGAAGCAGGATGCGGTTGGTCAGCAGGAAAGCCAGTATGATGATCAGGATGGTGGCGGAGGATACCAGCAGGATGGCCCGGGAAAGATGGTGTAATCCTTCCAGGGGTTTGGCAATCGTCACTCTGTACCAGCGGTCGCCGGCGTGCAGGGTGAAGATGAGCTGTCTGAAATTGTGCATCTTTTGTTCGCGCTGGCTGTACCGGGTCACCAGGGTGAATTCGTCAGCATTCATTTCCTGTCCAATGGGTTCGTAGGTCACCTGTTCTTCGTCCAGCGGATGGCCTGCAGGAGGGAGTTGGTGATATTGTGTGTAGTAATCCTGGATGCTGTGGCGGATACCCGATAAGTCACCGTCCATTTCGCGGATGAGAACATAATTGGTCCACAGATAGGTGGACAATGCCGACGTCAGGAAGACGATCACCATGACGAGCAGGTTGATGCGGGTATACTTGGTGAACAGTTTCATGATCTGCGGCCCTCCGTGGTTGAAAATTTATAGCCCATTCCATAGACGGCGCGAATATAGTCGGGACAGCCGGCCTGCATTAGTTTTTTCCTGAGGTTCTTGATGTGTGTATAGATAAAATCGTAATTATCGGCCATGTCAATACTATCGCCCCAGAGGTGTTCCACTATGGCCTCTTTTGTGACTACCTTGTTTTTATTGGCAATAAAATAAATCAGCAGATCGTATTCTTTTTTTGTCAGATCGGCCCGGCCGTTGGCGCCAGTGACGATCTTTTCCTGCAGGTCCAGTGACAGCTTGTCGAGGACGATCCTGTTCCTCCCTTCGAAGGATTTCCGGCGGATGATGGCGGCGACACGGGCGGCCAATTCTGGCATATGGAAGGGCTTCGTGAGATAGTCGTCGGCGCCGAGGTTCAGGCCTAAAACTTTGTCATCCAGGGAATTCCTGGCGGAGATGATAAGGACGCCGTCGGCCTTGTTGTCGGATTTCAATTCCTGGAGGATAGTGAGGCCATTGCCATGCGGCAGGTTGATATCGAGAATAATACAGGCATAATCATAGAGATGGACCTTTTCCAGTGCCGCATAATAGTCATAAGCCGTCTCACAGGTGAATTTTTCATGGCTCAGATAGGTGCGGATGCTATCTGATAATTCCTGCTGGTCTTCTATGATCAGGATCTTCATGTAATGGCGAATATCCTCAAATTTCCGGCGGGAAATTGTAGAAATTCTGTATTATACCCTTATTGAGGCGGCTATGGACAATGAATTTACCTTTCCCTTTCGTAGCTTTGGCAAAACGATCTAATGAATAGCCTCGGCCGTCGCTTTGCCATCTGGTCCCTCTGTTTAATCACCACCCTGACTTCCCTCCGATTAGTCGCTCAAGTGAATAACCCACCTTTCTGGAATGATATAGCGGAATTCAAGCACCAGGACAGTCTACAGCATCCGCCTTCCGGAGCCATTCTTTTTGTAGGGAGCTCGTCTTTCCATAAATGGACCAATGTACAGAGTTATTTTCCAGGCTATTCAATCATCAACCGGGGGTTTGGCGGATCCACCTTTCCGGACCTGATCCGTTATGCGGGAGAGATTATTTTTCCCTACCATCCACGGCAGATAGTTATTTATTGCGGTGACAATGACCTGGCCGTTTCCGATTCTATAACGGCTACGATGGTATATAATCGTTTTGTCAGATTGTATAATCTTATCCGATCGAAGCTGAAAGATGTCGACATCGTTTATGTGTCCATCAAGCCGAGTCCGAGCCGGCAAAAGCTGATGCCTAAAATGGAAGAGACCAACGATATGATCAGAAATTTTATGGCCAGTTATAGTCACGCCACTTTCGTGGACGTTTATCATGCCATGCTGACGCCACAGGGTCTGCCGATGGAAGATCTTTTTGTCGGAGACAAACTACACATGAATGAGAAGGGGTACAAGATCTGGCAACAGATACTTCAACCTTATCTTGATAAATAATTCTTCTCATATGATCATAATATTAGGTATTTATTAAGGAATTGTGATTTCTGATCTTCAAGGTAAGTTGGTATAAGATATACGTTGACATTTGTGTCGTATGTCGAGAGAAACTACGTTTCGAAGGAAGAAGATCCTGTTCATCGTCGGATCTCCTAACCAGACAAGTCAAATGCACCAGGTGGCATCCCTGCTACCCGAGTACGACACTTTCTTCAGCCAGATCTACAGCAAACATCCTATTATCCGGCGCGTGGTGCGACAGGGGTGGCTGGACAAGAGCATTTTTGCGGGGGAATTCAGGAGGAAGGCCGATGCCTATCTGGAACGGCATCATCTTCGAAATGACTATGCACAGTCCATCTATCACAACCGCTATGACATGGCTGTGATCTGCACGGATCTGTTGATCACAAAGGAGTTAAGACAGTTGAAGACGGTATTTGTGCAGGAGGGTATGACAGATCCCGTTACGACCTGGGGGAAATTTACCCGTCGGCTGGGCCTGCCTTCTTACTGGGCCGCCAATACCGCTTTCAACGGGTGTAGCAATATCTGCGATGTGTATTGTGCAGCTTCCGACGGCTATAAACAACAATTCAGCGGGTGGGGTACGGACCCTGAAAAGATATTTGTAACCGGCATTCCCAATTATGATAATGCCGCTGCCTTGCTGCAGAATGATTTTCCGCACAAAGGATACGTGATGGCTGCGACGTCGGATATCCGGGAGACTTTAAGGAAGGAAGACAGGCCGGCCTTTATTCGTCACTGCGTTGACATTGCGGCCGGTCGCCCACTCCTCTTCAAACTTCATCCGAACGAGGAAAAGGAGCGCGCGATCCGTGAGATCCAGGATGGAGCGCCTACGGGTACGCTGATTTTTACAGAAGGCAATACTGAGCAGATGATTGCCAATTGCACCGAACTGATCACCCAGTATTCTACCGTTGTGTATATCGGTATTGCCCTGGGAAAGAAGGTGCATTCTTATTTCGATGTAGAAAAGTTAAAGCGGCTTGCCCCGATACAGAATGGGAGCAGGTCTGCTAGCCACATCGCGGACCTTTGCCGCCGTTATCTGGAATTCAAAGGAACAAGAGAAGAATTTTTACGGACAGCACGGATCAACTCTATAAGCAGTACTCATGAGCGTGAAAGATCAGCACATCCTTACCATTATTCAGACCAGGAGGGGATCTACCCGACTGCCTGATAAGGTGTTGATGCCTTTGCAAGGCAAACCGCTCTTCGTCCGACAGGCAGAGCGGGTAAGGTCAGCCAGTCTCTGCGGGCGTGTTATCATCGCCACCACCACCACCGACAGCAACGATGATGTCATTGCCGAAGTCTGCCGGAATGAGGGACTCGACTGTTACCGCGGTCATGCCACCGATCTGCTGGACAGGCATTACCGGGCGGCGCTGCACTATACTGCGGACACCGTCATCAAGATTCCCAGTGATTGTCCCCTGATCGATCCCGCGTTGATCGACGAGGTCATCGGCTATTGGCTGGACCATGCCGGTGAATATGACTTTGTCAGCAACCTCCATCCCGCCACCTGGCCTGATGGTAACGATGTGGAGATCATGACCATGGACGTGCTGGAGACGGCCTGGCGTGAAGCGGTGCGCCCGTTGGAACGCGAGCATACTACACCTTATATATGGGAGCGGCCGGAGCGGTTTCGCATCGGTAATGTGGCCATGGGCGGAGGTGCGGATTATTCCATGACTCATCGATTCACCATCGATTATATAGAGGATTACCATTTTATACGGGCAGTGTTTGACGAGTTATATCCGGCGAATTCAGCTTTTAGTGTCGGGGAAATTCTTGGGCTGTTGAAGAGACGCCCGGATATCTATGCTATGAATGCCGGTTTCGCGGGCGTTAACTGGTACAGGCATCATTTAAATGAATTGAAGACGGTCAGTGCTGATCAGACAAAAACGAATGCATTATGACAAATGAACAATCGGCGGAACTACAATCAACCGCCTTACGGGTAAGAGAGCATATTATCCGCCTGTCTGCAGGCGGGGGCTGTTTTATCGGCGCATCCCTTTCCTGCGTTGAAATCATGGTCTATCTCTATACGCATGTTATCCGTCGGAATGCGGACAATCCGCATGATCCGAAGCGGGACTATCTTTTCTTATCCAAGGGGCATGATGTGCCGGCGCTGTATGGCACCTTCGTCGAGATGGGCTGGCTGGCGGAGGAGCGGCTTTCGAACCATTTGTCTACGCAGGACAGTATTTACTGGCATCCTAACCGTCAAATTCCTGGCGTTGAATTTCATTCCGGTTCGCTGGGACATCTTCCGGCGGTGGCGGCCGGGGTTGCGCTGGACTGCAAACTACGCGGCAGTAAGAACCGCGTGGTCGTGATCACGGGTGACGGGGAACTGAATGAGGGAAGTGTATGGGAGACCTTGCTGGTGGCTAATGCTTATGGGCTGGATAATTTGACGTTGGTGGTGGATAGAAATATGTTTCAGGCAAATATTCGTACGGAGGAGCTGGTTCCGCTGGAGCCGTTAGCCGATAAGTTCAAAGCATTCGGCTGTGAGGTGCGGCGGATCGACGGGCATGATTATGAGCAGCTGGAAGAGGCGTTTGATGGGGGGGAAGAGAAAGGGAAAGTGAAGGTCATTATTGCAGATACCGTTCGCGGAAAAGGGCTGCCCAGCATCGAGGCCAGGGCCGATCGTTGGTTTTGTGCTTTTAGCGGGGATGAGGTGGCGCAATTGCTGGAAGAGCTGCATGGGAATAAAGAGGCTTCCATTGAATCCGAAACATTAGTTGTACGATAATATTTTCTTATGACTTACGAAGAGCTTTTGACAGAGACGGCGCTAAAGGATGAACGCATCATTGTGATGACGGCTGAGAACAGGGCATTGGTGCGAAATCTTCCCAGGATATTGGGGGCGCGATTCGTCGATACGGGCATCACCGAGCAGACGATGGTAGGCATGGCGGCGGGACTGGCACTGCGGGGACGGATTCCCATTGTGCATGCGCTGGCGCCTTTTCTGACTATGCGGGCCTTTGAATTCATCCGGACGGATGTCGGCATTGCCGGACTGCCGGTCAAACTCAGCGGATATATTCCAGGCTTTCTTTCCGATGGGAATGGACCTACACACCAGGCCATCGAAGATATTGCGATCATGCGGGGCATCCCTGGTATGGAGGTATACAGTCCGGCAGACGAAGATGACAGCGTGAAGATGCTGCCTTCTATCTGGGCGGCGCCTGCTCCTGCTTATGTCCGGATCAATCACAAGAAAGGGACGTTTGTACATGCTCCCTATGAACCGGGCAAGGCAGAAGTGGTGGCCGAGGGTAAGGACCTGACGTTGTTGGTATATGGTTTTCTGTTCGACAATGCTCTGCAGGCCAGGACCTTGCTGGAAAAAGAAGGTCTTTCCGTCGGATTGGTGAATATGCGGTCGCTGAAGCCTGTGGATCAAGAGGCGATCGTGCGTGCTGCCCGCGGCTCGCGGCTGCTGGTGACCATCGAAGATCATCTGCAGACGGGCGGCTTGTATTCCATTGTAGCGGAGGTGCTGTTGCGTCACAGGCTGGCAGTCGCCGAAGTGCTGCCCCTGGCACTCGACGAACACTGGTTCCGGCCAGGACTGCTGGGTCAGGTGCTGGAGACGGAAGGATTTACGCCGGTGGCAATAGCATCGCGGATCAAGCGGCACCTGGAATTTGATTTAAACTCACACATATATGTCCAATAAAGTTGCATTCAACGAAAATTATCCGGTTATCACGGAGTCTGAAAAGCTTTACGAGCGCGCTTTGCCCATCATGACACCTGTGACACAGACCCTTGCCAAGGGGCCGGGTCAGTACGTCAAAGGCGTTGCGCCCAAGTACCTGAAAAGAGGAAAAGGCGCCCGGGTATGGGATGTGGATGGTAATGAATACCTGGATTACAATATGGGGATCGGTCCCTTGAGTCTGGGCTATGCCTATCCGAGGGTCGACGAAGCCATTATCGCTCAGCTGAAGGACGGCATCACTTTTTCGATGATGCATGAACTGGAGGTGGAGCTGGCCGAGCTGGTTCACCAGGTGATCCCCAATGCAGAATCCATCCGGATCAGCAAGACCGGTGCGGATGTGACCAGTGCTGCCGTACGGGTAGCGAGGGCTTATACCGGCCGGAGTAAAGTACTGTGCTGCGGTTATCATGGCTGGCATGATTGGTATATCGCCGTCACCAGCCGCAACGCCGGGATACCTTCAGAAATAAAAGATCTGAGCGCTACGTTCGATTACAACAATATCGCCTCCGTGAAAGATGCGCTGGATGAGGATACTGCCTGTGTGATCCTCGAGCCTTTCGTCTTCGAAGCGCCGAAGGACAATTTTCTGCAAGAGCTAAAAGCACTGTGCGCTGCCAACGGTACGCTGCTGATCTTCGACGAAATGTGGACGGGTTTTCGGATCGCGGTAGGCGGTGCGCAGGAATATTTTGGGGTGACACCTGACCTGGCCTGTTATTCCAAAGCCTTCGCCAATGGAATGCCCATCTCGCTGCTGACTGGTCGGAGGGATGTGATGGAGTTGTTTCAGGAGGAAGTGTTCTTCTTCACTACGTTTGGGGGCGAAGCCCTGTCTCTGGCAGCGGCTATTGCGACGATCCATGAGATGATGGAAAAAGATGTTCCCGGTTATCTGGCAGAAAAAGGAAAGCGGCTGAAAGACGGCTATAATATGCTGGCGGTGGAATTGGGTATTTCCGGCTATACCCGGTGTACAGGTTATGATTGCCGTTCGCTGGTCAGCTTTGATGCGACGGCGGGTAATCCCCTCGAATTGAAATCCTATGTGCAGCAGGAGATGATCAAAAGAGGCATCCTCTGGTCGGGTTTCCACAACATGAGTTTCAGCCATACAGATACTGATGTGGACTATACGCTGGCGGCCTATCGCGAGGTGCTGGGGCTGCTGAAGGATGCGGTATCGGCCGGAGATGTGGCGGCGAGGCTGAAAGGGACGCCGGTAGAAGCGGTATTCCGTAAGGTCAGTCAATTTAATATGAAACCGGTGGTCAGGTCGTGAGACCGGGTGATCGATGAACACAAGATAGCTGGCGAACGAATGTAAATAACTGAATGCATGGATCTATTTTCATTAGCGGATAAGGTGGCGGTTGTCACCGGCGCCTGCGGGCTGTTGGGTACGCAACATTGCGAAGCGCTGGCTGCTGCTGGAGCTAAAGTAGTGGTGGCCGATCTGGATGAAGCGGCTGCGCAGCGGGTGGCCGATGGACTCGGGGAAGGACATTTGCCCATCAGGCTTGATGTAACCGATAAGGATTCCTTACAGGCGGCCCGGCAGCGGATATGGGCGACGTACGGGCGGATCGATGTGCTGGTTAATAATGCCGCCATCAACGATATGTTCGAAAATCCCCTGCTGGCGGCCGAGCAGTCGAGGTTCGAGTTGTATCCGCTGGAGATGTGGGATCGTTCATGGAAGGTGAATGTCAGCGGCGTCTTTTTATGTTCGCAGGTGCTGGGCGGCGTCATGGCCGAGCAGGGCGGAGGCAGCATCATCAATATCGCTTCCACTTACGGTATGGTAGCTCCCGACCAGACCATTTACCGGGATGCAGACGGGAAGCAAACCTTCTATAAATCCCCGGCGTACCCCGTAACAAAATCGGCGGTCATCGGATTTACCAAATTCCTTGCCTCCTATTGGGGGCATAGAAATGTCAGGGTCAATTCGCTGTCACCCGGTGGAGTAGAGAATGGGCAGGATGTTTTCTTCAGGAGCAATTATTCCAACAAGACTTTATTGGGCCGGATGGCAGCGCCTTCGGATTATAAGGGGGCGATTGTCTTTTTGGCGAGTGAGGCGTCGGCCTATATGACAGGAGCGAATCTTGTCGTAGATGGGGGATGGACAGCTATATGATCTATTAACCTTCATACTAAAAATTGACATCTATGAACACGACGATTCAGGAACAAGTAAATGCCACCGGCGCGATCCCCCGCAAGGCTTTTCGAGTCAGCCCGGTAAGAAGTATCGGCGCCGGTCATCCGGTGTACATTATTGCCGAGATCGGGATCAATCATAACGGATCTCTCGAGATTGCCAAAAAGCTGATCGACGAAGCCGTTCAGGCTGGTTGTGATGCTGTCAAATTTCAAAAGCGGACGCCGGAGCTTTGCACACCCAAGGATCAATGGCATCTGGAGCGTGACACGCCCTGGGGTCGGATGACGTATATCAATTACCGGAAGATGATCGAAATGGGTTATGAAGAGTATGCTACTATCGATGCGTACTGCCGTGAGAAGGGCATTGACTGGTTCGTCAGCTGTTGGGATGAAGCGTCAGTGGATTTTATGGAGCAGTTCAATCCCGGGGTCTATAAATTTGCCAGCGCTTCCCTGACCGATCATGCGTTGATAGAAAAGGTGAGGCAGACCGACAAACCGTATATTCTGTCTACTGGCATGTCGACCATGGATGAAATCTTCGCGGCTGTAAGTAAATTCGGCACCGATCAGCTGATGGTCGCGCATTCTACATCCGCCTATCCCTGTCCTCCGCAGGAACTCAATCTGCGGATGATCGATACGCTGGGAGAGCTTTTCCCGGAAACACCGATCGGCTATTCCGGTCATGAGACTGGGCTGGCTACGACAGTGGCTGCGGTGGCGATGGGCGCCTGTTTCGTGGAAAGACATTTTACGCTGGACAGGGCCATGTGGGGATCCGATCATGCTGCCAGTGTAGAGCCACAGGGCATGCAGAAGCTGGTGAGGGATATCCGGGATGTGGAGCAATCGATGGGCGACGGTATCAAACGGGTATATGAGAGTGAACTGGGGGCCATGCGGCGGTTGAGAAGGACTCGTTCTGCGGAGGCGATGGTATGATGCAAACGATCGTTTATTATACTACGGGCATCCTGGTGCTCAGCGTATTCATCTTCGTCTGGCTGGAGCGTAAATTTCCCTACACCAAAGGGATGCCCATCTTCCGGGACGGTTTTTGGGTAGACCTGATATGGTATACCTTCATTCAGAGTTATTTCCTGAAGATCTTCATCTTCGACTATATCATCATGCCGCTGGACCGGACCTGGCATCTGTCCTCCCTGCACCTGGTCAGTTCGTGGCCGGTGGCTGTGCAGGTGCTGTTCTTCCTGGTGATACATGATTTTTACATTTATTGGTTTCACCGGGCGCAGCATAGCTCCAAGTTATTATGGCGGACGCATGAGGCTCATCATTCCAACAAGGAGGTAGACTGGCTGGCGGGCACGCGTTCGCATTCGCTGGAGATACTGATCAACCAGACCGTGGAATTTGCACCTATCGTTCTTTTAGGGGCCGATCCGGTCGTCGTACCGATCAAGGCGCTACTCGATGCCGTATGGGGCATGTATATACATTCCAATATCAATGTCCGGTCGGGCAAGTTGCAGTATTTTATCAACGGGCCGGAGATGCATCAGTGGCATCATTCCAATGACAGGGCTGTTTTCTATGCCAATTATTCCACTAAATTCGCGGTATGGGATTGGCTGTTCGGAACCGCTTATCTGCCCCGGGACAGGAAGCCGGATGAGTTCGGCCTTCCTTATGATTATCCCAGGGATTATTTTCTACAGCATTTCTTTGCGATCAGAAGGGTGGATGAGAAGAAGCTGGCGGCGAAGTATCCCTGGTTCAAGGCGTATCATTTTTCCCGGCAGGGGATCACGGAGTGGGCGAAGAGGAGGTGGAGTAAAGGTAGGGAAGGCATGGAATCTGCAATTGAGAATTAAATTCATCGTCATGGCGTGGGTGTATCTGATCATCGCGGCCGTCTTCGAGATGGCCTGGACGTTTTCCTTACGATTTATGAATGTGAAAAGGCTGAGGGCCCTTCACTGGAAAGCTTTTTTCACCCAGCCCGGTAACTGGGCGATCGTTTGGCCTTTTATCGGTTATATTTTGTTTGGCCTGGGGAATGTGTATTGTATTTCCGTTGCCATGAAGGAGATTCCGGCTTCTACGTGCCTTGCGGTGTGGATGGGGACGGCGCTGGTGGGGGTTAAGTTGGTGGAGATCATTTTCCTCAAGGGGAGTTATGATGTCTATCAATTTATTTATATAGGGTTGATCCTGGTTGGAGTAGTGGGGTTGAGGAAGAATCCGTGAGGGGTGGATATAAGAGTTTCAAGCAGAGGTGATGACCGCAGCGAAGACTTCAGAAAGCCTCCCGCAGCTGCACGGTGAAGGCGTTGGAGTGTCGGGCGACACCATAATCGAGGCGCAGATTGAGCTTTTCTTCCTTGCTGAGCATAAAGCGTACGCCGCCACCATAGGCATAATGCCAGCCATTCAGCTCAAACTGTCCGGGCATATGAGCTACTTCCCCTGTCGAAGCGAACGCCACCATCCCGATCCGCCAGAACAGCAGGCGGCGGTATTCCGCCTGGTAGGCCTGTAAACATTTGTCGGTGAAGCGGCCGCCATAATAGCCCCGCATCATATCGGCGCCTCCGAGCTCTTCCAGCTTTCTGAATGGGCTATTGCCCAGCGTGAGTCCTGCTATTCCCTGCAAGGCCAATACTGATTTGGACGATAGCTTAATGAATTTCCGGATGTCGGCGTTGAAGACGCGGAATTTGAAATCGCTGCCGAGAAAGGTAGGGAACCAAACGTATGTCAGCTCCGCAAAAAATCCGTGATCGGGACTATAGGCGCTGTTGCGGGTATCCCAGGACAGGATAGGCCCGATGCCGGAGGTATTGCCCCCATATCTGCCGGTGATATTCTCCTGGTCGAAAAGCCCTCCGGGGGTATAGGAGATAGGGCCGGTATGCTGGAATTCATAGGTCACGCCGAAGTACAGCTTTTTGCGAATTCGCTGCAGGAACTGCGGATTGATAAAATATTGTTTTTGACTGAATCCCTCTTCATTGGCATAGGGGGTATGATTCCCCAGCCCCCAAAAGTCATCCGGATAATAGCTGTAGGAAGCCTGAAAGCGCGCCAGTTGATCTTCTTTGGCAAAAAAGATCGTCGAACTGGCCACCAGGATCAACTGTCTACGAAGCGTGTAGAGACCAAGGATGTTGACATCGGAGGTGCGGACGGAAGTATCCTTCATGGGTTTAAAGAAGCGGGCTGCTATACCGCCGAAGCCCCAGTTTGTCTCCAGTGAGTGAACAACGAAGGGGAAAGCGAGCACATTTTTAGCCTTTTCTTTGGGCTTGATGATGATACGTGGCATGGGGCGCGGTGGGAGGGTAATACTAAAGGGGACGAGATCTTTTTTGCCGGCAACAGTATCTACGGCAGGAACGCCATGGATATGCTGGGCGAAAAGCGAAGAGGTCAGCAGTATTAAGAAGGCAATAATGAGACCGGCTCTCATATAATAATAGTGTCTTTCGGTCAGGTATAATGCAAAGATGAGGGCAAAGTGGAGTTCGAACAATAGACTGGTTGCTGATTTTGGAATAACCATCCCAATATGGGACATGGTCGGGAGGGGCTATTTTTACAAATATTTAATAGTCAATTACTTGTGAACTGGTATGCCAATTGTTTTCTACTAAGCGTTCACGAAACATGATGTAAAGTTAACCTGTACCCCTTAATACTGAAGACATGACAACAACAACTACTATCACCGCCCACGAATTAGAAATGAATGTTTTGAAGAGCAAGATCATGGAATTACAGAGTGCCTTATTATATACGGAAAGTATTTCGATCGTAAAACTTCCGACCCACGTGATTTCTGATGTAGAGGTTGATGCAGAAGGACGGATATGGTTTGCGGTTCCCCGCCCGGCGCAGCACATCGAAGCCTTTGAAAAAGAGATGCCTGCCAAGTTGGATTTCTTCCGCAAGGGAAAGGACTTCTTTGTGAAGGTGAGAGGGATTGCTGTTCTGCTGACCGATGCCGGAACGATCAATAGTTATGAGTCTTTGTCTGACGACATGAAGAAAAAGATGAACGATAAGGGATCTATGGGGATTATGGTGAAGATAGAGGATACTGAGATTATTGATAACTCTCCCAAGTCGGCACAGAGCTGGCTGCAGAGCAGCAGGTCACACTTGTCGAGCTGGTTCTTCTAAGCCAGTCTGTGATGATGATAAATTTGTAGTTTACTGCGCGTGTTACATATAGGAAGCCGAAGCCCCGAATTGTTCGGGGTTTTCGGTTTTTAGGAATGTCTGAGTGGAGGAAAGAGGCGGGGGGCTGGGATCGTGGAGAGGGCGGCGGGCCTCCTACGGCAAGCCTTCGGCGGCCGAGGGAAGGGCTAAAAAGAAAAAAGGTCCACTGTAGAAACAGCTGACCTCTAACGATTGCTTGCCATATGAAAAATCTTAATCTTAGTCCTCTATATATTGAGCTTTGATATTGATCTCTTTGATGACACAAATATACAGCGCTTTTATACCCCCACATAGACAACTTAAAGCGATTTCTATCATCTCAAAACGGGGAAAAAAATCGTAAACCCTTGCTGGTATTGGGTTTGATTAAAAATTTATCATGAAGCCCAAGGCCAAATCCGCCGTTAAATACAGGGGAATAAAAGAGCGCATGTAAGGGCAGCGGCCAGTGTATTCAGAAAATTGACGGTATTATTAGATAACTGCCCCTTGCGCTCCCATACGGCGCCCAGCACTGAGTCGACGAGATTTCCCAGCGTTCCCGACAGGACGAGAACAAGGAATATCCTCGTCTTCCAGCCATGCCCCAGGGCATAAACGGCGGCGATGATAGCCGATGCCGCAATACCGATCAGCCATCCTTCCCGGCTGACGACGCCATCGAGTCCTTTTTCATCCGGTCGCCAGGTAAGAATATGATAATACCGGCGGCCATATACCATCCCGAGTTCTGAGGACAGGGTATCGGCTGCCGCCGCAGAAAGGCTGGCGGCCATCATCAACTGAAAGAGAAGACTGTCACGAGGAAATAGTAGCGCCATGAGACCCGCGATAGCCGCTACGCCGCCATTGGCGATCACCTGGCCGGCGGTGCGCGTAGGCTGATGGGCAGCATGGCCCTTAATCAGCGCTTTTTCTTTTTTCTTCCAGGAAGTGGCTGTGGTTCCCAATATGAAAAAGGAGGTCAGCATGGCCAGTCCGGTATAGCCGCCGCCTTTATAGACCAACCAGCCAAGGATCGCACCGGTCAGAGCGGCCGGTATCGTCAATTTTTTCCGGCTGATGCTGAAGATGATGCCGGCCAGCAGGATCAGGAGGACGATAAGGTCGGGACGTGTCATGAGTGAAAATAACTAACTTTAGTTGAAACTTATTATTATGGGGCTGGATGCGGATGCCATCGTTGTAGGCAGTGGTCTTGCCGGTTTAGTAGCCGCGAATGAACTGGCCATTGCGGGCCGGCGGGTGATCCTCGTCGACCAGGAACCGGAGCAGAGTCTTGGCGGACAGGCCTTCTGGTCACTGGGCGGCTTATTCCTGGTGGATTCACCTTTGCAGCGGCGGATGGGGATCAAAGACAGCCATGCATTGGCGCTACAGGACTGGATCGGTGCGGCAGGTTTCGACCGGCCGGAGGATCATTGGCCCCGTCAATGGGCGGAATCGTATGTCGGTTTTGCGGCTGGCGAGAAATATTCCTGGCTGCGGGGACTGGGCATCCGATTTTTTCCGGTGGTAGGCTGGGCCGAACGGGGAAGAAATACCGTGCCCCGATTTCATGTGACGTGGGGCACCGGCCCCGGCGTGCTGGCGCCATTTTTATTCCGCCTCGATGAGGCGGTGAAGCGGAGTACGACCATGTTGAAATTCCGGCACCGGGTGAAAGAATTGATCGTCTCCGAAGGCGCCGTCACCGGCATAAGGGGAGAAGTGTTAGCGCCCAGCGATGTAAAGCGGGGGCAACGAAGCTCGGATACCGTCATTGGAAATTTTAGCCTGACTGCGCAAATAGTCATCGTGACATCCGGCGGCATCGGCGCCAATCACGACCTGGTACGAAAGAACTGGCCCCTGCGTCTGGGTTCACCGCCTTCGTCCATGTTATGCGGAGTACCGGCGCATGTGGATGGTCGAATGCTGAGTGTTGTACAGCAAGCGGGCGCGAATCTGATCAACCCCGACAGAATGTGGCATTATACCGAAGGTATCACCAACTGGAACCCGATCTGGGAAAATCATGGGATCCGCATTCTTCCCGGTCCTTCTTCTATGTGGTTCGATGCAGGGGGCGGCAGATTGCCACCACCTTTGTTTCCGGGTTTCGATACGCTGGCTACACTGGATCATCTTGTACATAACGGTGGAGAACATTCATGGTTAATTCTAAATCAGAAGATCATTCGAAAGGAATTCGCTTTGTCGGGGTCTGAACAGAACCCCGACCTTACCAATAAGGACTGGCGTATGTTGCTGGGCAGGATGTTTGGCAAGGCGGCACCGGGCCCCGTGGAAGCCTTCAAGGAGCAGGGGGTGGATTTTGTCGTCAGGGATAATCTGAAAGACCTGGTAGAGGGTATGAATGCGCTGACACCCGGGTCGCCCTTGTCTTTCGACGCGCTGTATGAGGAGATCGCGCGAAGGGACGAGCAGGCGGGAAGCAAAAACGGCACGACAGGAAACAAGGACGGGCTGTTGGGCGGTGATCTGCAAGTCGATGCGATTCGTCAGGCGAGAAACTACCTGGGCGATAAACTGATCCGTACAGCGCCTTTACACAAAATTCTGGATCCGGCGGCGGGGCCACTGATAGCCGTGAGGCTGCATATTCTTACCCGCAAGACGCTGGGGGGATTGGAAACAAATCTAAATGGGCAGGTATTGAATGCCAGAGGGGAGGTGATTCCAGGGTTGTATGCGGCGGGAGAGGTAGCTGGTTTTGGCGGCGGCGGGATGCATGGATATAGAGCGTTGGAAGGTTCCTTTCTCGGTGGCTGTCTGTACTCCGGCAGAGTGGCGGGCAGGGCATTCAATTCCTGATCTCCGGCGAATGCACATGTTCGGGCCTCACCCCGATGCCTACCAGCCGGGCGGGTATTCTTCGTAAGAAGGGGTAGCGTTCTGCCCAGCGCATGAATAGAGGCACTGTGGTCTTTTCCACGTCTTTTCTCCGGGTGCTGATCCCCTCTTGAATGCGTACTTGCAGGGCCTGGATGACGCGGGTCGGAAAGGTCCGGCGGATCTGCAACCTGGCGAGAACCGTCAATGGTACATCGGGCTCATCGCGCAGAGGCCGCCATAGAAAATTGGCAGCTGCCACGGCATCCTGGATGGCCAGGTTGATGCCGACGCCTCCGACGGGAGACATCGCATGGGCCGCATCTCCGATACAGATCAGGCCTTCCTGGTACCAGGTGTGGAGGTGGTCTATTTTAACGCTTAATAATTGGATATCCGTCCAGGCGGTCAGTTCCAACAACCGGTCTTTCAGAAAAGGAGACGTTTCCGCCAGGTCTTCCCGAAATTTGCTGAGCCCTTCCGCCTTCAGCTTATCGTAACCATTTTTGTCGATGATATATCCGCACTGCCAGTAGGTAGAACGATCCAGCAGGATGAGTATCCTGCCCCGGGAAAAATTACCGAGGATCTGGCCGGGATCTTCAGGGCGCCGGGATAGCCGGAACCATAGTACGTCGATCGGAGCTCCGGTATCGATGACGGAAAGCCCCGCCTCTTTTCGAACAGTCGACTGACGTCCGTCGGTGCCGATGACTAGTTTGGCATGTACCTCCAATGGCCCATCCGGCGTCGTGGCGATGATGCCGGTGATCTTATCTTCGTTTTTCAGCAGACCGGTGACATCAGCCTGCCGGATCAGGGAGAAGGAATTGTATCGGGCAGCCTGCCCGGCCAGAAAATTCAGAAAGTCCCATTGCGGCATGAGGCCTATAACCGGCCGGGCTACTTTAAGGTGAGAAAAATCCGCGAGATGAACCTCATGTCCATTAAAGATGGCGGACATCGATGATATTTCCTGGTGTGGCACCCGGAGAAAATCCTCCAAAAGACCCAGTTCATGCATGAGCTGAAAGGTAGAGGGATGAATAGTATCTCCTCTGAAGTCGCGGAAAAAATCCTTGTGTTTTTCCAGAACGATGACGTCGATACCTGCTCTGGCCAGAAGAAATCCTGTCATCATGCCGGCCGGGCCGCCGCCTACGATGCAGCAAGTGGTATGCAGTTCTCTACCGTCCATTTGGTTAAAGGTACAATAAGCGTACCGGTTACACCATGGGTCACAAGATCTTCGAGCCGATCCGAACTCTTGCTAGTCGGTGGGATGATCCGTCTCATATTTGTCGATGGCTTGCCCTACTTCCATACTTAAGGTAGTTTCCTTGCCGCTATCGCAATGCACCCACATTTCATTCGCTTTCTTTATACTCACGTCTGGTAGGATCGATCTTTCCTTTTGTGATTTTGTCCGAAAATTTTTGACGACGTAGAAAGTTTCGGAGTGGTGTATTTCGATGTCTGCGGTCAAAGGGATCGTCAGATTGGAATGATCCAGTCTAAAATTAAATCCTATGGTATAAGTCCTGTTTATCATACAGCGTTTTTATTAATCGCTTGTATGGTATTTACAAGTAGCATACCACGCAATAGAATATTTTATAATAAAAGGTTAAGCCCGGCTGTTATAGCCGGATATGAGGAGGATTCAAGGTGTTTTGTTGCCCTTGCCGAGCGTATTGTTGCAATAAATTGTGGAATAAGATCCACAATCTTATCTACAAGGACATGACTGCCCACATCAGCGCCCGGGCAAAGGCTACGTTGAATGCCTGGGCAGTATAACCGCCACCACCGCCACCGCCTGCAACGCCGCCGCTCAAATTAGCGCCGCCGGGACGATCGCGGTCATAGTCGAGAATATGGGGATGTTCGGGATAAAGCCCCCGGTTATAGCCGTAACTGTATAATTTTTGCATAACGGCAAATAAATTTACCTGACCCTGGTCAATAAAGACCTCATGATATTTATCGTATGGGATGTCCGATATCACGTTGCGGTAGTGCATGTGGTTGATGCGGTCGCGGGAGGCAAAATACTGGCAGACTTTTACCGGGTCTTCACCCATTTCCCGCGTTACACCGCAATCGAAAGTAATGCCATTGGAAGGACTGTCCACGAGAGTGATCAGGCGTCGCCATCCTGCCAGGTTGGCCATGATCTGATCTGATCCATGGCTGATCTGGGCGACGGGATCGTTGGGATGCAATGCCATGCGGACTCCTGCCTTCTCTGCAACGGGTATTACTGCCTTTAGGAAATACGCCAGATTTGCCCAGATCTCTTCGGCTTTGTGGATGCCTATCTCCGGTTTGGCGGGCAGGTCCCTGACCATACTGTTGTCAAATGCGGTAATGCCGGAACCGCCGCGTCCTATCTCTTCCTCATATCCTTCTATAAGACGATCCACATAAAAATTATATTCGACAGTGGGAAGTCCGCAGGCACCTGCCACTCTCAGAGACTCCTGGAATATAGCAATATCGGCGTCACGGCCTTTGCGACCGAGGACTGTATCGATGCTGACGGGATGCATAATGTTGATAACGGTCAACCCTTTCGCTTTGAGCCGGTCCATAGCGGGGCGGAGTTCAACTTCTTTCCAGGGGCCCTGTATGATACCTGCATTAATATAGCCGACCCCGATTTGTCGCCATCTTCGGATGGCCGCATCGTCGGCGTCGAGTGGACAGTTAACGACGATCTTTGGGGTGTTGGGCCCTTCGGAAAGGGGCCATTGCACTGGTTTGGCGGCACGGCCATGGCCAGGGGAAGATGTGGGTGCATCAGTTAAACCGGTGAAGGACAATGCCGTCAGGGCAGTGCTGTCTTTAATAAAGTCTCGTCGATTTTTTTTCATATTCGGGAATCGTTACGGAAAGTTAACGAATTCCCTGCGTAGGAAGACGGCCGTAAAACGCTTCCTGAAATCGGCTATATATAAGACAAATTTTTCCTGGATTGAACAGTATTGAATAAACGGTATCTTTATCTCTAATTTAAATGATTATTACTATCTCATGAAGACAATATGGATTAAGTCATTGTCGACGGGCATCATGGTTCTGTCGCTATTTTTATCGGCAGGGGCTCAGAAGATCAACTGGCAGAATATGGATTTACAGAAGGATTCTGTTTTCGGCATCAGTACGGAAAAGGCGTATACCGAACTTTTACAGCATAAGAAGCCGCACCCCGTTGTGGTAGCGGTGATCGATGGAGGTGTAGACACGGCGCATGAGGACCTGAGATCTGTCTTATGGCATAATCCCAAGGAAATTCCCGGGAATGGCATTGATGACGACAATGATGGGTATGTGGACGACGTGTATGGATGGGATTATATCGGTGGAAAAAAGGGCGATGAGCATCAGGATAACCTCGAGATGACGAGGCTGGTACGGGAGCAGGGGCCGCTTTATGACAGCCTTGCCAAGGCAGACTCCATCCCTCAAAAGCATATGGCGGGATATCTGGCGTACGAGAAAATGAAGACAGATTATGAGCGCCAGGTCAGCGAAGCGGAGCGGTTCGTGACTGTTATCCGGCAGTTCAGGGAATTATTGGATAGCGTTGTCGGGAAGATAGGCAAGGATACGCCGACGCTGGGGGATTTCGAAAATTATCTCCCGACGAGCAGCCGGGAAAGGTGGGTGAGATCGACCGTCGAGAAATTCATGATGGATGGCAATTCCTATGCACAATTTATAGCACAGGAACTCGATGTACCTTTCAATCATTTCCGGGATGAACTGGCTTATCATCTGAATGTCGAATTTGATCCGCGACCAATCGTGGGTGATGATTATAACAATCCCGACCAGCACGATTATGGCAATAACGATGTCAAGGGACCGGATGCAGAACATGGGACGCATGTATCGGGCATTATCGGGGCTGTGCGGCATAATGGGCTGGGGATGGATGGGGTGGCGGACGATGTGCAGATCATGGTCCTGAGGGTAGTACCGGATGGGGATGAGCGGGATAAAGATGTCGCCAATGGGATCCGGTACGCGGTGGATCATGGGGCGAAAGTCATTAATATGAGTTTTGGCAAGCCTTATTCCAAGGACAAGCAGGTCGTGGATGAGGCGGTGAAATATGCGATGAGTAAGGATGTATTGCTGGTACATGCGGCGGGTAATGACGGAGAGGACCTGGATGACTCCAGCAATGTGGATGTGCCTTCACCCTATTATGCGGATGGCAGTGGGGTAGCGGGGGCCTGGATCACGGTCGGGGCGACAACATGGATCGATGATACCAGTCTGGTCGCGGGGTTCTCCAACTACGGTAAGACGCGGGTGGATGTATTTGCTCCGGGAGCGCAGATCTACTCCAGCGTACCGGGATCGAAATATACCTACTTAAGCGGGACAAGCATGGCTACGCCGGTGGTAACGGGTTTAGCGGCATTGATCAGGGAATATTATCCCAAGCTGAAGGCAGAGGATGTGAAACAGATCATTATGCGGTCGGTAGTGAAGCCGGGGCATCCGGTGGTGATAGGAAAGGACGATACCCGTAAGGTGGTGGATCTGGCGGATATTTCAGTATCCGGTGGGATCGTGAATGCCTACCAGGCGTTGCTGATGGCGGAGCATTTTAAGCGGTAAAGCATTAAGGCTGCATCGTAGCCTTTACGTTGGCGATCATTTTATTGACCAGGTCAAGGCTGTCCTGGAGACGTTGGATGTCGATATCGGGGATAGCGGAGTCGTAGAGATCCGCGCCCCACGACTTCAGCTGTTCTTTGAGGACAAGTCCTTTTTCGGTCAGGAAGACCAGCCTGTTGCGGCGGTCTTTTTCGTCTTCTACTCTTGTTACAATTTGCCGTTTGACCAGGTTGTCAATGAGATAAGTGATGCCTGATTTGTCGCGGAGTGTCAGGTCGGCCAGTTCCTGCTGGTTGACGCCGTCCTTTTTCCAGAGGCAGCTAAGGATTTCCAGCATTTCAAATGTGAGGTCGATCCCTTGTTCGCGGATCCTCAACTGGATGTTGCGCCGCAAATGGTTTTTGAGGTCCGTCATGGCGCGACCCAGTTCAAGCGCGATCTCTGTTTTTGTTTTTGATTCCGTCATGGCTCGGTGCAAATTTAATAAAACTATTTTTATTTAGTCCTTTAGGCAGTCAGCCCGAATATGATGCGCCAATTGACTATTCGACAAAATTTGTTTATTTGTCTAAAAATACGCTAGCTTTGTACCATGTCGGCGGACCCCACGATAAAGGACGATTTATTTCAGGAGCAGGTGATCAAGGCTGCGCAGCAGTTGTTTCATCAATACGGGCTGCAGAAAGTCACCATGGATGACGTGGCCAAGGCTGTCGGGAAGGGGAGGAGTTCGTTATATTACTATTACAAAAGCAAGTTGGAGATTTTTGGTGCGGTCATGGATGCTGAGATCAGCGAAATCCTGACGGAGATTGCCCGGGCAGTGGAAAAGGCGACGGAGGTGGAACAGAAAATTCATGTATTCTGTGTAACGAAGCTAAAGGAAGCACGGAAGAGGAAATCGTTCTATGCCATGCTGGAGGCAGGAATGGATGCCGATGAAAGGTCCTATTATACCAAAATTGAGCCTGCTATCCGCGCCAGGATGTTGGCGGAAGAAGGTGCGATACTCAGGAAGATTGTGACGGATGGAATAGCCAAAGGCGAATTGCGTAAGATGGATCAGAAGGAGCTGGACGGGCTGGTATTTGTGTTGTTAAGCAGCATCCATGGCTTGAAGAGGGCGCTCGTGACGGATAATGAGCATCACCGGATAGAGCCCACCATCGATGCCTTAACCCGGATGATCATGCATGGGCTGACGACATAAAAAATTTTGACCTTTTTTCGACAATATGACGAATAGTGTTGATTTGTTTAATCTAAAAATCTCTCATTATGCAATGGTATCATTATTTCAGCGGCTTTTGGGCGGGCGCCTTTCTGGCTAATTTCGTCCCTCATTTTGTCAATGGTGTTTCGGGCAATCCTTTTCCGACGCCTTTTGCCAATCCGCCTGGCAAGGGTTTGTCGTCGCCGGTCGTCAACGTATGGTGGGCGTTGCTGAATGGAGTAGTGGGATATTTACTTTTCAGGGTGGGCAGAGTTTCGCCTGATGATGTTCTTTCTTTGATCGTCTTTTTAGCGGGAGTTGCGGCCCTGAGCCTTCTGTGCGCAAAGAATTTTGTAAACAAGCATAAAATTTAAACTGTCAAATAATGGAACAAAACACGTCAAACACAGCGCTTCTTGTTATGGATGTTCAGGCCGGGATAGTCGGTATGTTACCTGATAGTCAATCTATTCTCGGTGCTACTGCCAAGGCTATCGCGCATGCCCGGGCAAAGAAAATTCCGGTCATTTATGTAGTCGTCGGTTTTAGGCCGGGGGCGCCGGAAGTCAGCCTGAATAACAAGAGCTTTGGCGCTGGTAAGGAAAAGTTTGCCGGTATGAACATGGATGAGTTTATGAAGGTTCATCCGGATGTAGCACCGGCTGCGGGCGAAGTGACCGTTACCAAACGGCGCGTCAGCGCTTTTACCGGAAGTGACCTGGAAGTGGTATTAAGGGCATACGGCGTCACGCACATCGTGTTGACCGGTATTTCCACCAGCGGAGTGGTTTTATCCACTACACGTGAAGCTTCAGATAAAGACTATCGGATCACTATACTGGCCGATTGCTGTGCCGACGGTGACGAGGAAGTACACCGGGTGCTGACGACAAAGATTTTCCCGCGCCAGGCAGATGTGGTGACGCTGGCAGAGTGGACGGCTTAATGATAATGGCGTCCATTAATGGTCTGATACGACAACTGGAGCATTCGACTTCGGCACGGTTCTTTTTTTGAGGATCGTGACGATAACCAGTGGGATGCAGCATGCATTCAGGATGGCCAGCAACAGAAAAGCATTCATGTAGCTCAATAGAAAGGTCTGTCTGACCACGGTTGCCTCGAGGGCTCCGATGGCTTGCCGGGAGGCCTGCCAATAGGTGGCGCCGTAGGACATAAATCTGGCTATTCCCGATTGTATTCTGGCGGCGGTGCCGGGGTCGGAGGGCGTAATATAGGTGATTAAAGCCGTCCTGTTGACGGCGGCCCGCTGGGCAATAAAGGTATTGATGAGGGCTATCCCGAAGGAACCACCCATCTGGCGCATCATATTGTTAAGAGCCGCGCCTTGCGGGATATCGGAAGGTTTCAATTCGGATACAGCCAGCGCTGTCAGCGGAACGATGAGTAAGGCGGCGCCGACGCCCCTGAAAAGTAAGGCGATGAAAAAATTGGCGCTTCCAGATTCGAGGTTAGAGCCGGACATGAGGTAACCGAAGGTGGCAGACATGGCGAATCCGCAGATGATGAGATACTGTGGCCGAACTCCGCTCTGCAGCATCTTGCCCAGGAATGGTGAGATCATCGCCGCCATCAAAGTCCCTGGCAGCAGCATGGTGCCGGTCTGAAAGGCAGAATAGCCGATGATACGCTGAGCATACAACGGAAAAACGAATACCGCGCTGAATAGTCCGAAGCCCAACACGAAGGTCATAATAGCCGAAATCGATAAGGTGCTGCTTTTCAGCACCCGCAGGTTGATGACCGGATATTTGACCCGTAGCTCCCACCAGATGAGGACTGCCAGAAAAACGGAAGCGATAGCTGTCAATACACAGATATAGGTCGCCGAGAACCAGTCGTCCGTTTCGCCTCTTTCCAGCACGACCTGTAATGATCCGATCCCAACGGCGAGTAAAAAGATTCCGAGCCAATCGATTTTTCGTCCATCGGTAGATCTTTTGGAAGGTCTGAGATAAAAAGCAGACAGTATAGCCGCCATAATTCCGATGGGAATATTCACATAGAATATCCATTGCCAGGACAGATTATCGACGATATAGCCGCCCATAACCGGACCAATAGATGGACCGATGATGATACCGAGGCTGAATATTCCGCTGGCGGTACCACGTTCTTTGGGCGGGAATGTTTCAAACAGAATGGCCTGAGAGGTCGATAACAAAGCGCCACCACCGAGACCCTGGATGAACCGGAAGGCTACCAGTTCCCATAGGTTGGTAGAGAACCCGCACATGGCCGAGGCGAGGGTGAACAAGATGATAGAGCCTATATAATATTGCTTTCGACCGATCTTTTCCGCCAAAAAGCTGGTCATGGGAATGATGATGACATTGGCGATGGCGTAGGAAGTGATGACCCAGGCCGTATCTTCGAGGGCGGCGCCGAGGTTACCGCTCATAGTGTTGATCGAGACGTTGACGATGGTGGTATCGATCAGTTCGATAATCGTGGATGTGATGATCGTGACGACGATGATCCATTTTCTAAAACCTGTTTCCATTCTATTGATTCTTAAATTGGCTGTTGTTCGATCATTTAACAATATGCATTGCTGCAAAATGCTAATCTTTGTAACTTCGTGACAAAGGTAGATTAATTTTTGTAACTTTGTTACGCGAATTGTCACATAATTGCAATAGGTATGAAACGGAAAGAAATCGATAAGGCGGACCTTGATATTCTGATGGATGTGGAATTTTTAGTGTCCGTCATCGTTGCGATCGGAGAAGTGGCGAATATAACCGGAGTGCCGCAGCGGAAGATCAGGTATTGGGATGAGAAGGGGTTGATTGAACCTGTCGACGAAACCTCCACGTGCAGGCAATATGACTACGTGAATATCAAAAAAATAGTGTTGATCCAGGAATTGTTGGACGAGGGGTATACTTTGGATATGGCTTCCAAGAAAGTGAATGAGCGGTTTGCAAAAGTAGCTGACGTTTTCAAACGTGTCTCTGCGTTGAAGAATAGCAAAAAGGCTGATCAACCGGGGTGATAGATCTTTTCGGCCGCGGCCAGGACTTTTTCTTTGTCGAGCGTCATCGGCTTCATCTGCTGGCGCCGGAACATATCTTCCTGGTCCTTGTAATGAGGGGAGTTCGGGTGGGAAGAGGCGCCGAAGGTGTTGACCGATTCGATAACAGGCAGACCATTTTTGGGATAGCGAACCAAACAGATATAGGCATCGCCGGAGGTGACCTTTCGCAGCCCCTTCTTATAGGGTTCGGTATAGGCGGCTGCGAGTACGTCAGGTAATCCGGAGGCGGAGCGGATATCGTCACCGCGTACCAATTTTTGGATGTCGCCCAGCACGAGGTCTGTCGTGCCGAAATACTTCATCATATAATCATATACATATCTATAGGTCTCCAATGATTCAGCCTTTGTCAGTTGACGGGACGGGGATCCGCCCAACTTACCGGCCACATAGTTATAAATGAGGAGAAATATAGCGGCGCCCTGGCTGCTGGCGACAGCCTGGTGGTCCCATTGCTGTAAATGAGTGATGATATCCTTCCACTCCGGATAATCGCCGGCGTTTAACTGCATCATGGTGTCGATGCCGTAAGGGTAGGCCAGCCGGGCGGGCAGCTGCCGGTCGAATTTGAGGCGTTTGAAGCCGGCATAGTCGATCTTGTCGAAGTTTTGGAGGATCTCCCTGACGCGCAGGCTGCGGTTGTTGTCATAGATCTCGAATCCGTCCTTAGGATCGAATTTTCGGGGGTCGAGGTCGTATCGGGGATCAGTCGCAAGGAAAGGAGAATGATTGGTATTGAATAAATAGCCGGACGGAGGGTTAAGGTATTGTGGTAATTCGGTGACCGGCTTGAACGTTGTCCAGAGGGTTGCGGACGTATCGCCCCGGACAGTACTGCTCCAATGATAGGCGGGATTAGGATTGCGCCGGGGTATCTTGCCATTACTGATATAGAAAATGGTGTCATAGCGGTCCGCGTACATAATATTGAACATGGGGATGCTGGTCATGCTGAGCGCCTGGTAGAATTCGGTAAAATTCCGGGCCTTATCCATGCGGTACCATTCTTCGAGGGCTTTACAGTCCATGTTGGCGGGTGTTCGCAGGGCGAAAACGCCTTTCTTTGTTTTCACCGTGGCGCCGTATCGGCTCCAATACGCTTTTTTGTGGATTGTAAAGGGAATACCTTTAACATGCAACGCAACAGTGCTCACTTCCAGGTCCAGCCACTGGCCGTCGAACCGGTATTGATTGTCGTTGACAGGATTCATCTGCAGTTGAAATACATCGACCTTATCCTGGTTGTTGACCGTATGCGCCCAGCCCAGGTTTTCATTCGTGCCATGAAAGATGAGGCAGCCGCCCGGGAAGACGCCTCCCAGCATGTTCCATCCCTGGTCGCTATGCACATGGGCCTCGTAAAAGGCCGTGGGTCCTTCCAATGGTTGATGAGCATTGATGGCCAGGTAGGCCTCGCCGGTAGTCGTCCGGGAGGATTGAAAAGCAAAGGCATTCGAGCCCTTCGGGCCCCGTTCATCGCCGGCCGCTCCTGAAGAAAAGCCGGGGATGGTGGCCACCTTTCCGCCGAGGATGCGTGGAAGGACCGTCCCGACATCACAAAAGATACTGATGGAGAAAACCACGCCGGCCAGGTATTCCTGCTGCGTCAATGGGAAGGCCCGCTTATATTTTACTTCTCCAGGATGAGCTGTGGCGTATGCATTCAGGCCCTGGACATAGCCCGACATCAGGGCAATGAAATCGGGGCTAAGGGTATTCCACTGGTCCTCTACCAATTGGCGACAGCGCAGGAGGCTCATGGTATAATCTGCTGCGGCTCCTTTTTTTTCGAGTGCATCGCCGAGCCTGCCTTTTGACAGCAGTGTCACCAGTTGCAATGTGCCGAAATCGTCTTCTGCCTGTGCCCAGGCCAGACCATAGGCTACTTCCGGGTCGGTAGGGGCGAAGATGTGTGGCACGCCGAAGCTATCGCGGGCGATGGTGATGTGGCGCGGATCGATGGGTGTAGCGGTTTGGGTTGCGGCGGTCTGAGCGGTGGCGGGTGGCCCGGACAGGATGATAAGGCTAAGGAAAAAAAGGAGGCATTTCATGCTGAAATGTAAAGAAAATATAGGGAAGGGGGTATTTTAAGCCATTTTCGGCTTTATCCCGACAACTGACAACACCTGGAATCTATACAGCCATGCCAGTATAGTAGTACAAATGAAAACGGTCAGTGCATAGGTGAAAAGCGTGTAATCGCCATACCACTTCAGGCCCAGGGCAGTCAGGTGAAAGTAAAGGGCCCCGGCCATCAGACCCATGGCCAGACATGATCCCCACCCAGTGGTGCGGGGATAAAGAATGAGGATGGAAGCTGTCAACTCCAGCACGCCGGTGCCGATACGTCCCCAGGGTTCCATTCCTATCTTTGTGAAGAGCGCTACCGATTCAGGAGCGGCGGAGAATTTGAAGAAAAGAGTCTGCAACAAAATAAGGGCGGATACCAGCCGGAGTACCCAGATAAGGATCAGATTGATTTTCATACATTGATTTTATGAGTGGAAAAATTTTATCCAGTTTGCGTCTGCTTTTGCCTGCAGATTGACTTCATCCTTGTTCCATTTGTTAAGAGTATTATTGACCCAGGTATGATAGAACAGGAACAGCTTGCCGTTTGAGATCTTGAATGTTTCCGGGTCTATTTCCACTTTTTCCCCGCTGGCCCCCATAGCATAAGCGCACCATCCGCCATATTGAGGTTCATACTTTTTCGGGTCCTGCAAAAAAAGCTTTTTGTCACCTTCACTGGCAAAATAATATATCACTCCGTCTGCAGTGGCGCTGATGTCACTGCCGCCTTTCACGGCTTTGTTTTGCGTGAAATATGCCGTGGGATCATAGCCTTGGATGGCCACATTATTATTCAGATTGAATTCTTTCAAACGAAGCATAGGTTGAGCGGCGGCCAATTCGGTCAAAAGGAAGGTCAGCGCCAGGATAGCGAATGTTGTTTTCATGTCGATTTTTTGATTTTAATTTTTAAGGTCTTCTGTCAATTCATCCACCTGTCTTTGTAATTGTATTTTTTCTTCGCTGCTCAGGGTGTTGGTGGGCCGTTCTTGCATTTCCTTCCTTTCGCGGGCGAAGACTTGATTGATTACAGCGGAAAATTGCTGGAATTTGCGGCAAACATCACAATAATGAAGGTGTATCCTATGCTGAAGGTATTCGGACAGCGTTAGTCTTGATTCCTGTTTTTTGATCGTCAGGCGTTGGGCCTTTTGGCAATCGTACAAGATCTTTTTGAATGCGGTAAAATTAATCAACTTCATAATGACCAGATTTTGGCGATGCAGCTACGGAGTAGCAATTTCGCGCGGTGTAGGATAACCCAGTAATTAGACGAGGTAATGTTAAATTTCTTACAAATAAAATCGGCATTTTCTCCTGAAACATATTTCAGCAGGAAAACCTGGGAAAGGCTGGCCGGTAATTTGCCGATACATCCGTCCAGGACCTTTTTAAGTTCCGATTGATTGATGCTGACGTCACTTTCGAAGTTGGAAATTGCAGGGAACGCGGCTATTTTATGATGGCCATATTCTCCGGGCGTATTGAAATCGAAGTAGTGATCGCTGAAGGATTTTTCGGTATTATCCAGGTATTCCGACATTGGGATCTCTTTTTTGCCGGTTCTGTAATGATCTATTATCTTATTATTCAGAATCCGGACCAGCCAGGTTTTTTCACTGCAATCGCCGCGAAAGGTATCAACGGCTTTGATGGCAGACAAGAAAGTATCCTGGATCAGGTCTTTGGCCAGTTCGGTATCGTTGAGTTTATACCTAGCCAGGGAAAACAGATGATCTCCATAATTTTCTACCCACTTTCGGGTGTTGAGCGTTCTTTTCATTTCTGTGTATACTACGGTTTTACAATAAGGTACAATTGCGACAGGGCCACTGTCAATAATACCATTCCGAATAACAGGTCCAGCACCTTTTTATTCCTCATGAGCCAAGAGGTCAATTTTTTACCGGCGACAATAAATGTTAGCAGGCATGCGAATGTGCCTGTTCCTGCTGCCAGGATGAACAGGTAAGCGGTATATCCTTTGCCTACCCAGCTATTTTGCATGGCGATGGTTATCCAGCTTGTCCAATAGGGGATTTGCAGTACGTTGATGGCGCTTAGCGTCAATCCGAGTGCAAAGCCGGCGGCGATCTTTGTTTTTTTGATTTTTGTTTGCGGATCGTTGCCTGCCCCTTCATGGCTGTTTTCAAAAAGGTTTCTAAAACACCCCACGGCCGTGATCAGCAATAGCAATAATGTCAACCAGCGCAGAATCATGAAAATAGAGGCATATTGATGGGCCATCGCCAATCCCTGCATACAAAAGAACATGTACAGCATTTCTACCAGTACTACACCCACCGAGAATTGGCAGGCTTTTCGTCCACCTTCTGTCAGGGTAATTCGAATGGCTGTTACGTTAAGATTTCCCAGAGGCAATCCGCCAAGGAAGCTAATTAAAAAACCTGAAACCAGGGAAATAAAAGCCAGCATGTACATAACTTACCAGTTTTGGGCGCTTAGAATTTTTTTTATCTTTCCCGACGCACGTACTTCCCTGACGCCTTCGGAAAAGCGGAGATAGGGGATATTTTTATGCGTATGATTATAACTGGCAATCTCGTAGGTCAGCCGCCAGTGCTTCAAAATCTCTTTCCATGCGAATACGATAGAATGACTGGGATCATAGATATGGGTAGGGCTGCTGCCGCTGCCATTAAGTTCTATGAGGCTGAATTTTTTTCCGGCCGACAGCTCTTCCCAGGAATTATACTTGATATCCAACCGCCCAAAATAAAAGCCAGGGATCTGCGTGCAGATGTCATTGATCAGATTTTCCAGGGATGGATTGACGAGGTGGGTACCATCTATAAATTTTGATCCCCGGGCGTGGTTGCCATAATATGATATCTGCATCGTCTCGCCGGTCGCCGGTATTGCATGCATTTTTGCCCCTAGTTCGTGTGCGATTTTCTTGCGGTATAAGGAATATCGTTGATTTTGTTCGACCAATGTTCCCACGGTATCTGTACCGTTGCCGGTGATAGTGGCAAACTCTTTAAGTACAATGCCTGATATTTTTCCTCTTTTTTCATTGGGCATACGATGGTAGAAGATCCCCGCTTCATTAGGGTAAGGAATATAGGATTGGATTAAGAAGCGTAAGGGCATCGACTGATAGTAAGCCAACAATTCTTTTTGCGAGCAGATTCTTTTCACACCCATGCCTTGCATGCCGATGTCCGGCTTGACGATACATGGGAAGGTGATTTTTGTTTTTTCCAATTCCTGCAGGACCGCTGTGAACGGCATTTTTTTGTCTACACAAATCGTAGTTGGATAGAGTTCCTGAGGCAACAAGGTATATATATCGTTTTTACTTTCCATAACGAACCCGCCGGTGTGGATGCCGGGATTCGTAGCGTTCATAAAGTAGAAGCTGCGAGCTTTGAACCCGAGCCATAGCCAATACCAGCCTACAGGAGCATAGATCAGGTTAGTGGGCCAATACTCCCAGTTAAATAATCTGATGATAAAGGCAGACAGGAATTCTTTTATTTGTTTCATACTGACAGACTGTAATTTTGAACCTGTATCAGGTCAGAATAATAAAAAGTGGATTTTTCTTTGGTTATTTCGAGACAGGAGATGCTGACCGTCAACATTTTGCCTATCCGGTTGATGCGGATGTTGTGGTCTTCTTGTCCTCCGGGGTCGGTATGCAAATGGAAAGTATAAATGGCTGAGACAGAGTATGGCCGTTGTGCAGCCAACCATTGCTGAAAGAAATTTTCTCTGTACTGCCGTACTTCGCCGGCGTATAAGGTGCAACTCGACCAGAGATGAGCCTTTTTGGCGTCTTTCTGTATCCTGGTTTTCATCTGGCCATCCCAGCGTAGTTCATGCAGTTTATTCTTTTGCCAAAGCACCATCGTGAAGGGTTCGATGTCCTGCAGACCGATCTGGCCGAAAGTGGTCAACGGGTCGTCGGTGGTAAAGACATCCCAGAAGATCTGGCCGCGGCTTTTGCGGTAAGCCGGCTCCGGACGGTGTTTTTCGACGGCGCCGTTGAGCAGGACCAATGCCCGGCCATCGTTTCGTAGGGCGATCCATGTCCCACCGGCCTTGGTGTCTTTGGGGCCGACGAAGGAATAATGACCTCGTTCTTCACGAAAAGGGGCAAGGGCCGGGGGGCGTTCGGCGTTCTCATCCCGATTCGAGGTGATGAACACTTTACCATCGGCAGGGATAAAGCTTACCGTGCACATTGCGCCTGGTATTTAAGGGTAGAAGGAGCCACGCCGAATTCCTGCGGCAGTTCGATATCCGAGACTTCGGTGATCCCGATTCGGATCAGCGCCATATGGTGGATGGCATGTTCTGTATTATAGACAATTTCCCGGAAGTAGGTAGTGGAAATGACGCAGGGTTTGTCTTCCGGCCCAAGGCTGGTCTGTAACAGCAGAGCTTTGTCGGGATTTGCAATAGCATTCGTAATAGCGGCCAGGCATTCGGCGGCTACCTCTTTATGGATAGCGATAGCCTGGTTCCTGGGGCGGGCATCGTAATTGACGGTGCCTATTGTGTAGCCGTTGACGAGGCATTGAAAGAGCTCTACCACGTGGCGGACATGCTGGCCGACGGAACTGCCCGAAAGTGTCTGGCAGGACATCGTGTACTGTCTGTCGCTTAACTGATCGAGGGCTATGACTAAATCTTTAACTGTCGCCCTTGCTGTTCCAAAAATCATTTTTTAGGGTTTTCAGTAAAGACGGGGTGGGAGATGGAACCTTACAGGGGAGGGGGTATTTTTTTAATAAATTTGATTTTTTTATAATTAATTGATAATTAATTTTTTATCTTATGACGAATACTGTTCCATTTAACCTGAATGGCCTGTTATAGTAATCCCTCCCGACGATGATATAGACAAAAGTGCCTGATAAGGCGTGACCTCCGGCTGTCCCGTCCCAGGAGGCATTGATATTATTGGTGGCAAATACTTCGGCTCCCCAGCGGTCGAAGACCGCTATATGAATTGAGTTGACAAGTCCCTGGGCAATGACGCGCCACTGGTTATTGGTTCCCTTATCCGGGGTAAAGGCATTGGGTACAAAAAGTTTGACCGAGTCGAATACTTTTATATTGAGTGGGGATGAAGAACTGACGCAATCACCCCGCGTAAAACGTACATAGAGTGTTTCGTCTTCTGTGACAATGGGTGTTGTCAGGGTATCCGTAGTGGAAGTTGCGAGCACGGTAGCTCCGGCAGCCGCGTTATCCAGCAGTTCGTATGTCCCAGGCTGAGGGTTGCCTATGATGACAATGGTGGAGGTGTTTCGTGGGATGTATTGATCGCTGACCTGCGGCGCTGGCGGTGCCAACTCGATGTCCTGGATGTTAAAAGTATTGCTATTGACGGTGCATTGGTATTGATCGGTAACGGTGGTGTAATAGTCTCCGGCATAGAGGCCAGTCAGGAGGCCGGCAGTAGAGCCTGCGATTTGAGAGCCATTGAACCATTCCCAGGCATATGTCCTTGTCTGATCGACCATTTTAAGATCTTTGATAGCGCCCTGTCCGCTATTGCAGGTGTCATTCAGGACCTGCAGCGCCGAGTAGTCAAAAGCGGGCTTGTCGATCTGCGCGACCAGGAGGGCTGGGGTTTGTGCCTGGCAACCATAGGCATTGCTGAGCTGCAGCTGATAGGAGCCTCCGCCAAGGCCAGTGATATTTTCTGTGGCGCCTGCCGCGGCGCCGTCGGCGGTATTGACCCAGTTATACGTCGTGGCATTCGTTGAGGTGATGCCCATGATAGCCCCATTGATAGCATTGCAACTGGCAGGTGAAATGACCATTTGGCTCGTGTCGTAAGTGATCGAACCGTTATCGGCAATGCGGTAATACGCCGTGAAGATCGTATCGCAGCCACCAGCATCTTTGAAGACCAGCCGGTAAGGACCGGCTGCCACATTCGTCAGGTTCAAATCATTGCTGATCGTATGGCCGGTCGAGTCTTCCCAGCCCAGGTAGACGGCGCCGGTGGCGTTCTGGTAGGTGATGCCTGTGATCGAGCCGCTGGAATTGCCGCAGGTGGTCGGCGTGATCTGCAAGGCATCCGTGGTCAGGGATGGGCCGGCCTGATTAAGCAAGGTGATCGGCCCGTACTGGGCGGAACAGGTGGGATCCTGTACCAGGGCGACCTGCAGGGTATAAGCGCCGGGCGCCAGGTTTGTCAGGGGATTGCTGGCCGTATAGTCAGGACAAACGATGTCGGTGCCTTTGAGCCAGACGTAGGTAGCAGTGGGATCGAAGGCGTCGCTATATTGAAAGGCGCCATTGTTCTGACCGCAGCTGGGTTGGGTGATGGCAATGTCGCTGATATTGATAGCGGGCAGACTAACGTTGGCTATCGTGTAGGGCGTGCTGGTAGCCGAGCAGGAGGCGCCGCCGATGGAGGTGATGAAAGTATAGGTACCGGGGCCTACATTGGTGAGGTCCGTGCTGTTGGCGACTATATTGCCCTGGGCGTCCTGCCAGTACCACTGTGTTCCGCTGGTGACCTGGATGTTTTTGATCGAGCCGTTATTGCGGCCGCAGGTGGCATTTTGGACGACGATGTTGTCCGTATTGATAGTGGCGGTGGAGAATGCGGAGGTTGCCCCATAGGTGTCCGTGGCAGTGGCGACGATGGCGCCGGTGGCGGTAAGAGAATAGCTCCAGTTACCATTATTATCGGCGGAGGTGGTCCCAATATAAGTCTTTCCTTCACAGCCGGGGCATTCGTCGTCGTAGAAGAGTTCGACGGTGGACCCGGGCAGGGCTGTGCCGCCTACCTCGCCGGCGGTGAGAAGGGTGATGTTGACGAAAGGCATCGGGCGAGGGGCCAGCATCCAGTTGAATTCGATGCCCAGGTTATTGCAGAAAATGCTATTACGGGAGATGGTGATGTTGCTGCACCAGAATTCATAGACGCCATAGCCGCCATAGGCGAGATAATTCTTGTCCGTCACTGCGGGGCCGCCGACGAGGGCGCTGCTGCAAAATTCGAAATCCAGGATCGGGAAGCTGCTGGCACTGGTTAAACCCGTAAGGTTGGTGACGTTGTCAAGCCCTACGCCGATGTGGTTACCCTGAATGGTAATGGGGCTGGAAATGCCGAAGAAGTCAAAGCTGCTTGCCGATACATTGCCGGTGATGTTTACCGCTATGGGAGTGGTGCCTGTGACATTAGACGACCCATCGTCAAAGCCGCTGATCATGAACTGACCGAGGTTAATGGCCAGACGGGTAGTGCCGGTTAAATCAGTGCCTTCGGTGTTGCCCTGGATGTTGAGGTAGCCAAAGTTGCCTGACCGCGCGCAGCTATAGTTCATCGGGTAATCCTGATCGACCATATTATTGCCCTGGCCGGGGTTGAGGCCGCCAATCTGTAGATTACTGACATTCGTCAGATAGAAGGTTACACCATTGAGGGCGATGCCCGCGGTGGTGCCAGTGGGATTGATACCCAGGAAATTACCCTGGATGGTTAGGTTGCTGCACCCGGGATCTGAATCAAAGACCACGTCACAGTAAACGACCTGACTGCAGCCATCGATAACGTTACCGCTGCCGGCGGCGCCAATCTGGACGTTGCTGCTGGCCTGCAGGTGAAAACCCAGGTTCGACCCGCAGCCCTGGAGATACAGGCCGTATACGGCAATATTGGCCTGCCCTACGGCTTCGAAGAAGGGGATGTATTGCAAGGGATAATTGATTAGGAGCTCGATCCGGGCGCTGCTGATGCCGAAGACCGGCGCGGGCTCGGTGGTGCCGTCGACGGTCAGGTTAGAAGAAAGGTCGGGAAGGGCAGATGCGAGGGTGATGGTACGGCCAGCCTGGCTTTGGTCGGCGATGTTGAAGGTGATGATGTCTGCCGTCGCAACGCCATTGGCGGCGGCCTGGTTGATGGCGTCACGGAGGGTGCCTGGTCCACTATCCGCGTTGGACGTCACGGTAAATGTGGTCGCAAAGGACGATAAGGCGCAGCAAAGCAGGATCAGGGTTAGAGGGAGTTTCATGGTTAATACTGAAACAAGATATAAAAATTTCCTGATTAAATATGAATAATGCCCGGGCTCTTGATCTGTATAAAATAACGCCGGATGGGATGGTTAAATAGATCACTATATTTGGGTATGGCGCAAAAGTCTCCTCCTTTGTTGCTGCATTTCCGCGACTGGCTGGCGTTGCCTTTTGTGGTGACGGTTATTATTCCATTTTTGCTGTACAGGATAAGAGCGCCATTGATGCGGACGCCCCCGGTGGCGTTTAGTGTTGTTGGTGCGATCCTGTATGTTTTGGGATTGAGTATGCAACTATATACGACGAGCCTGTTCTGGCGTTTTGCCCAGGGTACACTGGCGCCCTGGGAGCCTACTCAAAAACTGGTCATACGCGGGCCTTACCGTTACTGCCGCAATCCGATGATCACCGGGGTAGTGGCGATGTTGCTGGGAGAGGGGTTGTTTTTCAATGCGCTGGCCATTACGCTATGGGGATGCTTTTTTTTTGTGATGAATACGATGTATTTCATTTTCAAGGAGGAGCCTGCCATGCTGGCGAGGTTTGGCGAGTCCTATGCCGAATATAAGAAGCATGTGCCGCGGTGGGTACCGAGGCTGAGGCCGTATCACGGGTGAGGGTTTACTCCGCCCTAAGGCTTTTCGCAGGGTTGGCTATAGCCGCTTTTATCGCCTGGGAGCTTACCGTCAGCAAGGCGATCAGTACGGACAGAAGTCCTGCTGATGCGAATACCCACCACCGGAGCCCAATTCTATAGGTATAGCTTTGCAACCATTTATCCAGACGTGGGCAGTTTCTATAGTTGTGGACAGAAATAAATATTTATACTTGTCCATAAGCCATTCTTAAAGTATATTTGTGGACGAATATATATTTTTAAATTTGTCCACAAACTATAATGGCTGAGACGATTATCGGCAGGGATGCCGAAAAGAAAATATTACGAGACATGCTTGCCTCCGGGGAAGCGGAACTGATCGCCGTATTGGGCCGTCGCCGGGTAGGGAAAACATTCCTTGTCCGAAACTTCTATGAACAAGCCCTGGTCTTTGAATACACGGGGGTTCATGAGGCAGACCTTGGGGAGCAGCTGCACAATTTCAGTAATGCGCTTCAGCAAGCCACGAGATCTGTGATCCCTCTCGCTTCTCCAACCAACTGGATACAGGCTTTTACTTTTCTCAGCTATTTCCTGAAAGAAAAATTGATCCGAGAACAAACAGTTGTACTGTTCGACGAATTCCCCTGGATTCATACACCTAAATCCGGATTCCTGTCGGCTTTCAGTCATTGGTGGAATACCTGGGCTTCCCGGCAGCCGAGTTTAAAAGTGGTGATCTGTGGGTCGGCGGCTTCCTGGATGATCGAAAACATTATTAACAACAGAGGCGGGCTTCCCAACCGGGTAAGCCGGACAATTCGTCTACTTCCCTTCTCGCTTAAAGAAACGGAAGAGTTCCTTGTCAACCGTGGTATTACACTTGACCACTACCAGATACTACAACTCTATATGGCAATGGGAGGGATTCCTCAATACCTGAAGCAGGTGGGCAAAGGTGAAAATGCCGAACAGGTTGTAGATAAGCTTTTCTTTGAGAAAAACGGCCTACTCAAAACGGAATTTACAAACCTGTATCAGTCCTTGTTTGCCAATGCAAGCCACCACGAAGCCATTGTCCGGGTATTGGCTAAAAAAGGGCAAGGGTTGAGCCGGACTGAAATTATAGAAACCTGCAGGTTCACCACAGGCGGCACTACTACACGATTATTTGAAGAACTGGAAGAATCCGGATTTATCACGCAGTATATCCCCTTTGGCAAGACCTCCCGGGATAGTATTTACAAACTCTCCGATGAATACTCCCTTTTCTATTTGAAGTTCATAGAACATGCCCGGGCCAGCGGCGCCGGCACCTGGCATAAAATCGTTACCGGGCAGTCCTACAATAGCTGGAGCGGTTACGCCTTCGAAGCCATCTGCCAAAAACATGTGTCACAGATTAAGCAGGCACTTGGCATAGCAGCCGTTTACACCGAGACTTCGGGTTGGCGATATATTCCCAAAAAAGGAGAAAAGGGGGCACAAATTGACCTCCTGCTCGATCGGCAGGATCATTGTATCAATCTTTGCGAAATAAAATTCTCCACCGATGAATTTATTATTGATAAGAGGTATGCAGAGGATTTTGAAAACAAGGTAAAGGTATTCAGGAGACAGGCCAAAACCAAAAAGGTGATCTTCCCTACGATGATCACCACTTATGGAGTACTGAAGAATAATCATTATTCTGGTCTTATCCAGGCAGAAGTGTTGATGGAGGATTTATTCAGAGCAACTTCGTAGCCCAACAGCGTATAATTTACATCTATCCGGGAAGTTGTTCGCGAAATGTTTTAAGATTATCTTTATAGGAATGGGTTTCCTGAAATTTTCGATGCTTGTCCTGCTTGGACTATCTGGTTTTGTTCCCACGGGAAGGTCAGGGGAAAGAACGCTCAATGTGCTTTCTTTCGGCGCCAGGGGGGATGGGGTGACGTTGAATACAAGTTTTATCCAGGCGGCCATCGATTCGGCCACGGCCATGGGAGGCGGGGTGGTGGTAGTCCCACGGGGAAAATTCCTTTCGGGCACGCTGGTCTTAAAGTCGAATGTGACCTTACAACTCCGGGAGGGGGCTACTATTTTGGGAAGCATCAACCCGGCCGATTATCAGCACTTGGCATTTATTCTTGCCGAGGGGCAGGAAAATATTTCCATTACCGGAAAGGGAACGATCGACGGGCAGGGGCGCAAGTTGGCCTTGTACCTGGATAGCCTGTTCTATGCCGGTAAATTAGACAGTTCTCAATATAATCTTCGAAGAAAGCGACCGGAGAACAGGCCCGGAGATCTTAAAATATCGGATTGTAAAAATGTGCGTGTTTCCGGGATCACGGTGAAGAATGCCTGCGGTTGGGTGCAGACTTACCGGCTCTGCGAAGATCTGGTCATTGATAGTATCCGTGTGGAGAGCGATGCCTATTGGAATAACGACGGCATCGATATCGCCGATTGTAAAAAGGTCCGGATCACTCATTGTTTTGTCAACTCGGCCGACGACGGCATTTGCATGAAATCGGAAGATGGGGCGGATCATTGGAACGAAGATATTTATATCGCCGATTGTACTGTCCGTTCGAGTGGCAGTGCCATTAAGTTCGGTACCACCTCTGTCGGAGGTTTTAAAAAAGTACGGATCAAAAATATCCACGTATTCGATACCTTTCGTTCGGCCATTGCCCTGGAGTCGGTGGATGGAGGAGATCTGGAAGATATTGACATCGATCATATCGTGGCCACCAACACGGGAGATGGTATTTTTATCAGGCTGGGCCATCGGAACAAGAATGGAAAAATAGGCATGCTACGCAATGTGGCTATCAGGAATGTTAAAGTCCAGATACCGTTTGACCGACCGGATAAAAATTATGATCTGCGCGGCCCCGATCTACCCTTCTTCCATAATCCCTTTCCCTGTTCTATAACGGGAATTCCAGGACATCCTGTGGAAAATGTGACCCTGGAAAATATAGAGATCACTTTCCCCGGTCGCGGGAATGACGGTCTTGCCATTATTCCGCTCAACCGGTTGAAGGATGTAGGGGAAAATGAGACCGGCTATCCTGAGTTTTCCATGTTCGGCGAATTGCCGTCCTGGGGATTTTATGTCCGGCATGTGGATGGATTGACAATGAAGAATATTACAGTAAGAACGGCGGAAAAGGATTTCCGCCCGGCCTTTGTCTTCGATGACGTGAATAAACTGGATCTGAATACTATTACTATTGGGAAGGCAAACAATAATGCGCCGGTGATCCTGAGTCATGTGACGCGTTCAGGCATTCAGAAAGTGATCACGCCCGGGTTTTCCGGGAATCCGGTGAAGACGATTGAATAAACAAATATAAAAAATTATTATTTGTATTATTGGTTTCCATCAAGGAAACCACTTACATGGTTTTACAGACAATAATGTATTATAACCGACCGTTGATAGCGCATCCAATACTGATGAAAAAGGCAATTACCATAGCATGGCTGCTGGTTATTTTCAGCAGCATGGCATATATCTTCTGGTATACGGACTGGAAATATAGCCTCCCCACACCTGTCCCTAACCAATATCATCCGGTCGGGACGGGTACCTATGTCGATCTGGGTGGGAAATTACCCGTACCAGGTGATAAGCCGGTATTTCTGCATTTCTTTAACCCGGATTGCCCCTGTTCCCGCTTCAACATCCCCAATTTCAAAGCGCTTGTAAGAAAATACGGGGATAAAATCTCCTTTGCCATCGTTGTCCTGAATAATAAAGACTATACGGCGAAGCAAATACAAAACAAGTTTGACGTGAATATCCCCATATCCTTCGATTCCAGCATAGCGGCGGCATGCGGTGTTTATTCCACCCCGCAGGCCGTCCTGTTGGATGCGAGCCTCCGCCTGTATTATCGGGGCAATTATAACAAGAGCCGGTACTGCACGGATACAAAAAGCAACTATGCCCAAATGGCGATCGATTCTCTGTTCGGCAATATATACCGGCCCGTCTTTGCCACCTATGCCCTGAAGGCTTACGGTTGCCAATTACCGGTCTGTACCCCAAAATAGCACCTATGGTAACTCAACAAACATACCGGGCGATACGTGATTCTTATCTGGCGAAGGTCAAGCACAAATCGGACAGGCTGATGAATTATTTTCTGATCAGCTTTTTTATAACCGGTCTGCTCCTGGCATTTTTTTACGACACCTGGCTCATCGCCGTCGGCGTAGGGAGCCTGTCATTGCTTGCCTATTATTCCACGAGGCTCCTTTTAGCCGGCTCAAATGTCTATCAATACGTGGTAAGCGCGGTATTTGGCATTTTTATGGCCCAGTTCATTTACCAGATGCACGGGTTATTCGAAATGCATTTTTTTGCGTTTATCGGCAGCGCCATATTGATCACCTATCAGAATTGGAAATTGCAGATACCCCTGGTGGCGGTCGTTGTCGTACATCATGCCTTATTCGGTTATCTGCAATATATAGGATACGACAAGATCTATTTTACCCAGCTGGATTATATGACCCTCCAGACCTTTATCATTCATGGGATCCTGGCGACGGTCGTATTTTTCATTTGCGGCTTATGGGCCTTTCAACTGAAGAAGCTAAATGAGTACCAGATAGAGCAGAACTTTGAAATGGGACGTTTCCAGGAAGAACAATTGCAGAAAAAGGCGCTCTTAAAGTCAAATGATGAGTTAAAGAAATCCAACAAGGAGCTTGACAGCTTCGTTTACAGCGTTTCCCATGATCTCCGGGCGCCGCTGTCTTCTATGCTGGGGGTGGTCGGCCTGTGTGAAATGGGAACGCTGGACCCTTTCATGCAGAAAAATGTAACCTTCCTGAAGAGCAGTATAAAAAAGCTGGACGGTTTTATCATGGATATTTTGGACTATTCCCGGAATTCAAGGTTGGAAGTCGACCGCCAGGAAATACATTTTACGGACCTGCTGACCGATATATCCGCCAACCTGAAGTTCATGGGCGCCGATGATCAAAGGACAGTCGATATAAGGACGACGATCCGGAACGGCGTCGCCTTTTATTCGGATAAAAGCCGGATAGGAATCATTCTCAATAACCTGATCTCCAATAGTATCAGGTATCGGAATCCAGAGGCTGCCGATCCCTTCGTGGAAGTAAATGTGGATGTGTCCGAGTCCGCCGCGGATATACGGGTCAAGGACAATGGGATCGGCATTGACAAGGAGAATCAGGCAAAGGTATTCAATATGTTCTACCGCGTTTCGAGCAAATCGATCGGTTCGGGGCTTGGGTTGTATATCGTAAAGGAAGCTGTGGAGAAGCTGCATGGTGCGATCGAGCTCAGATCCGAGCCCGGCAAGGGATGTGAGTTCAGCATTCATCTGCCTAATTTGGTCTAGCGGGCATGTAAGAACGTCGACGGATAGGGCAGACATGATATATTTAACGGAAGGCCCGTGAATAAATTTAAACATCTGGCTGTATATGGAATATAAATACAAAAAAACAATGGTCATTGACGATAATCCAATTGACCTGTATATTGCTGAAATGGTCATGGCAACGACGGGATTTGCCGAAAAGGTGATCTGCGTGAGCTCCGCCAAAGAGGCGCTGGAATACCTTAAGCCCCTGTATGAAAATCCTGAAGAGCTTCCGGATTTAATCTTCCTCGACATCAATATGCCTGAAATGAGCGGTTTTGATTTCCTTAACGAATATCAGCACCTGCCTGAAAATGTCAGGAAGAAATGTATCATCATGATGCTTACCACCTCGCTGGACGAAGATGACCGGATGCAGGCCGAGCGCAACCAGTTTGTCCGGAAATTCCTTAATAAACCATTGGATAGGGATAAACTTGGCCAGTTGATGTGAACGGAGCAGTGTGTAAAATAATATTTTGAAATTTTCGATATTATCAGCTCAACGCTCGAACTTAAAACCGGCCCTGCGGTTGAATACCTGCCCCCGGCTGATTATTTTATGAAGACCAACAGCCATTCAGTTCCCTATATCAATGTTACGATTTCCTCTTTGCCGTTTTTGAAATCGGTCTTTCATTGGTAAGAAAAAGGGAAAGGCGCCCCCATTTGTTATCATCAACTAAGCGCCATCCCCCCATCAATCAAAATCTCGGCACCAGTAATATAAGCCGAACTATCTTCACATAAATGAACCACCGTTTTTGCTATTTCTTCGGGTTCACCTTTCCTTCCTAAAGGGCTTTTAGCCATAATGCTTTCGTATATTTTGTGCTGCAGTTCAGGATCAATATTAACCCGGCTCAACAGGTTGGTATTGGTCGGGCCCGGGCTTACAATATTTACCCGGATTTTCCTGGTAGCTAGCTCTAATGCCGCAGTTTTAGCGATAGCGTTCAATGCCGCCTTACTTGCAGAATATACTGAAAACATAGGTGCACTTACCTGCGCCGCTATTGACGATAAAAAAACCACCGATGCACCATCGTTTAATAGTGGTATAAATTTGCTCAGCGTAAAATAAGAGCCCCTGACATTAACGTTCATTACCTCCTCAAAATTAGCGATCGTACCATGTTCTATCGGAAATATCCCCCCGCTCATCCCGGCGTTGATAAACAGGAAATCGACCTTTTTATATTGGGCTTTAACCGTTGCCATCAGCTTATCAATATCAGCAAGGCTACCCTGATCGGCCAAAACACTGTGTACCCCTAAATCTTCAGCGGCCTTATCCAGAGCATCTTTACGGCGGCCGGTTATGATAACGGTAGCTCCGCGTTCTTTAAACTCTTTAGCAGCAGCATAACCTATACCACTGTTTCCGCCGGTTATTACGGCTGTCTTATTCTTAAAACTGTTTGACATGACTAGGTGATTTTAATTGAATACAAAGTTATTTTGCAGATGCCATAACTTTACAGATCGGTATACCGGAGTATACCTGATAATGATAATTATATGAAAGCAATAGAAAATAGAACAGCCCGCTGTAAACAGAATGATCTTGCCCTGCAGGATACCATTTATGCCATTGGCAGTAAATGGAAAATGCGCATTTTTAGATCTATGTGTTTTGGCAATATCCGGTTTGCTGAAATCGAGAAAAGTTTAACCGGCATAACCAAAAGAACGCTTTCCAAGGAATTAAAAGAATTGGAGGTCAACCAACTCATAACCAGAAAAGCATACCCCGATCAACCTTCTAAGGCAGAATATAAGCTTACCAGTTATGCCAGAACATTGATTCCGATGATCAATGAAATGGTACGCTGGGGTACCGAGCATCGACAGATGATCATTAAAGGGCAAAAGACGGCGTAAGTCTTCAAAATTGGTGCGGTGAACCGCTTACAAACCTGTTGTTTTTTATTTGGATGTGATGGCAAGCCGTCAGTGCAACAGTTTTGAGGGTCTTACTTGCGTCAGGAATACTCCGATCAGCCTGGAAATACGGCACCTCTTCGATGCTATTGCCGGAAAAAGTCAATCCGTCAACAGACCGGGCTGTCAGAACAGCCGGGGTGTAACAAATGAACCGATTGCCGGTGATGTGGATATTGGAATGCACGGGGCGCGAGAGTTGATGATTTTCGGGTGCGATAGCAATGACATAATTGGCGGGGAGTTGGTTATGACCGCATTCACGGAATAGATTGTGTCGGATAGTCAGATCATGAACCTGACCGGATTCGTACCAGGAGAGGCCGTCATCTGCGACCAGGATGGCGGACATGCCGAGACGACTAAAATTATTATCCTCAATAACTGCTTTGCGCCGGGTAGTGATGAGAAAGCCCCGGGTTTCGGTGCCGGCTACAAAGCAATGGCGGATGTGGACCCGGGGTGTCCAGGTAATGTTCTCTATTACATCTCTCAGCCGAACTTCCCCGGGCACGGGCCGGGTAAAGGTGACGCGGATCTCTCTTGGGGATATCCATTCCGCGGATTTGACAACTCCATATTGCTCAATCAAGAGGGTGCGCGGCCGGACAAAAGCGACGGAGTCTCCGGGATAGTAAGCCATAAAGCCATAGGTCTGCGGGTGCATGTACCGCAAGATCAACTGATCAGCCGAGGGTTTGCCGACGATCCTGAGGTGAACGCCATGTACATTTACGGCGTCGTCATGCATACCATCGAAGCGGCAACTATCGATCGATATAAGGCCTTTGCAGCAGGAAAAGTGCATCCCGTCCGCAAAAGACGCGATCATCCGGCCGCTACCCAGTGCGGGTTCGATGAATACCTTGTTCATCGAGATATTCTCCGAGAATTGGGCAACAATGCCCAACCCATGCATATACCGCATGCTTACATTTTTCCACCGTATATTCTTACTGTTGACCAGGAAAGCGCCGACCTCATCGCGCACGGGATCCCGAACAGTAAATACGCTGCCGGCAGGAAACCGGGAACGATCGTAGGTCCCGGAGAAATGCAACATGCCGGGCGCGGGTTCGGTTATCACCGACCGGAGCAGACCATCATATTCGTCATTGGCGTAAAAGAAGGCATGGGTAGTGTCGATCCGGATACAGAAATGGTCCTTTGCTACCCAATCTTCCCCATACCAGGTGAGCCGGCCACTGTCGATGCGATGCCAGGAGTCGGGATGGACCCGGACGTCGATGGCGGTGTCAGAAGCGCGGGTCACCGTGAATTCGGACATGGTGGGACGGGCGAAATCTTCGGTGAGGTTCGCCAGGGTCAAACCATTACAATGATCTATCACCATCGTGGTCATCTTCCCATGAAAGACCAAAAGGCTGCCGTCACCTTCTATCCGGAGGTTTCGGATGCCTTCGAATAGAAGGCCGATCGTTTTAACCTTCGACGGGCACTCCGTTTCAGAACTGGTATTGCTGATGAAGTATGTTTTTTTAATGGCGCTATCGGGGTAGAGATCATATCTGCCATGAGGGATGACCAGCACAGGGTTTGCCAACAGCTTACAGGCGCTGATCGCGTGTTGAAAGGCCGTGGTAGCGTCCTTGCGGCTGTCAGGTTCAGCGCCGAAGTGGGTGACAAGGATGGGCTGGCTCGTTTGTGCAGGAGCCTCGGCATAGAGGAGCGCCGGATGGACAATCGTCAGGGTAACGAGTGTAAAAAGGATGACTACAAAAAGGCTCAGATATTTCATGGCGGGAAAGATAGGGAAACGAAATTGAAAATTTTTTATGACGAAACTTTGCGGATTCGAAAAAAGAATTTTACTTTTATGTTATATCAGACCAGACCAGACTAGTTAATCAAATACAAAACTAACGATCATGCTTGCAAAAATTCTCTTTAGGATGTGCCTCCTGAGCCTTGTCGCAGGAGGCTTTGTCATTCTGCCCGGCGCCGCCGTAGCGCAGGCTTCGCACGAGGTCACAGGGCGGGTGACAGATTCCACAGGCGCTTCGCTGGGCGGGGTGAGCATCGGTATCAGAGGGTCGAAGCGCGGAGCGACCACCGATTCGACCGGATATTTTTCTTTGAACGTCCCGTCCGGGAATGTCACGCTCACTTTTTCCATTATTGGTTACCAGGACAAACAAGTGCCGTTGAACGGTGAGTCTCAGATCAATGTGTCGCTGAATGGAGGTCGCAAGGACTTGGGGGAAGTGGTGGTGATCGGTTATGGAACCCGGAAGAAGGTGAACCTTACGGGAGCTGTCAGCGATATCTCGGGTGCGGAGATCGCCAAATCGCCGGTAGCCAATATTTCCAACGCACTCGGCGGATCCATGCCCGGGTTGATCGTCAACACACGGAGTGGGGAGCCCGGTGCGGACGATGCGGCGTTTTACATCCGGGGATTGGGAACGCTGGGGAATACGGCTCCGTTGATCGTGATCGATGGTATCCCCGACCGCCAGGGCGGTTTCAACAGACTTGACCCCAATGACATAGAATCTTTTACCGTACTTAAGGACGCCACGGGTGCTATTTACGGGGCACGTGCGGCGAATGGTGTGATCCTGATCACTACCAAGCGCGGGATCACCGGAAAGTCCGAATTATCCTTTACCGCCAATGGTGCCATGACCCAGGCGACGCGGGTGCCGAAGATGCTGGATTCACATGACTATGCGGAATCGACGAACGAATACGACAACCTGTTAGGTCAACAACCTACCTATACGGCGCAGCAATTACAAAATTACCAGAATGGGTCCGATCCTCTCGGCTATCCCAGTACCAATTGGTGGAAGACGGTGATGCAGCCCTGGTCCTTCCAAAACAACGATGTCATGTCTTTAAGGGGCGGATCGGATAAGGTGAAATATTATCTGTCCGGTCAGTACCTGTATCAAAACAGCATGTACAGGGGAGGCTCTGATTATTATACAAACAAGAATGCCCGTGCCAATGTGGATATCCAGGCCACGCCGAGTCTCCGCATCGGGCTGGACGTCATGTACCGGAATGAGTACAGGTTAAATGAAGGGCCGCAATATGGCACCGCGGGCGATATTTTCCAGGAATTGTGGAGTGCTTACCCTTACCTCGTGCCCCGTTACCCGAATGGTGATGTAGGCGTAGGGATCAGTGGGGGACCGCAGAACAGCATGGTATACGTGTTAAACGGCGATCTTGGGAATACGACGATCGGGTATGACTTTTTACAGACCAAGACTTCGTTGAGCTGGAACCTGGACAGGGTCACGCCGGGTTTGCATCTTGACGGGTATTATGCCTATGACCTCTTCTTCTATAACTATAAAGGATTTAACGCGCAGCCGCCGCCAGCCTATAGCTATAGTGAGGCGACAAATAGTTATACCGAGGTGCAGTCTTCGATCCCGCCGAACCTGAACGACTCGACGGCCAAGACCGAGGACCAATTGGTGAACGTCAAGCTGGGCTGGGAGCGCAAGATCGGCCGCAGCTCACTGGAAGCGTTTGCGGCCTATGAAGTGTCGCGGGAGACCTATACGGGGCTTTCCGCCTACAGGACCGGGTTCTTGAGCAATAACGTTCAGCAGCTGTTTGCCGGAAGCACCATCGGAGAATCGAACAATTCCGGGGAGTTACAAACGGCAAGACAAAATTATATCGGCCGTGTTTCCTACAATTTCGACGATCGTTACCTGGTAGACGTGAACATGCGTGAAGATGGGTCGCCGAACTTTCCTGTGGGAAAGCAGTATGGATTTTTCCCGGCGGTGTCAGGCGCCTGGCGTATATCCAATGAGGCTTTTTTCAAATCCAGGGTCATTGATGAACTGAAGGTCAGGGGGAGCTGGGGGCAGACTGGAAACGATGCGGTGAGTCCGTTCCAGTACATTCAGACCTATCAGCTGCAGGCGGGGCAGATCTCCCAATACCTGGCGGCGGGATATTTTTACGGCGCGACTCCGGGCCAGGTGCCGGGATTCGTGCTCGGACCGACACCGAATATCAATATTACCTGGGAGACGGCCACGACTACAGACCTGGGGTTAGATATGAGATTATTGAAAAACCTGACTTTCGATCTGGATGTGTTTCGCAGTTTCAGAACGCACATCCTGGTGCCACCGAATGAGGTCGTGCCTGAATATACGGGTTTGGATCTTCCGGACGAGAACCTGGGAAAAGTGTTGAACAGAGGGATCGAATTTCAACTGGGCTGGAAGAAGAGTCAGAACCGGGACTTCTCCTATTTTATCAATGGCAATTTTACGTTTGCTGTCAACAAGGTCATTTATGAAGCGGAACCGGTTTCGGTACCTTCGTATCAACGGATGACAGGCCACCCCGTTGGATCATTCCTGCTTTACCAGGCCCAGGGCCTGTACCAGGACACGGCGACAGTAAACAAGACACCGCACCCCGTTGGGTCGGGCCCTGGTGACATCCGGTACAAGGATGTCAATGGAGACGGGCAAATCGATGGCCTCGATGAAGTGAGGACCAATAAGTCTGCCACACCGGAGATCATGTATGGTTTTACTTTCGGCGGACGGTATAAGAGCCTCGATGCAACGATCTTTTTCCAGGGGCAAGCGGCAGCGCAGGCACTCCTTCAACCAGGTGGATTAAATATGGCGCAGCAATTCTACAATGGACGTTGGCTGCAGCCGGGCGACAACAAATATCCAAGGACGTTCAATGGTCCGACCAATGCCACCTACGGGTCGAATACTTATCAGTCGACCTTCTGGCTGCTGAATGATGGATTCCTGCGGTTAAAGAATGTAGAGATAGGGTACAATCTCAATAGCGCGGGTTGGATGAGAGGCGCGAAGATAACCTCGGCGCGGATCTATGTCAGCGGGAATAACCTTTTGTCCATCGATAAATGGGGGCCATCGTTTGATCCCGAGGCGCCGCCGACGCCGACTTCACCGGGGCAGGTGGCATCCACCAGCGGCCGGTATTACCCTCAGCAGCGGGTGTTGAACCTGGGGATAAGCGTTCATTTTTAATTCAGCCACCATTAAAAGAAAATTTTCATGAAAAAGATATATATCATACTCGGGCTTGCCACGATGATAAGCGGGTTGTCGTGTAAAAAGGTATTGAACCTGCAACCGACAAATTCCTTTTCCACCGACGCGGTGTGGAGCAGCCCGGCCCTGGTCCAGGTGTTTGTCAACGAGATTTACGCGGAAGCCGTTTTTGGGTTCAAGGATGCCGGGTTTGGCTGGGGTTCCCAAACGGACGAGTTGTTCAGTAATTTCAACTGGTGTAATGAGAACCAATACGTTCAGGGTCAGGCTACGCCTGACAATCAAAGCAGTTCGTTCCCGTTGAACTACAGCTCCACCATTAATTTCTGGCCGACGCTATACAGCACCATCCAGAAGACCAATACCTATTTCCAGAACATCGGGTTGTTGGATACCGTGGGCAATGGAGCACAGATCACCTCCATGACCGCCCAGGTGTATTTTCTCAGGGCCCTTTGCTATTTCGAACTGCTGAAGCGCTTCGGTGGGGTTCCGTTGATCACGAAGGTTTATACGGCGAATGATGTGACGTTTACTGAGACAAGGGCTTCATGGGATTCTACCGAAGCGTTCATTCTTTCGGATATCGCGGCTGCGTTGCCGGGTTTGCAGGCGACGGCGGCTTCAGGACAGGAAGGGACGGCAACGACCGGAGCGGCCCTTGCGCTAAAGTCGAGGTTGCTGCTGTATGCGGCCAGCCCGGAGTATAATACGTCCAATGATATGAGCCTGTGGCAGTCTGCGGCCGATGCCGCTCTGGCGGTGATCAATCTGAACCAATATTCGTTGTATGGGACGTCCACGACATATGGCACAATATTTACCGATTTTTTCAACCCCGAAGTGATTTTCGCGAGAGTATATGGAGATGTCTACGAAGACCGGTACAACACCGTGTACCGGGACCTGAGCCCGAATGGTTATAACGGGTATAGTGCTTACAACGTGCTGGAGCAAATGGTAGAGGCCTTCCAGATGAATGATGGTACGGCGTTCAGTTGGAGCAACTCCACAGAGGCGGCCAATCCATACCAGAACAGAGATCCCCGGTTCTATGCGGATATCCTGTCCAACGGAGCGTCGTTCCAGGGTCGGCCGGCGCAGTTCTGGCTCGGCGGTCTCGACTCCAAGCTGAGTTCGTTATCGCCGTGGAATGCATCCAAGACCGGGTATACCATTTTGAAGATGGTCGACTCGACGTACAATTTCAATATCCAGCCTTATAGTCCGGCGCAGTGGATTGTCTTCCGGCTGTCGGAAATATATTTGAACTATGCCGAGGCCGAGGCCGAGCTAGGGCAGACGGGGACCGCCTTGACTTATTTGAACCTGATCCGTGCGCGCGCCGGCATGCCGGCGGTAACGTCGGGCGGTGGGGCCGACCTCATCGCGAAGATCCAGCAGGAGCGGCGTATCGAGCTGTGTTTCGAGGGGCATCGGTATTTCGATCTACGGCGCTGGGGTCTGGCCGAAACCGGTAACCAGGATGCGTTGGGGATCATCATTACCCCGACGAATGCGTCCAATACGACCTTTTCTTACCAGGTGGATACCGTGCAGACCCGGGTCTGGATGCCGAGCTTCTATTATTACCCGATACCCCGTTCGGAGATAGAAGCTAATCCTAACCTGACACAGAACCCTGATTACAATTGAGCAGTGGGTTCGCGTTTTTTGAACTATTTTGGATAAAAATTTGAAGGGCGTATGAAAACGGTTTTTGGTGAAATAAAAAAGCTTGCGGAGATGCCCTCCTATTCCAAGCATGACCGGCTTGTGCAGGGGATTATCAATGCGATCGATGAAAAGGTGCTGGTGACCGATGAAATGCTGCCGTCGATCAACACGATGATCCGGGAACTGAAGTTTTCCCGTGATACAGTAGTGAAGGGTTACCAGGAACTCATCAACCGGGGATTAGTCGGATCTACCCGCGGAAGGGGATATTATATCACCAATGGCAATACCGAGCAGACCCTTCAGGTGGCGCTCCTGATGTACAACATGGATACTTTCGAAGAACAGTTTTACCGGAATTTCCGGTCCGAACTAGGGCCGAATGTCCACCTGAACGTTTACTTCCACCATGGAAATATCGATATCTTCGAGACCATCCTGACGCAAATCAAAGGAAAATATGGGATGTTCGTAGTGGCGCCGATCCCGCATCAGCGGACCCGGGCGCTGCTGGAGGCGATACCCCGTCACCGCTTCCTGATGGTGGATCGTTATGAGCCGCTGGATGGGGAGTTCAATCATATCACCCAGGAGTTCGAAAAAGCCTCATACAGAACATTCATGGAATTGGCGCCCGTGATCCGGCAGTTCGACGAGATGATCTTTTACCATTCGGTGGATTCTCTCGATCCCAGGGAGATCCCGATCGCTTTCAAGAAGTTCCTGAAGGACGCCAAGATAAAAGGGCGCCTTGTGCCGGAATATAAACCGGGAACCCTCGAAAAGGGTAAGGTGTATTTTACGTTGGACAACTTCGCCCTTTTCGCCATGCTCAAAGAATGCAAGGCCAGGAAGCTCAGGCCGGGTAAGGATCTTGGTATCCTGTCCCACAACGATGAGCCGGCAAAGGAATTGATTGGCATCACCACTTACTCGGCGGATTTCTCGTTGATGGGGAAAAAGGCCGGCCAGTTCGTGATGACGCGGGAGGCGGTGCGGGAAACGATGCCGATGGTGCTCTGGAGGAGGAATACATTGTAGGTGGCGAACCTGATTACGATAGGCAGTTTTCTCTTGTTTACGGTGATTATCGCTTTCGTGGCCTGGCGACAGGCACGCAAGACGAGGGTGGACACGCTGAGCGGCCTGTTCCTGGCGGGGCGTAAGCTTGGCCCCCTGCTGGTGGGCGGAGGGTTGCTGTTTGCCAATATCAATACGGCGACCATTGTAGGGGAGAACGAGCTGGTGTATACCAACAATATGACCGTCATGGCCTGGGGCATTACATCGGTATTGGCGATGCTGGTCGTCTCGGAATTCATTATGCCGATCTATCTCAGGACGGGTATCGCGACGACGCCGGATTATTTGTCCGCCCGATATGACCGCGGGACTGGTAAATTGGTATCCGTCATTTTTCTGGTCAGTTACGTCATCAATTTATTGCCGACAGTATTGTATTGTGGCGCTGTAGCCTTCAGCGGGCTGTTTCATTTGCCGGACAGACTGGGACTGGACTACTGGACGACGATATGGATCGTGGTATGGATCATGGGGGCGACGGGTTGTTTGTACAGCGTACTTGGAGGGTTGAAGGCGATCGCAGTGTCAGACACACTCCTTGGGATGGGCATTTTCGCCGGTGGTATACTGTTGCCATTTTTCGCCGTACGCTATGTTGGTCATGGAAATATCCTTACGGGCATTCATACAGTGCTGGCAAGCCATACGGACCATCTCAACAGCATTGGTAAGGCTTCAGACGCCATCCCCTTTTCAACGCTGTTCACCGGAATGATATTAGTCAATCTGTATTATTGGGGAACCGAGCAATACATCGTACAGCAGGTGTTGGCATCCCGGGATCTGCGGACCTGTCAGAAGGGTATTGCGGTGGCTTGTCTGGGGAAACTTTTGTCGCCGCTCCTTTTGAATATTCCCGGACTCATCGCGGTGCACGTGTTCACACATCTGCACAACACGGCCGAGGTTTTCCCTGCTTTGTCGGCGCTGGTATCGCCCCCTTTCATCTCAGGGTATATCGCCGCCATCATTTTTGGGGCGGGTCTGAGCAC
>JAMFSL010000189.1 GCA_026225275.1 Puia dinghuensis
TCCCGGACGTAAAATGCCAGGTTCAGCCGGTCGAACAACTGTACGCCGGTCTGTTGTTCGATTTGTTTGATGAGCCGCACTGAACCGTCCGTACTGCAGCCGCTGATGCCCGAGGCGGTTTCATCGACGATCAGGACGATAAATTGTCCGTAGAAGAGGTTGGCATATCCTTTCACCGGGGTGCCGTGCGATTGCCAGTCCCTGACAAAGTTTTCCAGTAATTCTTCGATCGTCAGGGCTTCCTGCATCGTGAACAGGCGGTGGGCCTGGTAGATCCAGACCCTGGAATTCCCGGCAAAATCCGCCGGTAATAATTCGGTATGCGAGGTATTCATAATATCTTGTTTGAAGCCAACGTGTGATGGCCCGTCGTGCAAAGTTAAGCAATGGAGGCCGCAATCAGTTCGGCCACATCCAGCACCTTCACCGTATCTTCCTTTTCTTCGTGCTTGACCCCATCAGTCAGCATGGTATTGCAGAAGGGGCAGGCGGAGGCGATCACACCGGCTCCCGAGGCCAGGGCTTCTTCGCTACGTTCGAAATTGACCCGGGTCGACCCTTTTTCCTCTTCCTTGAACATCTGGGCGCCCCCGGCCCCGCAGCATAACCCTTTGCTTCGGCAACGCTTCATTTCCACCAATTCCGCATCCAATGCCTCGAGTACCTTACGCGGCGCCTCATAAATGTGATTGGCGCGTCCCAGGTAGCAACTATCATGGTAAGTTATACGTTTGCCTTTATATGGACCGCCCTCCTTCAACCGGATCCTGCCTTCGTCGAGCAGCTGCTGGAGCAGGACCGTATGATGGATGACTTCATATTGACCTCCGAGCGCCGGATATTCGTTGCGGAAGATATTGAAGCAATGGGGACAGGTCGTGACTATTTTTTTTATGTTATAGGTATTCAACAACTGAATATTCTGATAGGCCATCATTTGGAAAAGAAATTCGTTGCCGGCGCGGCGGACAGGGTCTCCGGTGCATGTCTCCTCTTTGCCGAGGATAGCATAGCGGATGCCGACCTTGTCGAGGATAGTTGCAAACGCCACTGTGATCCTTTGAGCGCGCTGGTCGAAGCTGCCTGCGCAGCCGACCCAGAACAGAATGTCGGGGCTTTCTCCTTTTGCTGTCCATTCGGCCATGGTTGGTACCTGCATGAATTTTATTTTTCCGTAAATCTAAAGGAAACATTGGTAACTTTAATCGCTAAATCAGCAAATTATGGCGGGTGACGACAGCATGTTATTGATTCGTAATTATGACCTTTGGTGCCACCTCTCGGAAGAAGAATACAAGGACCTCAGGGTAGAGCATCGGGTGATCGAAGTGCCCAAAGGAGAATACATCTATTTCGAGGCCTATAACCACAATAAGATCTATTTTGTCAAAGAGGGAACGATCAAGATCGGCTATATCGATCAGGAAGGCAATGAAAAGGTCAAAGAAATCATTCAGCGCGGTGAGTTGTTTGGCCAGTTCAGCCTCGAAAAGAACAATCTGCATGGAGAATTCGCCCAGGCATATAAGCACGATGTCAGCATTTGCGCCTTTACCATCGATGACTTCGAGCGCCTGCTGAAAAACAGGCCCGATCTGGCTCTCAGCTACAGCAAACAGGTTGGCGCCAAGTTACGGAATATCGAAAACCGGCTGGTCAACCTTCTCAATAAGGATGTCAAAACACGCCTGATCCACTTCCTCTGGCAGCTGGTCGAACAAAATCTGGGTGAGAACACCGCAGAGGGATTCTGTATCCCCAACTACCTGACGCATGAGGATATCGCCAACCTGATCGGCAGCAGCCGCCAGACCGTTACGACCATGATCAACGAACTGGAAGGGGATGGGATTTTATCCTATAACCGCCAGGAGATCTGCTTCCTGGATGTCAAAAAATTACAAAACCGGGTATTGGAAAATTAATACTGTTTATGAAACATGTCTTCGGATTGTTGTTGATCCAATGCTATGCCTTTATTTCATTTGGCCAGTCTTCCGCTCACCAATACACGCCGGCCGATCAGGGCTCGTCGGTCACTTTCACGATCAAAAACCTGGGGTTCAATACCGGCGGTTCGTTCAGCGGACTGCAGGGCACCATTGTCTTCGATCCGCAAAATGTTGCAGGCGATAGCTTCGACGTGAGCCTCAGCGCATCTTCCGTCAATACGGACAACGACATGCGGGACGATCATCTGAAAAAAGAAGGTTATTTCGATGTCGCCCATTACCCCAGGATCCGTTTTGTGTCTACCAGTGTGACGCAGGCGGATAAAAGCGGGCACTATACCGTCACCGGCAAACTGACGATCAAGAACACGACAAAGGAAATATCATTTCCTTTTCTGGCGGTACCGGCCGGGGATGACTATATCTTCAAAGGCGGGTTCCAGCTAAACCGGAAGGATTTCGATATTGGCGGATCCAACACCATTTCAAGCAGTCTCACCGTCTCGCTGGCCATCCTGGCGAGAAAATAAACTGTCGGAACCGTTATTGCGATAGATCCGTCGCCCATTTGTCCCTGTCATCAGGGCTGAATTTCCAGGGAGCGAAATTGTTTTCCACGTTGCCGAAAAGAGCGTTCCATTCCTGCGGCGCATTACTGTCTTCCATGATCAGCGCCCGGCGCATTTCGATAATGATCTCCAGCGGACTGATACTGACGGGGCATTCTTCGACGCAGGCATTACAAGTGGTGCAGGCCCGCAGTTCCTCCACAGAGATATAGTTCAGGAGCGTCTTTCCATCATCGGTGAATTTTCCGTTGGCATCGATATTCCGGGCTACTTCTTCCACGCGGTCGCGGGTAGCCATCATGATCTTACGGGGGGAAAGGAGCTTGCCGGTCAAATTGGCCGGGCAGGATGCCGAACAGCGTCCGCACTCTGTACAGGAATAGGCGTCCAGCAGGTTACGCCAGCTGAGATCGAAAATGTCTTTAGCACCGAAACGGGGCGGGGGAGGAGGTGTGCTGCCATCAGTCAGAGCCGGGGGAGCCGTTTCAGGCTGCATCATGTACAGTACTTCCTGCCGTACGGCGGGCATATTCTTCAATTGACCTTCCGGGGTCAGCCGGGCATACCAGGCGTTGGGAAAGGCCAGCAGGATATGCAGGTGTTTGGAATAGGGCAGGTAATTGAGGAAGGCCAGAATGCCAAGGATATGCAGCCACCAGCAGGTTCTTTCCACTACTACCAGGCTGCTGCTGCTGAGGCCATTCAGCAGCGGATGTAACCCCCCGGAAAGGGCGAAATCGCCGGTCAAATGGGCGCCATAATGGCCATAACCCCTGGACTGCAGTAAAGTGTCGGCTGCATTCATGGTCAGAAACAGGGTCATCAATACAATTTCCGTCAACAGGATATAATTAGCGTCGCTGCGTGGCCAACCGTCGAGGTCATGACTGATGAACCGGCGCAGTTTCAGGACATTTCTGCGGCACAGGAAAATGATACAGGCGATGAGCACGCCCAGGGCCAGGCACTCGAAACCATTGATAAGAAAAAGATAGAGCGATCCGGCTACACCGTAGAACAGCCGATGCGTCCCCAATATACCGTCGAGGATAATCTCCAGTACTTCGAGATTGATGATGATGAAGCCTGCATAGATGACGAAATGCATCACAGCCACCAACGGATTGCGGAACATCTTTTTCTGCCCGAAAGCCAGCAAGGCGAGATTTTTCCAGCGCCGGCCCGGCTGATCAGTATAGTCTTCATCTTTGCCCAGCAAAATGTTCCGGCGGATCAGGCTGATCTTTTTAGAGAACAGCCCGATGGCGGTGCCTGCGGCCAGGATGAAAAGGATCTGTTGGAGAATGGCCATAGAAAATTTATTGTGAGGCCTAAGATAAGGGTGTTTTGCCTTAATTTGCAGGAGGAATGAAGAACTATATCTTAACGCAGCCTGTAGCAGAAAAAAAGCTGCGACGCATGGCTTACGAGATTCTCGAGAATAACGCCGGAGAGCGGGAGTTGATCCTTGCAGGCATCCGGGACAATGGCAGCGTCATTGCCCGGAATATCCAGCGTCTCCTGCAGGAGATCGCCGGCGACCGGCTATCGACCCAGCTCATTACTATCACTCTCGATAAGAAAAATCCGGGCCCTGTATCGCTCAGCGATTCGCCCGGGTTCGATGACCGGGTGATCATCGTGATCGATGATGTAGCGAGTAGCGGCAAGACCTTGTTATATGCCATGAAACCTTTCCTGGACTATCATCCCCGCAAGATCGAATCCCTTGTTCTGGTAGAAAGGACACATAAGGCTTTTCCCATACAGCCGGATTATACAGGCCTTTCCCTGGCGACCACCTTGCAGGAGCATATCTATGTCGAAGTGGACGGCGAACAGGTAAAGGGCGCGTGGCTCGAATAAGGACCGGAGCTTGTTTCCGTATGGCAACATGTCCACAATCGTGGAAAAGTCTGCTAAAAAAAGAACCTTTATAGCGGGTTTTCAGGACCAAATGGGGTAAATTTGCGATCCCCTCCGCAAGGGAGGTAATTCATTGATATGGAAGATAACAGCACGCCACTGCAGACCCAAGACAACAACCGTATCGTCCCGGTAAATATTGAGGAACAAATGAAGACTGCCTACATCGATTATTCGATGTCGGTGATCGTAGGCCGGGCCTTACCGGATGTAAGGGACGGATTGAAGCCTGTACATCGCCGCATCCTGCATGGGATGAACGAACTGGGTAATAACAGCAACAAAGCACATAAAAAAGCCGCCCGTATCGTGGGGGAAGTGATGGGGAAATACCACCCGCACGGGGATGCCTCCATCTTCGATGCCATGGTCCGTATGGCGCAGGAATGGAGCATGCGTTATCTGCTCGTGGACGGCCAGGGTAATTTTGGTAACCAGGATGGTGACGGTCCTGCGGCCATGCGGTACATTGAAGCCAGGCTGCACCGCCAGGCCGAATACATGCTCGAAGACATCGATAAGGATACGGTGGATTTCCAGCCGAATTTTGACGATACGCTGAAAGAGCCGACCGTGATGCCCACCCGCATTCCGCAACTGCTGATGAATGGTTCCAGCGGTATCGCCGTCGGGATGGCCACGAACATGATGCCGCACAATTTATCCGAGGTGATCGACGGCTGTGTGGCTTATATCGAAAATAGGGACGTCACTGTGGATGAACTGATGGTTCATATAAAAGCGCCCGATTTTCCTACCGGCGGCATCATTTATGGCATGGAAGGGGTCAAGGCAGCCATGCATTTCGGCCGGGGTCGCGTCGTGCTGCGCGGTAAGCTGCAGGTGGACACCAAAGCCAGCGGGAGAGAGCAGGTGATAGTCACGGAAGTACCTTATCAGGTGAACCGCGACGCATTGTGCGATAGGATTGGTCAGCTGGTGAATGAAAAGGTTATTGAAGGAATTGCGCACATCAATAATGAATCTAATAAGCGGGAAGGCACCCGCATCGTCATCGACCTGAAAAGGGATGCCGTTGCCAATGTCGTCATCAACCAGCTGTACAAGCATACTGAGCTCCAGACTTCCTACGGCATCAACAACGTAGCGTTGGTCAAAGGCAGGCCCAGGACCCTGAATATCCGGGAGATGATCAGCGAGTTTGTCGATTTCCGCATGGAAGTCGTTACCCGCCGCACCCAGTTCGAACTCAAAGAAGCTGAGAAGAAAGCGCATATTTTACAAGGCTACCTGATCGCACTCGATCACCTCGATGAAGTGATTGCCCTGATCCGGGCCAGTTCTACGCCGGATATGGCAAGAGAAAACCTGATCAATGCCGGCTGGGGATTGGATGAAATCCAGGCGAAAGCCATTCTCGAACTTCGTCTCCAGCGCCTTACCGGGATGGAGAGAGACAAGATCCGGGAAGAATATGACGGGCTGATGCAACTGATCGCCCACCTGAAAGAACTGCTGGCCGATGAAGGCAAACGCTTTGATGTCATTCGCAAGGAATTACAAGAAGTAAAAGATAAGTTTGGCGATGCCCGGAGGACGGAGATCACTTACCTCGACAACGAAGTGAGCATTAAAGACCTCATCCGCGAGGAAGATGTCGTGATCACTATTTCCCATCTGGGCTATATCAAGCGTACTTCTGCCACCGAATACCGCCAGCAGCGTCGCGGCGGCCGTGGGGCCTTAGGAGGCCGCACCCGGGAAGAGGATTATATCGAGCATCTTTTCGTAGCCTCTACTCACCACACCATGCTGTTCTTTACGGAAAAAGGCCGGTGCTACTGGCTGAATGTCTATGAGATCCCTGATGGAGAGAAAAGCAGCAAGGGCAGGGCTATCCAGAACCTCATTAATATCCCCCCGGACGATAAAGTACGCGCTATAGTCGACGTACAGGATCTCAAGAACGAGGATTTCGTGCGGGAACATGCTATCGTGCTGTGTACCAAACAGGGCATTATCAAAAAGACTTCCCTGGAGGATTTCAGCCGTCCCCGCCAGACAGGCGTCAATGCCATCACTATTGTCGAAGGCGACCGGTTGCTGGAAGCCCGCCTGATCGATGGCAAATCGGAAATCCTGATGGCCATCAGGAGCGGCAGAGCGATCCGGTTCGAAGAGGAAAAGGTTCGCCCGACGGGTAGGGGGGCTATCGGGGTAGCTGGCATTGAAGTTGATGATGCAACAGATGAGGTGATCGGCATGATCTGTATCAACCGGGAGGATAAGTCGAGGACTGTCCTCGTAGTCAGCGAAAAAGGATACGGCAAGCGTACTCCTATCGACGAATACCGGATCACCAATCGGGGAGGAAAAGGGGTAAAAACAATCTCAGTAACAGAGAAAACCGGTAAATTGGTGGGCATTTTGGATGTCACCGAATTCGAAGATCTGATGATCACGTGTAAGAGTGGTGTGACGATACGCATGCCGGTGGCAGGTATCAGCGAGCAGGGGCGGGCCACTCAGGGCGTCAAACTGATCAGGCTGGATGAAAACGATGAGATCGCTGCTATTACCAAGCTAGATAAATTGGAGGAAGAGACCAATGGATTATCGTTGCTGACGCCGACGGCGGAAGCAGGGGATACCCCAGCCAGCGAAAATGGATTGGATCAGCACGATGAGAAAGGGGATGAGGCAGGGGACGAGGTAGGGGATATGCCTGCCGACGCCGGTAGCCCCGATCCCGGACCCGCTGAATAGGATTAAGATATCATTAAAGCAGGGATTTGGCAGGTTTTTTGTGTCAATGCGTTGACGGTCAATAATTTGAAAATTTTACTTTTAAATAAATAAAAATGAGACGACTCTTCCTGACTGGATTCCTTGCCTTGGCTGGTTTGGGCCTGTTCGCACAGAACTTAGACAAAGCGAAAGATCTCCTGAAAGCTAACAAGATTGCCGACGCCAAAACGCAAATCGACGGTTTTTTAGCGGTTGACAAAAACCAAAAAAATCCTGAAGCGTGGTATTACAAGCTGAAGATTTACAATGCCATTGCCGCAGGCACGCTGTCTGCACAGACTCCCGATGCACGCCAGCAGGCTTTCGATGCCCTGAAGAAATATGTGGATCTGGACGACAAGAAATTAATGCTGCTCCAGCTCGATGGCTACAAGCCCGTCAATGAGATCTACTCGGGATTTTTCGCGATCGGCGCCGCTGATTATAACTTCGCCAAATTTGATTCCGCCCTGACCAATTTCAATGGAGCGATCCAAATAAGCTCTTATATGAACGCCAAAGGATGGACGACCCTCAAGCTGGATACGACTTCCACCCTGTATGCCGGAATCTCCGCTGAAAAGGCCGGAAAAAAAGATACGGCTGCTATTTATTACAGTCGCCTGGCAGATGATACCATTACCAAGATCGCCAACACCAACATGATCGACATTTATAAGTGGCTGGTCGATTACTATTACAACACGAAGAAGGATGACGGTAAGACCCAGAAATATCTGTCCATTGCCGAGAAAGTCTACCCCGACGATCTTTTCTGGCCCAGTACCAGGCTGGAAATCCTGAGAGCAAAGGGTAACAAGGATTCGCTCTTTGTCGAGTACGATACCATTGTTGCTCATTTCACCAAGAACTACCTGTTCTTCTTCAACTTTGGTTTGGAAATGTATCAGTATGCTTCAGATACCAGCTCGGGTCATCGACCCGCCAATTCGGACGCATTGATCGCCAAGGCGCAGATAATGCTGCAAAAATGCCTGGATATACAACCGGATTATCCCCAGGCCGCTCTGGTATTGGGTCAGATCTCTTATAATCAGGGTGTAGACCTGCAGGCGTCGACCAAGAATATCCCGGGTAAAGGTCCGGATGATATCAAGAAGAGGGCGGATCTGCGGATTGCTGCCGGCAAGAAATTCGACGAGGCCATCCCTTTTTTCGAGAAGGTGGATCAGGATCTCGGAACTAAAGGCAAACTGAAGATGGAAGAGAAAAGCTCTCTGAAGGACGCGTATGACCTGCTGATCACCATCTATGAGACCAAGAAAGTAAAAGACAAGGAAGACGCTTATACAAACAAGTATAATAACGTCGATAAGGATCACTAAGATTATAAAAGCTTTTATATTTAGTGGCCCCGGTTATGCCGGGGTCATTCCCCGGCAAGTTTCACTTGCCGGACATAATGAAAAAAGAGGTCGTCTACTTTTACCTAAAGACGGCCTCTTTTTTATAATAACATGTCCAGGGTCTCATCCATTTTCCGGTATCGGAAGGCATCGACCGTATACAGCGAACCCATGATCAGCCCAAAGACGCCTATGAGGACAGTAACCGCTTTGGCCTTTGGCAGCGGGCTGAATAACAATAAAGCGCCGAACAGATCGCAAAGAACACCAACCAGCAGGATGAGGGTCCAGCCTCTGACGTTGCGGCGAAGCGCAAGGGCAGCCAACGTTTTGAGAATACCTACCAGCAAAAGCCAGGCACCGATAAAATAGGGGAGCGCAATAAAGGCCAGCAGAGAATTGAAGATGAAAATAATCCCAAAGAAAAGGTGCAGGATACTTTCGGCCTGCATCCACCTGCTTTCGTTAGGGCGTTTGTCATTCACTATGGCCAGGGTCAGCAGGAGA
>JAMFSL010000190.1 GCA_026225275.1 Puia dinghuensis
ATCGCGGAGATCCTTTATTTCATTGTGTATCGTTCTCAGCTCTTCTTTTTCTTCCAGGACGGTAGACGAAAGATACTCTGGCAGATGTTCGCTGTTCAGGGCGGATTCGTAGGCTTTCTGCACTGCGTCTTCGCCGAATTCACAGCTGGCCAGGATCGAATGGCGACTATGGCCGGAAAAAGTGGCTTTCAAATCCAGCCAGGCCCGGTGGATGGTGCCGCTGCCGGAAGTCGCGGTAGGAATGTCCTCACCCAATACCTGGATCTCATTCCCTAAGGCGATCCGGACCGTCCTGCTTTGGTCAATGGCTTTCAAAAACAGGAGCCGCAGGTCACCGTCCTCAGGTTTTAAGTCCTTGAGTGCCTTCTCATAACCTTCGATCCGGTCATTATTTATCTTGATAAGATCGGCCAGTACCCCGGCGGTCTGCTTTGAAGTAAGTGTTTCCATTATGTTTTGTTTTGATATATACCGTAAAAAGCGTGCCAAAGGGGGTGGGGTCTCGAAGGTCTTTGCCGTTTTACGGCAGCAATCACGGAAAGACAGGCCGATGGGAGTAGGGCATCGAAACGGACATCTTCAGCTGACGTAACAATGGAATCGTGAGTAGTCCGGTCGTCAGCAGGATCATCGACGCGCCACAGGTGAGCAAGGTGGCGTGGATACCGAGGACGTCGGCGGATTTGCCCATCAGGAAAGAGGCGACCGGTTGCAGACCGAAGATGATCATCATAAAGGCGCTGATGATGCTCGCGCGCATGTTGGACGGGGTGAGTTCCTGGGCGAGGCCTATCGATAGGGTCAGCACATTGGCCGCCCCCAGACTGGCCATAAACTGGCAAAGCATCGACAAGGGCAGATTTTTGGAGAACGAGAACAGGCTATACCAGCATCCGGCCCATATGACGGCGCTGCCGATAACGATACAGGATTTTTTTAGCCGGGCAACAAAAGGGAGAACGAATACCGTCCCCACGAAAGCGCCGGCGCCGGCTGCCCCTACCAGGGAACCCAGGGTATCGGCATTCCCTTTCAGAACCTTCGAGGCGATGGCCGGAAGGAGTTGAACGATAGACATACCAAAAAAGGCCTGGATGGCGCCGAACATGATAATCAGCCTTAGTAATTTCTGATGGCCTATAAAATGCAATCCGCCGGCAAAGGACTTCAAGCCGCTGACCTCTGGTTTGACTGATTCTTCCCTTGCTTTAATCAACACGATAGATATAATGGAAGCGATAACGCTGAGGCCGTTTAACCAGAAAGCCGCTACAAGACCTACGCCACCGATCAGCCAGCCCGCCAACGCCGGGCCGATAAAGCGGCTCAGTTGATTGATCGCATTATTGAGAGCGATCGCTTTCCGAATCTGGCCAGGACCGGCGATGTCACCTATAAAAGCTTGCTCGGCGGTCGTATTGAAGGCTGTCACCGTTCCGAGCAGGAAGGCCAGCAGATAGACATGCCATAGGTGCAGCAGGTGTAGCTGGAGCAAAAAAGCCAGGCAAAAGGCGAAGAGCATCGCCAGTATCTGTGTGACGAGAAGAATAGTTCTGCGGCTGTATCGATCGGCAAATGCCCCCACCCAGGGGCCGAATAGAAAAAAGGGGGCCAGGGATAAAAGCGCTACGATGCCCAGGGCAGTGGCTTTGTGCGTCAGTTCCCAAACCAGCCAGGCTTGCGCCGTCTGCTGCATCCAATCGCCCACCAGGTTAACAGACTGGCCGACCATATAAATGCGGATATTTTTTATCCGGAGGACGGAAAAACTATCCTTTAGTATTCGCCAAAAGCCTGCTGGTTTATCGATGTCCTCCCCTTTATCCATGTCCCCGAATTTACCGCTATTTTGGCAAGGTTGGCGGGGCGGCCATCACCGAATCTACTCCGGGAAGGGGCAACCGAGGAGATCGATCATTGGGATTCGACATACTTCACCCTGAACTTGCCGTTTGACACGATAACGCTGTCGCCGCCGATAAGGTTGATGAAGGTCCCGCTGAAAGTACCGGCGATGAGGCATGCGACGGAATCCCAGCCGGTGATGGTGAGGATGGCGTGCCCCACATTATTCCCGGAGCAGTATCCATCCAAGCAGTTTCCGGTGGCCTCATAATTATCTATTCCATTAGGCGCATTATAGATGAGTTGGACTAATGTTGTATCGCTACTATATGGGACGTTGAGCTGAAAGGGATATCCAGTGTTATAAAGCGGAAAGTTCAAAATGAAGTCAGATGAGTCGCCTGATGACATCATTTGGCCAAAAAGATTGAATGGTCCGAGGGGCTGGTTGGGATAAAAGGTGCCACCACCGCTGGTAGACTGAAAAGAGGTTGAGTTGACGGTCGCGCTGATGGATGATATCGAACTGTTGCTTTTTTTGCAGGCGGGCAGAGCGGTCAATAGGATTAGGGTTATCAATCCTAAAAGGAATGAGGCGACAGGGGTGGGGTGTTTCATATGGCAAATTAAATCAATAAATCTTTAAAACGCTATAGGTGTTTGCACTCACGGCCGTCGGAAGGGCCGGATTTTTGTAGATGGTGGGGAGGTGGCTTGGTAAAGTGGCTGAAGCCTGCATCAATCTATTGGCAATCTCGACTCCTTTTCATCAATCACATAGGTCTTTGTCCAACGATCATGCCACGGGTGGGGCGGATTGGCGCCTAGCGCGGAGAATGCCTCAAAGGGCACGGCCCGGCTAAGGCTACGCAACAAGGCTGTCTTGAAAGTGATGCGGGTGCCATCCTCATTGACGGCGCGGGTGCCATTCATCAACTTGGCGATGGTCTTGCCACCGGTGAAGCCTTCGAATGCGGTCCGGAACAGGATGTACCAGGCAATCACGGACAGGTAGGAGATGGCATAGAGCGCTGCCCGACTATCTACATATTGATAGATGGCGGCCAAAAAGGCCACCTGCAACTTGAAGATCACAAAGCGGAAAATGGCATACGAGATGGCATAATCGACGAGGTAATTGAAGAAACGCTGGCCGGTGCTGGCCAGGCATAATTCCACGTCATCTGCCGGGTCTAGAATATTTTCTTCAGGGGTTGGTAGGGTGTAGGTGTTTTCCATAAAAGGGATTAATTGTTTTTAAGGTAAGACGAAAAATCGGGATTTGCAAGCGGGTAAGTTGCTGTATTTCTATCAGTCCCATAAGATTCAATTGCGCTGGCTTCACCCGCATCCACTTGAAGAAATAGGGCAGATTGGAGATTTTTGTCTTGGACAGTTTTGATTTGGACCCATTCAGGTAAGGGCTTCCCAAATTCCTCGGCTACTTCTCGACCAGGATTTATAAGGTGACGCTGGAAGAGGCGCAGAAAATGGAACGAAGGCCCTGTAAGATTGAGTATAAGTAGGGGCAGGTTTATGCCCAGCGCAGCGAAGACTTCCCGTGGCCCGGCTTTTGCAGTGCCATATTTATTGTTAACACCTAAAACATTAATTATGGATCACAAACCTAATACCAGCAGTACGGGCCTGCAAATAAAAGGCAACTGGAATGAGATGAAGGGTAAGATCAAACAGCAGTATGCTGATTTGACGGATAATGACCTACTGTATGAAGAAGGCAAGGAAGATGAGTTGTATGGCCGGCTGCAAAAGCATACGGGCAAAACGAAGGACCAGGTGAAAGAATGGATCGATAAGCTGTAGGACGCTAACGTTGCGATTTTAGAAGAAGGGCCGGAGACTGCTTACGCAGGTTCCGGCTTTTTTATGAGCCATAGATAACGTGACAGGTTTCCCGGGGAATGCCTATTTTCGCGCCACTATGGTAAAGAAATCAGCTACATCTGCGAAGGCAAAGCCTGCGAAAAAAAGTACACCGGCGAAGAAAGCTGCCGCTCCGAAAAAGAAAGCAGCCTCTTCGACAAAGAAGGCTACCTCTCCGAAAAAGAGCGCAGGGCACGCCAATGAATTGAAATCTGCGGCCAGAGCTTCTGCGGCAAGACGACTCAATAAATAAAAGGGATGATTGGGTTGTCAGTATTATGCTCTAGAACGATTTATTCGGACATTTCTGATGATCCGTTGCGAAACCATAAGATTGGGAATCCAGCAAAGCCAGGAGATGACCGCGTAGGCGGTCAGGAAAGGCAGGTGCAAAAGCTGTGAGAGCGGGAGATAAATGCGAAGGGTTACTGCCGCAAAGGTAAGTGCGTAGTTCCTGATCATCCATTGCTGATGTCGGTCGACATCGAGCCGCCGAATCGAAGAATAAGCCATGACATCCGTAAACAGCCAGGTAATCGCCAGCGTTCCAAAACCCATCGCGGGGACGAGACCCCCGGTGGCAAAAAAAGCGATGCACAAGCCAGCACAGCCGCTCACTCCGACTGCTATAACATATACCTTTCCGATGAGCCGGTGTATGTTTAAATAACGCGCGCGCAGACGCAGGCTGAATTGTGTCCAGCCTATCAGCAGAGCGATCCCGCCGGCGGTAATATGCAGATAGAATGCCGGCACATACCAACCATTACCCAGTAGTTCCCCGGATTTGGACTGAAGCAGCCCGGCATGGCGCATATCCGTAAAATAATAGACCAGGGGATATAGCCCAACCGCGACGGCAAAAAGAGCAAAAGGTACCCACGGCCATTGGTTCAGTCTCATATTGCTAATGAATATAAGAAAAATTAAGGGTGTGGCCCAACAGCTATCAGGGAAATTGCACGCCCGCGAGTTCTCTGCCCACTTGCTGTACACCTTTCAATATCCTATTCGTTTGAATGGAGGAAGGTTTTTTGACACCTTTAATATATTGCGCCAACAAACTTTGATTCATGCCGATTCTTTCTGAAAGGGCTTTTGCATTGATGACTTTATAGAATTCGAAAAACTGAGGCAAATCCAATACGATTTTTAGATCATCTTCTGTTACAAATTTCCCGGATTTTTCAAGAAAAAGGTTGACAGCTTCAAGAATATTGGCTTTGAGTTCTTCCAAGGATTTGCCAACGGTATAAGCCGCGTATTTTTCGGCATAAGCCGAATATCCTGTTTTAGTTTTTTCGACGATACCGCTTTATTTAGAGGGGCGGGGCCTCGCGGGCTGTTCGGTTACGCTACAGTGAGTGTTCGGTAGCGGCTATTTTTTGCTCAATTTTTTTATCCTCCGGACTTAGTTTCGCCGCTTTTTTGTAACATTCAATTGCTTTTGTCTTATCATTTTTTTTCAAAAAGGCATCCCCGAGATGTACGAACGCTTCGGCAGAAGCCGGGTAATGCTCAGCATTCAATTGGAAAAAAGCAATGGCATCGTCTATTCTCCCGTTATTCAGGATACGCAGGCCGCGTGTGGCAACAAACCATTCCGGAGGCGCGATCGTATAGCCATATTTTGCGGACAGTGAGCTGAAATGTTGTTCTACTGAAAAAGCAGTTGAATCTTCTATGCCGGGGAACCAATTCGGGTACAGCCAATTCAGCGCATCATCTATCGCTTTAATAGGCTCGGAGCCATGTGATTCCTCGGGGTAACGGATATATTTGTAAGACAATCCGCTGGGGTGCTTTTGGACAAGCATCGAATCGAGTGATTGCACCGCAAGATGCATATTGCCTCCTTCATTGGCGTCGGTGAAAAAGAGGAACCGGCTCTTCCCTGTTGATAGGTTAAGCTGCGTATCGGCTGGTCTCAGTACCCTGCTACTATCCCACCATAAGGATGGGCTAATGGCAATATAAGCATTGAACAACGACGGATGATTGACGAGGCAATGGAAGGCTAACAGCCCACCCATTGAATGGCCGGCCAGTATCCGGAAGGGTTCTGTCTTATAATGACTCTCTATATAGGGAAAAATTTCGGTTGAAATGAATTCAATGAACTTGTCCGCGCCGCCGAATGCGTCCTTGCCGGTGACGCCGCCAAAACCATCTTTTGGAATGGAGGGCGTCAGATCATGCAGCCGGTCATGATCATAATTGCTGATGCCAACAACGATCATCGGCGGCAGAATATAATAGCTGGTTGATAAATAATTTAATTCGGAAGCTACCACGCCCGTAAGCGCGTCGCCATCAAGCAGGTAAAGCACCGGCAAGGGCTGCCCCTGGAATTGATTCCAATTACTTAAAGCAGGAGTGTATATCTGGATTTTACGGTCGTCATTCAACACTTTGGAATGAATGGTAACGATGTCTGCGATAACCAACCTTGAGCTGTCATTGTGTTGTGCATGCGAGAAAAGAACTATAAGAAGGAGGGGAAAGAATATGGGAGATAGTCCCATTTTCGTGCGTGGGAGCCTGAGGTGCCACCAGATTTCTGTATCTTAACGGCATGAGACCTGTCTACGTTGAAATTTTAGTCAATACTATGAATCGGATTTTAATATTGTCCATGCTCGCCCTGTTTTCTTGCTGCCGGAATAAGCATATGGACCTTAGCGGCACAAGGCTCGATAAAGAAAGAGTTAGTGAAATCATAAGTGCAGGCGATCTTCAGACTGTTGATACACTTAAGCGAAGTGATTTTTATTACAGAGAAGTCTATAAAGACAAGACGGATGAAACAATAACAACGATTTGGTTGGATTCGTTGAGGAATATTGTAGGGGTAAATCAGAAGAAGAAGAACGGCGTCTTTATTTTCGTTGGAGAATATTACAGCAATGGTCAAATACGAGGGACGGTTCCTCTCAATAGTGAGGGTAACGTTACCGGACCTGTGGTCTACTACTATGAAGACGGAAAGGTTAGCCGGTCGGGCTATTTAAAGAATGGGATTAAGGTAGGAGAATGGAAGAATTTTGATGAATCCGGAAAGTTGATTGATAAAGGTAAAGGGCAATGACAAGTTTTAAGGAGATATTGGAAAAATTTGACCGCACACTTCGGACTTATAATCCGAAGAACTATTCAAGGCTGCAGCCGTCTAATTGTATACTCGACAAAGAATTTTCCGCACGAGAAACCAGGCTTGATCAAATTGATCGGAAACTCATCTGGTGATACTCTGCGTTTCAATAATGAACGTGATGAACATTATGGAAAGATATATGTCGAGTCCGTTAGTTTGTTGTCCATCGATGATCCTTATAGCTATTACGATTCTTTGTATTCGATGTTGAACACTACGATACAGGCTTACGAAACCGGTATTTTTATTTATGACAATGAGAAAAATATTTTGGATGAGGATGGTGATAAATTTTGGGAATTAGCCAAAACTCTCAACCCGGGTTCGAATTACTGGATGCAGGAATAACCTGTTAATCTGGCGATGGGAAAGAATGCTGCGGATGATTATAACAGCTTAGCGCCCTTCATCAGCAGCCTCATACAGCACTTCGTGCGCCTCCCAATGGGCAGGAACTTCCCATTTTCTGATCAATTTATCTAAAGCATTCGCGGGGACAATCGCCTCCCGATTTTTGTTCTGCCGCATCAACCGGGTATAGGGGACTTCCAGGTAGACTATTCTCACAGCTGCTTTATAGGTTGTAAACAGATCTATCAGTTGCGCCCGCATAGGTCCGGTGATGTTAGTCGCATTCCAGACAAAGGTTGTTTTGGCGCGTAACAACACCCGAGCCATTTCCTTCGCGGCTTGGATCACCTGTCCGTTGCCCGTTTTGTCAGTGGGGGCTACTTTCATCTTTATCCTTAGCTGGTCCAATGAGACGACAGGCCAATCGGGAAAATGTTTTTTTATATATTGGTCTTTACCTGCACCGGGCAGCCCGCTGAGCAACACTACCTCCACTTCCGGGGAGTCAAATGGAACATAGTCCGGATGGCCCTCTGCTTGCTGAAGATAATGCATCCGGGCATGCGAGGAGGTAAACGGACGGGTATGACCCCAGCAGTCATGCTCTTTACAGAATTCTTCGAAGCAATCAACCCGGTAAAGCAGATCGGCCTTGTCGGCGCATGACCTGCCCAATACATCCGCTCTGGCCAGTAACCCCAGCCATTTCATGTCAATCTCCATGCTTGCTTTGATCAGGGCCTTCACGGGATCAGGCTTTTCGAGTATCCACAACGGAAGACCATGATACCGGACCAAGGCCACCACTTGCTCCCGGATGAGAAAAGGTGTGAGTATATCCCGATACAATAGCTGCCGGCTCGTCTGGGCTCCTTTGCGGGCATGGCCATGTGCCGTGATCTGGCCGTCCGACTCCATTACCGTCGTACTATATTTCTCAACGTCATGCAATAGCGCCGAGGCCCATAGTATTTCCTGCTGCTGAGCCGATAGCTGATTGAAAAGCGGTAGTTGCAATAGCGATTGAATCACGAGCTGCGTATGCACGGCGACATTTCCCTCGGCATGATGCCTTGGATCTTGCGGCACTTCCTGCATTACACAGACCCAATCAAATTGTTCCTCCAATGCACTCCAATCCTTATTCTTACAAAGAGTCCACATAGTTACCTCCTTCATGGTTGAGTCGGGCGCGTTTCCAGTGACGCGTCCAGTGTTCATCCGTTTTTACATGTCCTTTACGGACGTATTTAAAGACATTTTCAGAAAATACATCGACCGAATAACGGCCTGCATTCCTGGTTACTATTCCTTCAATAACGGTGGGCTTGCCGGTAACCGTATCGTAAGGGTCAAAACCGCCGCGGGTGCTTACGATCTGTTTGACGTCCAGTTCAAAGGGCGATCGTTCTACAGGCGTGGGAATGAGTCGTATCTCCGGCACGACTGGCAGATCCAGCATCGCGGCATAGAACTTCGTTTCTTCCCAGCTCAGCCATTCATCCCCTTCCCTTATCCCGAAGACAAAGAAATGATGATCCAGCTTACGGTACTCTATCGAATGAATGGCATATAGGTTTTCGACAAAGACCTCCAACTCGCCCAGATCTTTTCGAATGAGTCCCCAATACCGGCGGATGCTTTCCGTCCATGGGGAAGATGTCGGCGCCGCATGCGAACGGGCAAAGACACCGTATTTGGAAAGGCAGTTGTTCTCCCCATCTAATTTTTCAGTGTGCACCAATAATGGAAGATGTTGGAGGTATTGCCAATAATTGTGTTGTATCCGATCGTCACTACTTGTCCCAGGCGAAAATGGGTAATGATAGGTACGACCATATTTTCTTGAAATGGCCATATAAAGTGAATTTAAAAGAAAAAGAATATCACAGCGCTCCCGGGTGGAGGGCAAAAAAAATGGTTAATATGTTCGTGATATTACATGGCCCAAGGCTTGATGAGATTTATAATCGTTGCAAATGTAATGCTTTCTTTTATTGTATGCAATACCGATTAGGCTGAATGTCTGATTGGTGTCGAATCTATCCCGGGCCAAGACTCTATCGGAATTGTCATCCTTCGATAGCGTGGTATCTACTGCCGCACGTTCAGTGCTGATGTATCCCAAGGTGTCCCGTGCATAGGGGCTATGCCCGATCCTGTCTTTATAAGCAGTATAAAGATAATAGTCAGGCATGATGTTCTCGATTTTCGGGATTGGCCTAGATTCATTGGCATTTTAATCTATTACGCCGAAGTCCGTCACGAGACGGCAGATGGCTCCATCTTTATCTCTGCCTATATAGGAGGCGTAAGAGCCATCGCCCCAGCCGGAGTGGAATACGGCAACGTTTACATCATTTCTTTGCCAGACAAACCAGTCCCTCGTGTCTTTATAGTTCTTCTCCATCTCATCGCTTAGCTCTTTCATACTATCTTTTTCCTTTGCATAAGCGTAGAACTCTTCGGCCGCGGATGTATCGAGGAAGGCTCCTGTCCCGGCATCTACTCCGTAGCCAAAGAACTCTTCTGCCCCTAACGTCGAGATATCCTGTCCTTCGATGATGGCCATTGTCCATTCGACCGGCTGTTGATCGGAGAATACAAGTCTGGCGAAGGCGACGCGTTCGTCATCGGCGATCTGCGCGATGGCTAACTGGACAGGAAAGTTGCCGGTAGGGAAGGCAGTGGTGAAGGGTTGGTCGTGGTTAAACCAAAAGGGATCACAGCAGATGATCTTTCCTTCTTTGACTTTTAACACGCCGATATCCTCGGTGTAAAAAAAAGATTGTTTGTTTGATTCGTCCGTATGAGAAAATCCTTTTTCGAATGCTTTTTCAATAAATGGAGGGATTCGATATGTCATAGGGAAGGAAGGTAAGTAAAGATTGTTACCGCATGATGAAATTACCGTCATTCCGTCGATTTAAAACGTTCTTCGTCTAAAAAGCCGGGGGAGTTCCGACCGAGTCATATAGTTTACATCCAAAATCGTTCAATATGAAGAATAAATTTGCCTTTACGGCCCTGCTGCTCTTTTGCTTCACCGTTTGTTTCGCCATGACCGCAGATCCCACAGGGAAATGGACGGGAGTGGCAGACTCCGCTACCGGATCGATGGAAGTGACGTATACCTTTAAAGTAGAGGGTCAAAAGCTGACGGGCTCCATCGAGGGCCCCGAGGGCTCGCTTGATCTGGAAAATGGCAGTTATAAGGATTCGGTACTGTCTTTCGATCTTCCGATCAACGGAAGATTGTTGCACCAGGTCGGAAAGTACTATGGGGACAGCGTGACCATTGACTTCACCGCAAGAATCGGTCCCATACACATAAAACTGCTGAAGAATAAGTAAGCAAAATGATTATCTTAGTATCATGAGGACAGCCATTTTTTGCACCGTCATTTGTTTGGCATCGGTCCCGGGCCAGGCCCAGCTGTTAAAGGGACCGGACGCAAAGTTTATCACCGACACCGCGCATGTAACCGCCTTGGTCGACGCGACAGTGATCGATGGCACCGGGAGCCCGGCCAAAAAGCATCAGACTATCGTGATTGAGAACGGCGTCATAACCAAGCTCGGCATGACCGGAGCCGTCCAGCCCCCGGCGGGAGCCACCGTGATCAACTGCTCGGGCAAGACCGTCATTCCGGGTATGGTCATGCTGCATGAGCATTTTTACTATACCATGGTTATGGGCGCCTATTTCAATGTGGCGGAAATGCCGTATTCATTCCCCCGGATGTATCTGGCGGGTGGCGCGACGACTATCCGCACGGCTGGCAGCATAGAGCC
>JAMFSL010000191.1 GCA_026225275.1 Puia dinghuensis
CCGGACCAGCGGCTTAAAATTCACATGCCCGAAAGAGACGAAAACCACATCCAGCGCCTTTTGAAAAGACCAGTCGGAATGCTCCGCCAGCTCCTTTTCGATCGCATTCGCCAGGTGGTCGACTAATTCCACCTGCACATCATAATATTTGACACCCTTCGTCTGGCAGAATTCAAACAGATAGTCGATTTGTTCTTTTGTCAGCATATCAGGCTATTGTAGGATTGACCAATCGCTCCAGCGTTTGCATAAATAATTTCAATTCCCCCACCGCATTCGTAGTCTCCTCTTTGCCCGCCCTGGTCAGGGAATAATATTTTCGCATCCGGTTGTCAGCCATTTCCATTTCCGCTTCCAATAAACCCTCCGCCTCCAGCCGGTGCAGCAAAGGATATAAGGCGCCTTCCGTAATCTGCAGTTCTCCCTTCGTGATCTCCTTGACCGTCTGCGTGATCTCATAGCCATACATCCGCCGGTTCGTCCGTAGCAACTGCATGACGATGGGTTCCAGACAGCCCTTATATAAGGAAGATTTGTTCATGAAATAAATGTATGCCTAATTTACGGATGTACCTAATTTTCTTTTGTAGTGTCGTCTATTTTCCATCGATTGTCGACGGCTCCGGCCTTTTGTAGTTTTTCCGGGCTTAACAGTACCGGATAAAAAGGCTGCTGCTGTAAATGATCAAATAAAAGATCTGTGATGGTCGGATTCGCCTCGTTTTGCTCCAGCCAAAAGCCCAGTCGCTGCAGGATGCTTTTGTGTGGATACCAGGATAAAAGATCGGTCATATCTTTTTCCTCTACTCCTTCGGATAATTCCCCAAAAACCGGACTGATGCTGTCTGCGCCACCTAATTTCGTTTGATAGTGGATGAGATCCGCCATGGTTAAGGCAAGGGAGGAAATAAGGAGAGATCCGTCCGCTGATACATATGGCAAAAGATTTTTTTCAGGCCATTGCACTGTGGTATAAAAATGAATATTCAACCCGTGTTTTGCGATATTTAGTAGCGCCGGCCGCTGGATAACAAAACATTCCTGTTGTGACGGAAGATAACCGGCGCCATGACAACGCGCTGCTGTGAATAAACCTGCATAATAAGGCCTGTCCAGATAGCGAAATAAGCTGTCGGCATAGCGATCAATCGACGGCAAGGAGCGCTCCGATGATGATGACACCCGACCCTGCCACCGCGCCGATAACATAGGCTGTCCTCCCCGCATGGGCGGTAGGATCAGATAAAACCCCTTTCTTAGATTAATGATTTGTTTGTTCTCAGCAAGCCGGGACAATTCTCTGCCGAGCGGAACATCTTTTTCCGTAACATGCTCTCGCAACTCTTCCCGAGAAAAAGTGTAAATCTCTTTGGAAAGCAAACCGGCTATGTAGGCGGCAATCCCACTCATAAGTCCCATCCCCCCTGGTTATAGTTTTTTTTCGAGCAAACTACCGCAAAACAGGTAATAATCTCGAAAAAAGACTAAGATTTTTAACCTCCGAAAAAAAAGACATATGCCCGCTCAAAAAATCCCCCCCAAAAAAAAATTCCAAATGCTTGGCCGCCGCCGCCATCCATCTACAACTCCCGGACTTTAATATCCTTCAACCACACCCTCTGCCCATGATGCTGAAACATAATATACCCATCCGTACTCTGCGCAAAATTCGGATTGTTCTTAAACTTACTCTTACTGATCAACGCCTTCAGCTGATCCGATCCCAGATCGTACTCAACCACCTTCACCCCATTCAGCCAGTTCTCCACATGACCATGATTGACGATCAGCTCAGCCGTATTGAATTCCCCCACCGGCTTCAACACCTTACCCACCGGCGCAATCAGGTCATACAACGAACCAGCCGACCGAATAGCTGCCGTGTCGTTAAATCCTATGTCGTCCAGGATCTGCATCTCAGGATTATCCAGCCAGTTTGGGCTATTTCCATTGTGCGACTGATGCGCCGACCGCTCCACCACATAGTAAAACACCCCGCTGTTGCCGCCCTTCGACACCGCCCATTGAAGGGACAGTTCAAAATTCTTGTACTTCTTCTTGGTCAGGAAATCGACATTCGGAACATTCGTCTGTGCCACCAGGGCACTATCCTCAACCTTCCAGGCCTGGCTCGGAAAACTATCCATCATGTACCCCCGAAGAGCCGCCACCGACGTCCCATCGAACAGATAGACCCATTTGCCTTTTTGCGCATGCCCCGCGAAAGTCATCATCGACAGAAAAACCAGTAAAGCAGCAGTTCGTCTTTTCATATTTGATTTTTTAGAACTGGAAATTAACAACTAAACCTCAGCTAAAACTCCCATCCCCACATAGATTTTAACCTCATGCTCCAATCCATCATCCGTCAGCTCGACAGCTCCCCCCTTGCCTGACCGGTCATCCATCTCCCATCGCGACTCCGCCTCATCCCCCGCCTGAAACACCGTGATCCGGTAGGTAGATCGCTTATACCGATAAACCACCGTGATGGAAGGCCAGTCCAGCGGGAAGCATGGTTTGAAACCCAGTTTGTCGGCCTTCAACTCCATTCCCAGCAGCGACCCCATGATGAACTGGTACATCCAGCCGGATGAACCCGTATACCAGGTCCATCCACCTCTCCCCCGATGCGACTCATTGGCATATACATCCGCCGCCATCACATAAGGCTCAGTCTTGTAGACCTGGATGGCCGCAGCATTCGACCCATGCCGCAAAGGCTGGATCATACTGAATAATTCATAGGCCTTCTCCCGCTCGCCCAATTGGGCAAAAGCGATCAGGGTCCAGATGGCGGCATGCGAATACTGACCGCCATTCTCCCGGACCCCCGGCACATACCCTTCGATATATCCCGGATGCAGCCCATGCCCGTTAAAGGGTGGATCCAGCAGCTGGATCAGCCCGATATCCCTCCTGACGAGGTACTTGTCCAACGAAGCCATGGCCGTTATACTTCTCTTTTTATCTCCGGCCCCCGATAAAACGGACCAGCTTTGTGCAATCGCATCGATCCGGCACTCGTTATTCTCCTTGGAACCTAACGGCGTTCCATCGTCGAACCAGGCCCGCAGATACCACTCTCCGTCCCAGGCCGTCGATTCGATAGCCGTCCGTAAAGCAGCGGCATTGGTCTGGCATTCCGAAACAAATACCTGATCGTTAAAGTCTTTCGCCACTTCGATAAAGCGCATCAGCACATCGTAAAGGAAAAATCCCAGCCATACGCTTTCGCCCTGTCCCTTGATACCTACCTGGTCCATCCCGTCATTCCAGTCCCCGGACCCCATCAACGGCAGCCCGTGTTTCCCCAATTGAAGACAGTACTTGATGGCCCGAACACAATGTTCGTACAGCGTGCCGCTTAAATTGCCACTCACCGGCAGATCATACAAAGACTCTTCCCCGGGATGCAGCAACCGGCTTTCCAGATAGCCTACCGCCGATGATAAGATGGCCGTATCACCCGTGGCGGCAATATATCGTGAGACTACGTAAGGCAGCCATAACATATCGTCACTGCAACGCGTCCTGACCCCTCTTCCCTCCGGCGGATGCCACCAGTGCTGCACATCCCCTTCCGAAAACTGCCGGGAGGCGCTTAATAATATTTGTTCTTTCGTGAGCTCCGGCCGGATCGCCAGCAACGCCAGCACATCCTGCAGCTGATCCCTGAACCCGAATGCACCGCCCGATTGATAAAACCCACTACGCGCAAATATCCTCGCAGCCATGGTCTGATAGGGTAGCCAGCCATTCGCCAGCAAATTCAGCGCAGGATCGGGCGTGGTCACCTGCACGGTACCCAGGGCCTCCCGCCAAAAGTCCTTTACCCCCTGAAGGGACTGCATCACGGCCTCCCTACTCCAAAACTGCCCCAGCAAGGCCTGCACTGCGGCTAGATTGTCTCCGTTTCCCAGCTGGAAGATCACTTCCTTCTCAGCTCCGTCTAACAGATCGAACCTGACCTGCAAGGCCGCACAGGGATCCATACCCGCACCGGTCCTGCCGGAAAGATTTTTCCGCCGCATTGCCAGTGGATTCCCCAGACGCCCATTCCGGCCAATGAATTCCGTACGGTCCGCCGTCACACTCAACCCATTCCCATCGACCTTGAAATAAGTGACCCTGTCCGTGAAAGCTGTATTATAGCGATTCCGGATCAGCAACGCGCCGGTATCCGAATCCTGCTCCGAAGTAATATGCATGCCTGTTTTGGGACGCATATCACCCAGGACCATTTCCATGAACCCAGTGGCCGACAGCTTACGCTCCCGCCCGGACCGGTTGACTATTTTCAGCGCGATGAATTTAACCGGCAAAACCTTATCGACAAAGACCTGGCATTCGGTGGAGATCCCCTGCTCGGTATGTTTGAACAGCGTATACCCAAAGCCATGCGTCGTGATATAGGGCGTCGTCCCCCGTGCCGGGAAAGGCATGGGCGACCAGAAAAGACCCGTTTCCTCGTCACGCAGATAAAATGCCTCCCCTCCAATGTCGGATACGGGATCGTTACTCCAGGGCGTAAGCCGGTACTCATGCGCATTGACCACCCACGTATAGGCAGAACCGCTCTCAGAAACCACCGTCCCGAAATTCGGATTGGCGATCACATTCACCCACGGCGCCGGGGAAGTGTTCTTCTTATCCGTGACGATGGTATATTCATGACCACTCGGCTCAAAGCCGCCGGTGCCATTGAAAAAGGTCAGTCCTTCCGGCAACACTGCCGCTTCGGCGATGGGTTGCGCTATCACCGGCTTCACCTTCAGTTCCGGTGGCATCGGTTTTTCCTGGTAATGCCCGTTCACCTGCTCGGCTAAAGTGCCCTTGTTGTCAGAGATGATCACCCGGGCAATGCTTTCAAAAAGAATCCGGTCTTCGGAAGAGATCTGATCGGCCGTCCGGACAAAAATGCCGCCTCCCCGGCTGTTACCTGCCGCATTGCCTCCTTCTATCGTCGCCAACCCCATGATCTGCTCTTGCAGGGCCTGCCGGTAGCTGCCATACGTTTCATTCCAGATCACCAGGTCCGCCGCCAGCCCCTTCAGCCGCCAATACGCATGCGCCTGCACCATTTGCCGCACCAGCTCCATGCTCTCCTGGTCGTAAATATGCAACAATACAATAGGCAGATCGCCGGAGACGGAATGACTCCATAACCCGGATTGCCCCCTGCCATTGCTCAGGATGACGGACGAGTCGGCCCGCAATACAGGATTGGCATAGATAACGGAAGCCGCCAGCTGATCATACAATTGCGCATCCGCCTCCGTAGCATTGATCTGGCGCAGCAACACCTGGTTATGCGTCCACGAGAGATCCACAGCACGATTTTTCAAATGCGGATCCCGGTATTTATTCATCAGTCCCTCGCAGGCCTCCCGCGTTTCGCTGATCCCATAGATTAAGTCGATGGTCGCCGTCTGGTGGGGCTTGATAGTGATCCGGCAACGAATGGACAGGATAGGGTCGAGCACCGCCCCCTGCTTACCTGACAACGTCTCATCATCCATCGCCTGCGGATGAACCAGCGTTTTTCCTCTGCCGGTGAACTGCATCCTGTCCGTTTCATATGAGACGGCCTCCACCGTAGTGCCATGCACCTCCATCAGGTGGAACAGCCACGGCGGCATTTCTTCGGCAGATCGCGGCCTGCGCGTACAAAGAACGGCCCGCTGCTCGGGCAGGATCTCGGTCTGGACAAAAAGGTTGCTGAAGCTCGGATGCGCTTCGTCGGAACCCTGGCTCGCCAGCACCATTTCGGCATAGCTCGTGATCTCCAGCACTTTGGCAGAATGTGTCCGGTTGGTGATCCTGACCCTCCTCATCTCCATATCGTCCTCGGGCGAGATCACGATCTCGGTTTTGGTATCGATCCCTAAATCCTGCCGCCGGAACTCGACATGCCCCTGGGAGAATAAGACCTCGTAACCCTTGGCCTGCTGCAAAGCCGGCTGTGCTGTATTCGACCAGAAGCTGCCGCTTCCGATATCCTTGATATAACAGAAAATGCCCCGGTCGTCTTTGGTGGTATCCTCCCGCCAGCGGGTAACCGCTATATCCTTCCACCGGCTATACCCGCCGCCGGAATTGGTGATCATCACATGATATCGGCCATTGCTCAATAATTGTATCTCCGGTATCGGTGTAGCGGCAGTAGTGATCCGCCGTACCGGAATATCCGCCGGCGTCGTCTGTATTTCCAGCGGATCGGTCTGGTGTGCATAAGTCGTCATAGCCCTCGGAATCCGCTCCTGCAACAGCAACAAGGTCGCCTGAAAACGCAACTCCGCAGCGAATCGCTGCTGCATGGGTTTATTCAACAGGACGTACGCCAGCGACAACAGACTCATCCCCTCGTGATGCACCATGAACGAACGGACAATCGTGTGATTCTTGCCTCTTGGCAGCCGACCGGCCGTATAATCCACAGCTTCGTAAAAGCCGAATTCTCCTTCGAATCCCTCTCCCGCCATGACCTGTAGGTTGGCACATGCTTTTAGTGGCATCACCATCAACGCCAGCATGGTCGCATAAGGCGCAATGACAAGGTCCTCTGTCAGCCCGCGCTTCAGCCCCAAACCCGGCACGCCGAAAGCCCGGTACTGATAATTCAGGCTCGTATCCACCATATTATAGGCGGATTCCGAAATACCCCAGGGCACATCCCGCTGTCCACCGTATTCTATCTGCCGCCTGACCATCGCTATATTGGTCTGGTAGAGTAAAGTATTGTCATAAGCGGGCATCACCAGCTGCGGCATCAGGTATTCGAACATCGACCCGCTCCATGACATGAGGATGGGATAGCCATCGGGATTGGTCAACAGCCGGCCCAGGGCGAACCAGCTTTCCTGCGGAAGTTTGCCTTGAGCGATACCTGCAAAAATACCCAGCCTTGATTCGGAAGCCAGCAGATCATAGCTGCCGTCATCCTTCCGCTGATCTTCAACGTTATAACCGATCTGGAGCAGCGCCGTCGTTTTATCATACAGGAAGTCATATTCGACATCGCTGAAGGCATCGCATTGTGCCGCTAACTGTTCGGCCAGTGCAATCCTTTCGGTGGCCAGCCGGTTACTCTTGGCCAGACAGGCCCGCATCCGCACCAGCCATTCTTTTTCTTCAGCACTACCCGCCTCTTGCTCACACTGATCGATATCGGAGGCCAGCAATCCGGACAAGTCGCGGCTCAATAGCATTGTTGGCATCTGATCCGCTACCGCCAAACGGCTGTACCGCTGTGGGACCGGCAACAGCTCGATCCAGGGCGCCATTTCCGTAAGATCCTCCCGGAAGGCTTGGATCTGCGTGGTCAGCTTAGTGGGCCAGTCGTTCATCGCGGTGACGTCCTCCTTACCAGCCACGGTCAGCCCGGCGGCAAGAGCGGCTAAATTTTCCAGGCGGTTCCTGACATTGAGCAAAGACCGATCTTCTTCGATGGCGATGGTCAACTCCTCCAATATCCTGACAGTCGACCCCGCGACCTGATTTTCAGGAAGGTCCCGGATGATCCTGACTGTAGTCCGCAGCCCTTCATAGACATTCAGCCCGAACAGCGGTTCGTCGTGCAGCGTCAGAAGACCCTGCCTCAACGTCAGCAAATGCCCGACCAGGTTGCCGCTGTCGACGGTGGACACATACCTGGGAGGAAGAGGCAGCAGGGACCGGGTATCGTACCAGTTGAAAAAATGTCCCTTGAACCGTTCCAGCTTCTCCATGGTCTGCAAAGCATCCTTGCATCTCTGCAACAGCTCTCCGCAGGGGATATAGCCAAAATCGAATGCGGCCAGGTTGGCCAACAAAGCCATCCCCATATTGGTCGGTGAGGTGCGGTGCGCAATGATGGCAACAGGCTCTTCCTGGTAATTGTCGGGCGGCAGCCAGTTTTCATCGGCCGTCACGAAATGTTCGAAATAAGACCAGGTCTTACGTGCAGCCTGGTGTAGAAAGGCTACCTGTTCCGGCTGCAATCGGGGATCTTCCGATACCTCCGGGACGCTCATTCGCCAGGCGATGGCTGGCGCGAGACTCCACAGGACAAGGATCGGCAGCGAGGCATACCAGGCCGGCTCACGAAGATAGGCGAGCAGACAAGTGCAGACCAGACCCGACAAGGGCGCTATCCACATGGCCCCATAGGCGGTGGCCAGCGTCCCGGTCTTCCGTCGGGAGCCGGCGGCGAAGGGTGACCATTCCAATAATCTTTTCTTCGTAATGATCATCCGCCAATTGGTGCGGATAACGGCATCGGTATAGCTATAGGCCTGGTAGGGCAGGACTGTTATGTCGAAAGCAAACCGGATCAGAATATCCCTCACGGATATCACCACCTCGGCTACATGCGCGCTAAAAGTGAGATCCCCGGGCTTGTTGATCAACTGCCAGGCCGCACCCATCAGTAACGGCAATAGCAGCAGCAGCGTGACGACCATCGTGTACAACCAGGGAAAGGGCGATAGGAACCAGCCCATCAACAACAACAGCAGCAGGCACTGCGGCAGCAGGCTACGGCGCAGGTTGTCGAAGATCTTCCACCTCGACAGCCCGGACAGCCTGTTCCTGGTCAACTTACCATTCGCAGCCGGAACAAAAGGCATCATCCACGACCCGATCTGCCAGTCGCCACGGATCCACCGGTGATGTCGTTTGACGTCCGCTCGGTATTGCGAAGGATTGTCTTCGTACAGGATCACATCACTGAGCAAACCCGACCTGGCATAACAGCCTTCCAGCAGGTCATGACTCAGGATGCGGTTGTCGGGGAATACATGGCCCACCGCCTGCTCGAAAATATCGACATCATAGATCCCCTTGCCGATAAAGGAGCCTTCGCCAAAAAGATCCTGGTATACATCAGACGATACCCGCGTATACGGATCGATACCGGAAAGATCACCCTGCATCCGCAGGTACCAGCTGACTGCTGTTTTGGGAATCGCGGATGCCATCCGGGATTGCAGGATACCATAACCCTCCGTCACCCGGTTCTTCTTCGGATTATAAACCGCCTGGTTCAGGGGATGGGCCATGGTCGCAACGAAATGCCATGTCGACTCCCGCGGCAGCTGTGTATCGGAATCCAGCGTAAGAATATATTTGACGGGTGACAGGATGCCGGCACGGCCGATGACAACGGAAAAGTTATCTCCGCCCCGTCCCCTGATAAAGGCATTCAGCGCCGCCAGCTTTCCTCTTTTTCGTTCATAACCCATCCATTTCCCTTCCCGTGCGTTCCAGGTTCTCGGCCGGTGAAAGAGAAAGAACCGGTCCTCTTCCGCATCGCTATATTTTTCATTCAGCGCCTCGATACTTTTTTTCGCCAATTCCAGCAGCTCCTCATCCGCCGGCAGCGTCTCCGCCATGGCATCGGGAAAATCGGTCAGCAGCCCATAATGAAGATGGACTCCCGAATTAGCGAGATAGCGGATCTCCAAAGCTTCGACCAGTTCCTCGATGTAAGCCGCATCGATCAGCAGGGTAGGGACCACCACCAGCGTCCGGTATTCAGCCGGTACCCCCGTGGAAAAATCCATCCGTGGCAGCAGCCTGGGACTGATCAGGATGGTCGATAGCCAGTTGACGAGGGAAATGCTCAGCTGGGCCGAACCCGCAAGACACAACAAGCCCGCCAGCGACCAAAAAGGCCAGCCATGAAGCTCCGGCCGGTACACCAGCAGAAAGATCCCGGCCGCTACCGCCAGCGTCAGTATAGTGATGGACATCGCATACAGGAACACCGGCGCCCGCCGGCAGACCCGATCGAGCCTTTGTCTCAAAGTATAACGCATGCCCGCAGCCTTCTCCATAGACTCAAGCCCCTTGTCGATCAGATAATAACCGATATGCCCCAGCTTCCCGGCATTTCCCCCCACACTATCTTTGCCCGCCGCCGCGAGCGCCACCGCCCGCCGCGCCACATCCGTCTCCGACAAAGGACACGCCTTGGCAGTCGCTTCCACCACATGCCTGTACCTGTCCCGGGTGGCAAAATCCATTAGCGGATAAGTGCCTGCAGGGTCTTGCCTCAACACGGCTTCCACATGACTCAGCTCCTCGACAAAATCCCGCCAGTCGGTCGCCCCGATCACCCGCAGCGTACCGATACTGTTCCGGACGGATACCTGGTCACTCGCCTGTTTTTGATTCTCCTGCCGCACCAGATCATTACTGGTCATCCCCATGCCCGTCAACTGCTGTTCCATCCAGCTCAACGGCAGCGCCAGCGCCGGCCCCTTCCCCTGCAATTCCCGGGTAAAGCCGGCCACAAAAGCACTGTTCAGCACCGGTTTCGACCTGGCCATATCGGCAATCGTCAGGATCAGATTGCCCGGTTCATCTTTGACGGTTGTTGTCATCCTGTCCGCCCAGTAATCGGCCAGGTTACGATCGATCAGGTCCAGCGCGATCTTTCCGGAGATCCGGCGCAGGTTTTCGATCACCCCGAGCCGCAGCATGATAGGGATGGCCCACAATTCCCCCAGCGTCAGCACCGTATTTTCCTCGTAAGCCGCAATGAAACTGCTCAGGCTCTTTACATCTACCCGGCCATCACTATGAGAAATGATTTCCAGTACAATATCATAGACCCGGGGCATCCCGGCAGATATGCCTTCCGCCAGACAGGGGAGGGCCTCGCTGTATCCTTTTGGTAAGTGCTTCCTCGCCAGGATCATCTGCTCTTCTATGAGATAGAAATTATCGAGCAGCCATTCGGCGCCGGGGGTAATGGTCTTGCTTGCACTGATGCTTTCCACCAGCAGGCTGCGTACTTCCTCTAATGTATTTTCATTGGCATCCAGCCTCTTCAACAACCGATCGCCGGCATTGCGTTTCATCAGCTTGTGCGACCGGGCTAAAATCTGCCCATGACTATCCATCTGGTCGGAATTGTAGAGCTCGGAGCGGAACGGATCTTCTTTTTCATAGCTTCGTATCACATTCTCTCCCTGGAAATAAACGCGTAGCCGGGACAAAATATCGAACAGGGTATTGCTGGTAACCTTCATAATAACGATCTTGTTTGTTCAAACTCGAATGCGAAAAGAATGCGCACCCAGCTTTGGGGCTAATGAAAATAGATGGATTTTAGAGAAAGTAGGCAGAAGGGAAATGGCTCCTTCAGAATGGTCCCAATTTACGCATTTACTGTCAATTATCCTCCTTTACCGCCATCGCCACCCGGTAAAATTCAGACTTCCTTGCTATCTTCGTCTCGTCGATGGCCAATCCTTATATATCACTGCTCCGGACAGCCTGGCATTACGCCCGTCACGAACGGAAAAAATATGTCCTGGTCTATGTCATGTTTATCTGCGCCAATGCCACCTGGTCCCTTAACCCGATCCTCTTCGGCTGGTTCATCGGTAAGATACAACAGGATACCAAACACGTCCTCCACTATGCAGCGCAATATGTCACAGGCTATATCGGGATAAAATTCGTCCAATGGTGCTTTCATGGTCCCGCACGTTTGATGGAGCGTACCCTGGCCTTCCACCTCAGCCGTAACTTCCTGCAGGAAAAATATCACCAGGTCCTCCACCTACCGGTCAAATGGCAACAGGACCATCATAGCGGCTCAACGATCAACCGCGTCCGCAAAGCCTATGAAGCTCTCCGTGAATTCTTCGACCGCGGTTTCATGTACGTCTACGCCCTGACTAAATTCATCTTCTCTGTCATCGCCATCCTCTACTTCTCCCCTTTATTCGGCGGCATCGCCGTCATCCTGGGCATCGGAACGATATTCATCATCCGCCTCTTCGACAAACCCTTTGTCAAAGCCCTTGATGAAGTCAATGAACAGGAGCATACTGTCTCCGCCACCTTGTTCGACAGCCTGTCGAATATAATGACGGTCATCACCCTGCGACTGGAAAAGAGTATGGAGACGGGCCTCCTGCATAAGGTGCAACAAATTTTTCGGCCCTTCCGCCGTAGCGCCCTCATCAATGAATGGAAATGGTTCACCGCCGAAATGATGATCGTAGGCATTTACGCACTGATTGCCTTCGGCTATGTATATCAACACTGGAAACCCGGCGAATTATTCCTCATCGGCGGCCTGGTCACCCTGCTGGGCTATGTCAACCAGTTCACCAGCGTGTTCCAGGATATCGCCTGGCAATACACCGACGTCGTTCAGTTCAATACCAACGTGCAGACAGCCAATCTTATAAGCGCGGCGTATGCCGAACAACATCGTGCCGACAGACCCGACGGACTGCCGGCGGACTGGCGCTCGATCGATATCCGACAGCTGAACTTTTCCCACCGACCTACTTATGATGCCGGCCAGCACGCTCAAAGCCTGCATAATCTGGCCTTCACGATCACAAGGGGACGGCGGATAGCCCTGATAGGGGCTAGCGGCAGCGGCAAAAGCACCCTCCTGGCACTCCTCCGGGGCCTCTATCTTCCCGAACCAGGCATGGAGATCAGCGTCAGGACATCCGCATCAAAGTCATCCACCCCCGCGTCCTCTTCCTCGAACGGTCTCTGGCTCGAACGCCTCAATGAAGACGTCACCCTCTTCCCCCAGGAGCCGGAAATCTTCGAAAATACCCTGGCGTATAATATTACCCTCGGCCTGCCCTTCAGCGACGAAGAGATCATGCAGGTCTGCCAGTCCGCACACTTCACCGAAGTCATCAGCCAACTGCCGCAAGGATTACTGTCGGATATTCGCGAGAAAGGCGTCAACCTCTCAGGTGGACAAAAACAACGCCTGGCCCTGGCCCGTGGCATCCTGGCCGCCCGCGACAGCGGCATCGTCCTGCTGGACGAACCCACCAGCAGCGTCGATCCACGAACCGAAGCCCTCATTTATGGAGGACTCTTCCAGGCATTCGCGGACAAAGCAATCATTTCATCTATCCATCGCCTCCACCTGCTGCCTCGTTTCGATTATGTATATGTCCTCGACCAGGGCAGGATCGCCGCCGAAGGCACCTTCGAAGAACTCCTTCATAACAGTCCCATCTTTCACGATCTCTGGCGTCATCAGAAAGACGCCGCTAACGGCCCCGCTTAAATTTATTTTCCCTGAACCTATTAGGCAGCCGAAATGTTAAAAGTTTTGTAAATTTATTTTTTGAATCCAATTTATAGGCATTAAACTACAATCGGCATGAGAAAGTTAACTTGGTCCCTCAGTATGCTCCTCGCAGTACTTATGGTTGCTGGCGCAGCATCGGCTCAACCTATTTGGCTCGGCGTTCATGGCGGTCTCAGCATTCCCGATCTTAGCGGCGGCAAAGGCAACGCGCTAAGCACTGGCTACACCTCCCGGCTGGCCGGAAATTTCGGCCTCAATTCTGATTTCGGCATCACCAAAAAATTTTCCATTGCAGTGGAATTGAACTATGCCGGCCAGGGCGGCAAACATGATGGCGTTCAGGCGATTACCAACCTGCCGGCCCAATACCAGAGCTACCTTCAGCCCGGCCAGTACTTCTACGGCAATTTCAAGAATACGGCCGCCCTCGATTACCTGGAGCTGCCCATACTCGCCCGGCTGACCTGGGGAAAGACATGGAAGTTCTATGTGAATGCAGGACCCTATATCGGATACCTGCTGCACGCGGAAGAAAAAACCAAAGGCAGCAGCTATATTTATGAGGATGCGGGGGCGACCCAACTTATTTCTCCGACGCCGGAGGACTTCAACGCCAACACCAATATCACCTCCGACATTCATAAATTCAACGTCGGCATCTCCGGTGGCGTCGGATTGGCCTACCCGTTCGGAAGAAATGAAATTTTCCTCGATGTCCGCGGTGAATATGGCTTCCTCAATATCCAAAAGAGCAGCGCCGACGGAAAGGATCATACGGGTAACGCGCTCCTCTCGCTCGGATACTCTTTCCGCCTCGGAAAATAAGTAGGACGCAGTGCGGCCCTAAACGATCCCCGCCAGTTCCAGACTCTTCTTCTTGAGCTTGCGGATCTCTACGTCTTCGATCACCGGATCAGGGGTCAGTATCAGCGAAGTGCCATTCTCTTTCCACCAGCTGTTCTGACGGAGCTCCCGGAAATGGATCACGCCGATCAGGTACTTGCGATCTGTCTCCGCATGCCATTCCTCGATCCACTCAAAGCGGTCCCTGGGAATATATTTCCAGTCATCAAAGCTGACATATATCCGCACATAAAAATCATCCGTCAGCTGATGCGGCGTATGATGATAAAGTTTTTTGTATTCGTACTTATATTGATACCGCAGGGCAGACAGATCACTCAATACCGCCGAGGCAGTAGGGAAGGAGCCGGCCCCCTTGCCATAAAAGAACTGCTTGTCCGAAAAACCACTCTCGATCACCACCCCATTATATTCATTCTTCACAAACGCCAGGTGATCGTCCTGGCGAATGAACTGCGGCAGCACAAAGGCCGCTACCTTGCCATTCTGCAGCTTCTTGGCCTGCGCCACCAGTTTGATGTCATAATGTTTTTCACGCGCGACAGCGGCATCCCCGGCCTGTATATGTTGAATGCCGTTGAATACCAGGTCACTCGTCTTCACCACGATCCCATAAGCATGCGTCAAAAGAAAAGTCCATTTATTGGCGGCATCATAGCCTTCCACATCCAGCGAAGGATCGCTTTCGGCGAAACCCAATTGCTGCGCCAGCAACAAAGCCTCCTGGAAATCCAGCTTCTCCTCGAACATCTTCGTCAGGATAAAATTGGTACTGCCATTCACGATCGCCTTGATGGAGTGCAGCAGGTCATTGTCATAGTACTCTTCCAGGTTCCTGATCACAGGAATGGACGCACAAGCCGCCGACTCATACAGGAAAGAAGCCCCCGTCTCTTTCTGCAGCTGCAGCAACTCCGGCAAATGCTCCGCTATCATTTTCTTGCTCGCACTCACCACCGACTTGCCGCTCCGCAGGGCCGTCGAAACGATCTCGAACGCCGGACCCGACTCGTTGATGACCTCCACCACAACATTGATCTCCGGATCTTGCAGGATCACCTGCCGGTCGGTTGTAAATAGTTCCGCCGGAGCCTCCCTCTTCTTGCCGGGATCTTTGATACATACTTTTTTAATGGTTGCCTTCAAAGATGGCGTCTGCTGCAAGACTTTATAAAGACCTTCGCCTACTACGCCAAAGCCAAAGAGCCCGATGGTAAGTTGCTTATGTGTTTCCATTCTATGTTTTGTTGGTGTTTATTTTTTTCTAAAGTAGAAAACGCCTGCCGAAGATCCTCTATCAGATCCTCCGTATCCTCCAGCCCCGCCGACAACCGGATCAGACTGTCACTTACTCCAGCTGCTTTACGTTTGGCCGCAGGAATAGTTTTATGCGTCATCTGTGCCGGATGCGACACCAGACTCTTGATCCCACCCAGGCTCTCCGCCAGCTTGAACAACCCTGTAGACGTCACAAAGGCGGTCGCCGCCTCCTGCGTATCCTCTTTCAAAGAGAAACTAACGATTCCTCCGAACCCCTTCGACTGGGCAGCCGCAACCGCATGACCAGGATGCGTGGCCAAACCAGGATAATACACTTTGTCGACGGCCGGATGCTGTTGCAGGAACTCCGCAATGGCCTGCGCACTGGCGCAATGCTGCCGGATCCGCAGGTGCAGGGTCTCGATGCCCCGGATCAATAACCAGCTGTCGAAAGGCCCGAGTATCGCACCACTGGCATTCTGCAGGAATTTGATCTGCTGCCCCAACTCCGCTGTGGCCGTTACCACCAGACCCGCAATCAGGTCACTGTGCCCGCCCAGATACTTGGTGCCTGAATGTACGACCAGGTCCGCACCCAGCGCCAGCGGCTTTTGCAACGCCGGCGATGCAAAAGTGTTGTCTACACAAAGCAGACAGCCATGTGCTTTCGCAAGAGCTGCAAGCGCCCGGACATTGGAGATCTTCAACGTAGGATTGGTAGGCGTCTCGATCCAAATCAGTTTCGTTTTGGCTGTCAGCACGGCCGCAACGGCATCGATGTCCGACGTGTCCACATAGTGAACGGTAATCCCGAACTTCTTGTACACCTGCTCGAATAACCTGAAAGCACCGCCGTAAATATCATCTACCGCCACGATCTCGTCACCGGATTGCAGTAGCTTCACCACCGCATCGATGGCCGCCAGCCCGCTGGCAAAGGCCGCACCGGTATGGCCACCTTCCAGCTGCGCCACCAGGCTCTCTACAGTAGCGCGCGTCGGATTGCCCGACCGCGCATAATCATAGCCCTTATTCACCCCCGGTGCTTCTTGCACGAAGGTGGAAGTCTGATAAATAGGCACGGAGATCGCGCCGGTTAAAGGATCGACAGGAATGCTGTGAATGAGTTGTGTTGTCGCTTGCATGATAAACAAATTTTAAAATGTTATTTAAATTTTGTCCAGCGACACCTTTACCAAGAGATCATCAGAGAGCTTTAATACACCCGGAACATCGATGGCATGTCCGGGCAAAAAAAAACTCTTCTGATTCGTCAGAAGAGCTTTGAATATGTTGTATCTATATCGTCAAGCTGGAATCTGACTTATCTGTCCCGATATTCCTCGGGATGGAGTTGGCACCTTACTTTCAGCTTGTTATAGCATCAGCAGGTTGTCAAGGCTTCGCAGGGCCATTTCCCTCAGCCTTTCTTGATAAGAGATGTTGTAAGAACTGGTGCAAAGATAAGCTCCCTTTTTTCATATTTCCAAATTCTGGCTCATTTTTCTCTCTTAACCGACGGTTAACGGATCAATAACGTGCCTTTGGAATGGTTTTTGGCAACCCTATTCAGGAGAATGAAGTATCTGTATCTATACCTGAGAATGCAATGAAATAGATCTACCTAAAAACTACACGAATATGAAAACGATCAGCGCCTGGCTCACGGCAGCCTCCGGTATCATTGCCGTACTCTTCATTTTTGCCTGTAACAAATCCAGCTCCTCAAAGTCCAACGCCAATATCCCCCCAGGACAATCGCAGTTGTCCCTTTATATGGGTGATGGCCCGATTCAAATGGACAGCGTATTCATTGACATTACCCGGATCAGGGTAGAAGTCGACACCGCTTCCACGACGAACACACCCGACAATCCCGATCAATGGAACAACAACTATTGTGGCTGGGGCCGCGGTCCTTCCAACTCATCGATTGTCTGGGATACGCTGACCATCACGCCCGGCATCTATAACCTGCTGGCTCTCCGGAACGGCACCGATACCCTGCTCAGTTCCAGCCTCATCGCCAGCGGTAAAGTCCTGAAGATCGAAGTCTCCCTGGGTTCAAGTAACAAGATCTACACCGACAGCACCACTTCTTATCCGCTTGTTATCTTCGGTCCCAATAATTATTTCACGATCAATGTCAGCCGTACCAACGTAGATGTTGTCAGCAACAACGAATTCAAACTCTGGCTGGACTTTAACCTCTCCCGCTCGATCATTTTCTGGAACGGCCAGTTCTACCTCGATCCCTACTTCACCATATTCAACGACATGGTGATGGCTAAGATCCAGGGTACAGTTCTGCCCTTTGGCGCAGGCGCTCTCGTGACCGCTGTCAGCGGCGCCGACACCTTATACGCCATACCCTTCTGGAGCGGCCAGTACGAGTTCAGAAATGTTCCGGCCGGCACTTGGTCCGTCAGCTTTAAGGGGATGTATGGCTTTTCGGATACGACGATCAGCAATATTGTCGTCGATTCGGCACAAACCACCAACGTGCCAACCATTACGCTCCATAAGTAATTCATCCATAATCATTTAA